>DAHXNN010000173.1 GCA_027365385.1 Acidimicrobiaceae bacterium | reverse complement strand
ACGGCGTACGAGGTGCAGGTGAGCCTCTCGAAGGCGATCAGCCTCCACGCGCACAAGATCGATCACGTCGCACACCTCGGTCCTTCGGTGGCAGCGGGCATCGGGTCGCTGCTCGCCCTGCCGACGGAGGTCGTGTTCCAGGCCATCGGGCAGTCGCTCCACTTGACGACGTCTACGCGCCAGTCGCGCAAAGGCGAGATCTCCACGTGGAAGGCGTACGCTCCGGCCTTCGCCGGCAAGACGGCGATCGAAGCGGTCGACCGGGCGATGCGCGGCGAGACGTCTCCCGAGCCGATCTACGAGGGCGAGGACGGTGTCGTCGCGCGGCTACTCGACGGTCCCGACGCGTGCTATCTCGTTCCTCTCGTCGAGCGCGGGGAGCCCCGGCGGGCGATACTCGAGACCTACACGAAGGCCTACTCGGCCGAATACCAGGCGCAGGCGTTCGTTGACCTTGCCCGCCGACTGCGCACCAGGCTCCCGGACCTTGGACGGATCGCGAGGGTGACGGTCCATACGAGCCACCACACGCACCACGTTATCGGCACGGGCGCGAACGACCCCGAGAAGCTCGATCCGCTGGCGACTCGAGAGACGCTTGACCACTCCCTCATGTACATCCTCGCGGTCGCGCTTGAAGATGGAGTGTGGCATCACGAGCGTTCCTATGCCCCGGGACGCGCGTCGCGACCAGAGACGGTCGCGCTCTGGCACAAGATCTCGACCGTCGAGGACACGGAGTGGACGCGTCGCTACCATGCGTCGGACCCGACCGAGAAGGCGTTCGGAGGCAGGATCGTGGTAGAGCTCTCCGACGGCTTGGTCGTCGAGGACGAGATGGCGGTCGCGGACGCCCACCCTCTCGGGGTGCATCCGTTCGACCGCCCGCAGTACATCGAGAAGTTCCGACTTCTCGCCGAGGGCGTCGTCGCCCCGTTCGAGCAGGAGCGCTTCCTCGCAGCGTGCGAGTCGCTCGCGGAGCTCGGCCCGGCGGATCTCGGCTCGCTCGGCGTGGAGGCGGTCGCCGACCTCACGGTCACCGCGGGCGGAGGGCTGTTGTGATGCTCGGGACACCCGTCTCGGTGGCGGAGCGTCGCCGGAGGTTCCGGGCTCGCCTCGGCTCCGGGCGACTTCTCCGTTTCCCGGGAGCGTTCAACGCGTTGACGGCGATGCTCGCGGAGCAGGTCGGATTCGACGGCGTCTACGTGTCAGGAGCGGCCGTCTCCGCCGGACTGGGCCTACCTGACATCGGGCTGGTGTCGTCGAGCGAGCTGGTGCAACACACACGCCAGGTCGCACGAGTCACCGGTCTTCCCGTGCTGACGGACGCCGACACCGGCTTCGGTGAGCCGATGAACGTCGCTCGCACGGTCCAGGAGCTCGAGGATGCCGGAGCGGTCGGTTGCCATGTCGAGGACCAGGTGATGCCGAAACGTTGCGGCCACCTCGACGGCAAGACGGTCGTCGGCGTCGAGGAGATGGTCCGCAGGGTACGAGCAGCGGTTGCCGGTCGGCGCGACGCGGACTTCGTCGTCTGCGCACGCACCGACGCTCGTGCTGTCGAGGGTCTCGACGCCGCGATCACGCGGGCGAAGGCGTACGTCGACGCTGGGGCGGACATGGTCTTTCCCGAAGCGCTCGCCAGCGAGGCGGAGTTCGCGGCCTTCCGGGAGGCCGTCGACGTGCCGTTGCTCGCGAACATGACTGAGTTCGGCAAGACGCCCCTTCTGCGCGCCGACGTGCTCGAGTCGCTCGGCATCGACCTCGTCATCTACCCGGTCACGCTGCTGCGCCTTGCGATGGGCGCAGTAGAGGAGGGCCTGCGCCGCCTGCTCGACGACGGGAGCCAGCAAGGGCTCGTGGGCTCGATGCAGACGCGGGAGCGGCTCTACGAGCTGATCGACTACGAGGGCTACGACGTCTTCGACGCCCGCCTGTTCGACGGGCGGCACGTCGCTGCCGCCGACGCGCACGGAGGAGACGAAGACGGAGGAGACGAGGACGGAGGAGGTGGTGATGGCAGTCGAGCGGGGTGAGGTGCGGCGAGGTCTCGTCGGAGTCGTCGCGGACACGACGGCGATCTCGATGGTCAACGAGGAGACGAACTCTCTCCTCTATCGGGGCTATCCGGTCCAGGAGCTTGCCGCGTCCTGCAGCTTCGAGGAGGTCGCCTACCTCATCTGGCACGGCGAGCTCCCGAGCGGCGTCGAGCTCGAGGCGTTCTGCGAGGCGGAGCGCTCGGCGCGCCAGCTCGATCCGCAGCTCGCCGGGATGCTCAGGCGCCTGCCTCTCGGTTGCCATCCGATGGACGTGCTGCGCACCGCGGTGAGCCTCATGGGGGCCTTCGACCCGCACGAAGACGATCAGTCGCCCTCCGAGATCCTCGCGAAGTCGATCGCGATGCTCGCGAAGCTGCCGGCAGTCGTCGCGTCCGAGCAACGGCGCAGGCGGGGCGAGCCGCCGATCGACCCCGACCCCGACCTCGGCTATGCGGAGAACTTCTTCCACATGTGCTTCGGCGCCGTGCCCGAGCCCGAGATCGTGCGCTGCTTCGAGGTCTCGCTCGTGCTCTACGCCGAGCACAGCTTCAACGCGTCGACCTTCACGGCGCGCGTCGTCACGTCGACGCTGTCGGACGTCTACAGCGCCGTCACCGCTGCCGTCGGGGCGCTGAAGGGACCGCTGCACGGCGGCGCGAACGAGGCGGTCATGACGATGCTCGACGAGATCGGTGACCCTGAGCGGGCCGAGTCCTGGCTCGCCGAAGCGCTTGAGTCGAAGTGCAGGATCATGGGTTTCGGTCATCGTGTCTACAAGCACGGAGACAGCCGAGTGCCGACGATGCGTGACGCGCTCGCCGAGCTCGCCGCCCTACGGGACGGTGGCCGGCTCATGGCTCTCTACGACCGTCTCGAGGCTGCGATGCTTGCGGAGAAGGGCATCCATCCCAACCTCGACTATCCGACGGGACCCTCGTACCAGCTGATGGGCTTCGACATCCCGACGTTCACGCCGATCTTCGTCATGAGCCGCGTGACAGGTTGGACTGCGCACGTCATGGAGCAGCTCGCGGGCAACGCGCTCATCCGGCCGCTTAGCAGCTACGTCGGGCCCGTCGAGCGCCCTGTCCCCGAGCGCCCTGTCCCCGAGCGCCATCGCCGCTGATCCTCGTCAGCCCGTCGGTCGTGGCCGGCCGCTCCCCCCGCCGGCCGTGCCGGCGCCGGTCACGGGGTGTCAGGATGCCAGCTTGCCGGGTCGTCGAGGACGGCCCGGATTGCGAGGCCGGCCGCCCCGCGCACCGCGGCTCCGGCGCCGAGCGAGGAGACCGCCACCTCGGTCGGTGCCCACGGGTAGCTGACGACGCGCTGCTCGAGCTCGCGGACAAGGGCCCTCGCAAGCCACGGAGCGATGTCGGCGTACAGACCGCCGAGGATCACGACAGGGACGTCGACGACGTTGACGACTGCCGCGAGGGCGACCCCGAGAGCGGTCCCCGCTCGTTCGAGCGCGTCGAGTGTGGCGCCGTCCCCACCTCTTGCGAGAGTGACGAGCTCGTGCACCGAGCCGAGCCCGGAGCCGAGGGCGGTGGCAGGACCACCGTATGCGCCTGCGGCTCGTAGGAGCGCCTCTTGACCGGCGACGTGCTCCAGGCAGCCCCGAGCGCCACAGGTGCACCGGGGACCCCCGGGATCGACGAACACGTGGCCGATCTCTCCAGCCAGACCGTTCGTCCCTTGCCAGAGCTCCCCGCCGATGACGATGCCTGCACCGACGCCGATCTCGCCGGACACGCGTACGAAGTCCTCCCGACCCTCGTGGTCGGCGAACCAGAGCTCGGCGAGAGCCGCGAGGTTGGCTTCGTTCCCGCAAGCGACGGTCGGCGCTGGCTCTGAGAGCAGCTCGGCGATCACGGCCGCCGCTGCGATGCCTTCGAGATCGCGCAGGTTGGGTGCTCGCCGGAGCACGCCCGTCGTGTCGACGAGACCGGGAAGAGCGACGCCGAGGCCAGCGAGGCGCAGGCCGCTCACGGGCGGCGAGGAGAGCAGCGACCGAGCGAGCCGTGCGGCGCGTTCGCAGACCTCGCGCGCGTCGATCCCCCTGTTCTCGCTTGCGAGAACGGTCGAGGCTCGTACCTCGCCTGCGAGATCGACGACACAGGCAGAGACATAGTCGACGTTGACCTCGACGCCGAGCCCGACCGGCCCGCGCGGGTCGAG
>DAHXNN010000146.1 GCA_027365385.1 Acidimicrobiaceae bacterium | reverse complement strand
CTGACGTCGACCAGGGTCACGCCGCGCAACAGGTCGGCGCTCACGGTGGTCAGCCAGTCTCGGGCGTCGGTCTGCGTGCGGAACGTGTGGTCGGCCGTGTGCTGCTCGCCATTGAGGCGGTACCACGCCTGCCACCGACCGGACGGAAGTTGACGGATATTGCCAAATGATCGGCGGGAGCGCTTCGCCGCCGGCTTCGAGGTGGTGGTGGTGCTCGCTCGGGTCACTTTCGCTCCTAGGTGCAAATGAAGTGCACGACGGGGCGATATTAGCACGTTGACCTGCGCCTAGGTGTCACCTTGCCAAGGTGAGGGTCGCGGGTTCGAATCCCGTCGTCCGCTCCAGAGAAAGTCCAGTTAGATGACCTAGAAGGGGACCCGAGAGGGTCCCCTTTCTTCATGCCACGAGGCGCCGTGCCACATACGTGCCACAGCGATGACCTGGACGTCGTGGCTGGAAAGACGTCTCGCAGTCCGTGGGTAAGCACCCGGAAATTGCCGTCGGGTCGATGGCGGGCGCGGTACCGCGTCGACGGCGTCATGATCCACCCGGCCGCCACCCTGCCAGCCGCAGTGCTTGTCCGAGCCCTCAACCTCACTCCGCTCACCGCCGTCCGGTGGGTCAAGGCAGCCGGAGGTGACTGGGACAGCTACGCCGCCGAACTCCTGCACAGCGGTGATCGCGGAGTGTGACGAATAGCTGGATCTCTGTCGCTATTCGACAACCTCTGAAGATCGCTGGTTACCAGTACGTCGACGGGGGCGAGCACGAAGGAGCTCATGAACCGGATGGGACAGGCCCACAGCCACGGGCCGCGCTCATCTACCAGCACGCGACCCGAGAACGGGACGTCGCGATCGCGTCCGCGCTCTCGAAGCAGATCGCGAGGGGTGCGGCGAAGGCGACAACGCGACAGCAAACGAGTGCCGTTCCGGACATTGCCGCGCCCGCGTGAGCCGATCCATCTGGAGCCTCGGTCGAGGTCACCGAGCTGGCGAATGCCGACGCTTGTCGTACGCAAAGCTCCAACGACCGGTGTTGGTCAGGACACGAGTCGAATGGTTGATGCTCTTCTCGTAGCGTCGTCAGCGGAGTAACGGAAATTGTGAAGTCCGCTATATTGGTGACATGTCTGACGCCAGGGTGGACATCCGGGCGAGCGACTTGCCGGACGAGCTCATCGCGCGCGGGCAGCACTGGATCAACCTGCCTGAGGTCGCTGAGCTGCTCCATGTCCCGCAGGGACAGGTCCCTCCTCTCATGGCGAGGTTGCGCAAGAAGGGACAGGTCTTCTCCCCGACGCGCGGCGCCTACGTCCCGATCCCGCCCGAGTACCGGTCGTGGGGCGCGGTGCCGGCGACGCACTTCGTCGACCGGCTGATGGCCGCGCTCGACCACCCCTACTACGTCGGCTTCTTGTCGGCTGCTGAGGTCCACGGCGCGGCGCACCAACGTCCCCAGGTCTTCCAGGTCGTCACGACCGCTCGCGTACGAGATCGTTCCTTCGGCCGCGTCGCACTCGAGTTCATCAAGGATGTCCGAGCGGCAGACCGTCCTGTCGACATCTCGAGCACCCCGACGGGCACGATGCGGGTCGCGACCCGGGAGGTGACGGTGCTCGACCTTGTCGCATCGCCCAAGCACGGCGGTGGTCTCTCGAACGTCGCCACGGTCGCGGCCGACCTGGTGAGCAGCGGCCATCTCGATTTCGGGAAGCTGACGCGCGCGGCCACGACCTACCCGCTTGCGGTCGTACAACGCACCGGATGGCTATTCGATCACGTCGCGCGACACCTCGGCACGGAGATCGAGACCGATCCGCTGGTGCCACACGCCCGGAGACGGAGCGAGCCGACGCCACTCGATGCCGGAGGTCCTCGATCGGGCGAGCTCGACGCGCGCTGGAACGTCCTCGTGAACACCGACGTCGAGCCCGACCTGTGATCCCGCAGGCGAACATCGTCGAGTGGTCGTCCCACGTCCGCTGGCCCACCCTCGAGCAGGTCGAGCAGGACCTCGTCCTCGCGCGCCTCATCGTCGAGATCGCAAACGACCCCTACCTCGGCCGCGAGCTCGCCTTCCGGGGCGGCACCTGCCTGCACAAGGGCCGGACGGCTACTCGGCGCGACTGGCCGAGCAAAACCTCCGCCTGAAGCTGGCGCGCGCTGACTTCCGCAACGACCTCCGCCCTCTTGTGTCTGACTGGCCGGACGAGTACGAGGTCGAGGCTGCCGGCGAGATGGTCATCGCAGACTTGTTCGCGATCCTCGGTTGAGGCCGCGCCTCCCACCCGTGGCACGTTCTGCATCCGGACCGCAATGGACATTGACGGACATCCACGGTCAACTATGGATATCGTCCGTCGTCCTTATTCGATAAGGTCTTTCTCTTGACACAGCGTCGGCGTACTACATCCGTCTCATGGAGGAATGGCGTGCCTTTCGACCGGTCGACGTTGCTCGACTGAACAGCAGCGTCTTCGTCGCGCTCTTCCGAAAGTACGGACTGCTGTTCGCGCTCGCCCTACCGGCCTACCTCGGCGGGGCACTGCTGCTCGCCGCCGAGCGCTTCCCCAAGCTCGGGGTCGCGCACATTCTCTCGGTCGCCGCTCCGCTGTTCCTCACCGGCTTCGTCACCCACCTCGCGGTCGGGCTTCTTGGCGCGGTCTTCCTCGTCGCCGTCGGCTCGCTCGTCTGGTGGCGTCACATCCTCGCGACGGGAGCACCGAGCGCCGTGCAGGGGGTCATCGCCTCCTCGGAGCGACGGATCGTCTTCCGGCTCGCGCGACAGATCGACGCGGGGACGTTCGCGGTGCTCGCGCGGCGGTCGCGGGAGCTCCTTCTCGTGCCCGTTCACGGCCTGCTCGACCAACTGAGTGCAGCGCTGTGTATCGCGGCGGACGCGCGTCTGGAGGCGTTGCGGCGGCCCTACCATTGCTCGCATGTGCGGCCGCTTCGTCCTCGCTACGCCACCGGATCGGCTGGCCCAGCTGTTCGACGCGGTGTTGGATCCGGCCATCGTCGACGGGTGGCGTCCGAGCTGGAACGTTGCCCCGGGGACCGACGTGCTCGGGCTGGTCGGTGACCGGGACGGCGTCCGGCACCTCCGCCCTTTCTACTGGGGCTTCATACCTCCCGGGCGCAACCCCTCAGACCCGAGGAAGCCGATCAATGCGCGCGCCGAGACGCTCGCGGACAAGGGGATGTTCCGCAAGGCGCTCGTCACGGGGCACCGCGTCGCGCTCCCGGCCGACGGGTACTGGGAGTGGCGCGCGGCATCCGGCCGGGCGAAGAGAAAGCAGCCGTTCTTCTTCCGCCGGCCCGACGACGCGCCGCTCGCGCTCGCCGGCATCTACCGGTTCTGGCACGACGACACCCGTCCGATCGACGACCCCGAGTCCTGGGTCCCGTCGTGCGCGATCGTCACGACGGACGCACCGAGCGATCTGGCGATGGTCCACAACCGGATGCCGGCGATCCTCGGGCGCGAGGCGCTCGAGGTGTGGCTCGACCGCGAGAACGACGATGCCGACGAGCTGGTCAGCCTGCTCCGCCCAGCGAGCGAGGGGGCCTTGGACTTCTACCCGGTTAGCGGTCGGGTGGGGAACGTGGCGAACGACGACTCGGGACTGATCGAGCGGATTGCCTTCGATGCCGAAGCGTCCGCGTAGGCTGATCGAGGCTCATTAGCCACAGTGACAACACCGGCCCCAGGAAGCACGCTGGCTGGTTGTGACCGAACACCAGTTCGATAGTGTCCCGGTCGTGAGGCCCTCCCCGGCGCTCGACTGGCCCAGCGGCCCGGCAGCCCTGACGCGCGGCGCGTCCGTTCACGGCGCTGCGGGCCTCGCCGTGAGTCCGGCGCTCGCTCGGGTCCTTCCCGGTGGGGGCCTTCGCCGGGGAAGCTCGCTCGGCTGCGAGGGAGGTGCCGGCGCGAGCGCGCTCGTGCTGGCGCTGCTGGCGGAACCGCTCGCCCGTGGCGCGTGGGGCGCAGTGCTCGGTTGGCCCGAGCTCGGCGTCGAGGCCGCCGCGGAGCTCGGGGTACCGCTCGCCCGCCTCGCGCTCGTGCCCGACCCCGGCACGGCCTGGTGGGAGGTCGCCGCCGTGCTCGTCGACACGACCGATGTCGTCGTCCTCTGCCCGCCGAGCCGGCCCGCGCCGGGCCTTGCCCGGCGGCTCGCATCCCGGACACGCGAGCGTGGCGCGGTGCTCATCGTCGCGCAGCCCCCGAGGACGGGTCCGCGTTCGGCGGTGGCACGCTGGCCGGAGCCGCTCGACGTCGTGCTCCACGCCGACGCGGTGCGTTGGCACGGCCTCGGCTCCGGCTACGGCAGGCTTGCGAGCCGCGAGCTGCAGGTCCGTTCGTCCGGCCGGCGGGTGCCGGGCGGAGGCGACCGGGCCCAGCTCGTGCTCCCCGAAGCGAGCGGTCCGCTCGCGCCGGTCATCGCGCCGGCGGCGCCCGTCAAGGTGGACGCGCCAGTCCCCGCGGCGGCCTACGCGGTCGGGTAGCCGCGCGAGCGGCCTGCGAGCTTCGACAGCGCTGCGCCGAGCCCGCCCTACCGCCAGAGCGCGTCGAGGTCGAGCGCTGCCGCGACCGCCGCGCGCCGGGGCGCGATCTCTCCCGCCTCCGGGTCGACCCCGGGCGGCGCGAGCCGCGTGCGCGGTGAGGGCTGCTCCTGCACGGCGAGCAGCGCTAGCAGCTGATCGTCGAGCCAGCGGCTGTGCTGGGCGAGCGAGTGGCGATCGTCACCGGCTCGCCGGTGGTGGGGCATACGCAGCGGCGCGTACAGGTGCAGCTCGTCGCGCGCCCGTGTGAGCGCGACGTAGAAGAGGCGCTGCTCCTCCGCGAGCCCGGTACTTGACCGGAGCGCCATGTCCGAGGGGAACGACCCGTCGACGAGGTGCGGCAGGTGGACGACGCGCCACTCGAGCCCCTTCGCCGAGTGCACCGTAGAGACCACCACGAAGTCCTCGTCGACGTGCGGCGGCCCGGCGAAGTCCGAGCTCGACACCGGGGGATCGAGCGTCACCTCGGCGAGGAAGGCCGCGAAGTCGTCGGTCACCGCAGCCGCTGCGGCGAGCCGGTCGAGGTCCCCGAGCCGGGCCTCGGCGTCGGTGTAGCGAGCAGCGACGAGCGGGCGGAGCAGCTCGAGGATCCCTGCGCTGCGCGCGCCGGCGCCGGCGAGGTCGCGTGCTCCGTTGAGCGCGACCATCGTCGCACTGAGCGCTACGCGGGCAGGCGCCGGGGCCGCGGCGACGGTCTCGGCCCAGGCTTCCGGTCCGACCGGCCGTCGGGGCGGCAGCGTCTCGAGGAGCTGGCGGCCCCGAGCGGGACCGATGCCTTCGTGGAGGCGGAGCAGGCGGAACCAGGCGATGTCGTCGGCGGGGTTGTCGAGCAGGCGCGCGGTGGCGACGAAGTCCTTCACATGCGCGGCCTCGACGAAGCGGAGGCCGCCGTACTTGCGGTAGGGGACACGGCGCGCGGTGAGCTCGAGCTCGATCAGGTCGCTGTGGTGGGCGGCGCGCACGAGCACCGCCTGCTCGGAAAGCCGCATGCCCGCCTCGTGATGCCCGAGGATCCGGTCCACGACCGCGCGGGCCTCGGACGCCGC
Organism: Acidimicrobiaceae bacterium; assembly: GCA_027365385.1. Taxonomy (GTDB): domain Bacteria; phylum Actinomycetota; class Acidimicrobiia; order Acidimicrobiales; family Bog-793; genus JAJZCK01. The sequence continues at coordinate 30,941 of DAHXNN010000146.1, read as the reverse complement.
GTCGTAGCAGCGCAGGAACGTCGGCCGGGTGCCACCCTCGCGGCTCGCCCGCAGCGTCAGCGGTCGCAACGACACGGTCGCCCCGGGGACCTCGCCGTCGAGCGAAGGCGCCGGCCGGACGTGGTTCGCGAGGTCGAGGATCGGCTGGAGCGAGCGGAAGTTCTGCTCGAGGTGGACGACCCTCGCGTCGGGGAGCGTGGCGGCAAGGGTATGGAGGTGGGCGGCGTCCGAGCCGCGGAAGCCGTAGATGGCCTGGGCGTCGTCACCGACGACGGTGAGCCCGCGCCCGTCCGGGCAGAGCCCTCGCACGATGTCGACCTGGAGCGAGTTCACGTCCTGGTACTCGTCGACGAGCACGTGGTCGAACATCGCTGCGAGCTCGGCCCCGATCGCCTCGTCGGCGAGCGCGGCCCGCCAGTAGAGGAGGAGGTCGTCGAAGTCGAGCTGGGAGCGCTCGCGCTTGCGGGCCACATACGCCCGGCAGAGCGTCGAGATCGCGTCGACATGCGGCTCGCACCAGGGGAAGTCGTTCGTCACGACCTCGGCCACGACCCGCCCGGTGTTCACGCAGCGCGAGTAGACGTCGACGAGCGTCGCCGGCTTCGGAAGACGCGTCCCGGTCCCGGTGAGCCCGTGCTCGTCGCGGAGCAGGTCCATCACGTCGGTCGCGTCGGCCGGATCGAGCACAGAGAACCCCTCGCCGATGCCGAGCGGCTGTGACCAGGCGCTCACGAGCTGGTGGGCGACGGCGTGGAAGGTCCCACCGCGGAGCCGCCGGCCGAGGTCCGCCCGGCCCGCGAGCGCGGTGGCCCGGGCGAGCATGTCGTCGGCGGCGCGCCTCGTGAAGGTGAGGAGCAGGATGCGCTCGGGTGCCACCCCCCGCTCGAGGAGGCGGGCGACGCGCGCGGTGAGGGTGCGGGTCTTCCCGGTGCCGGCCCCGGCGATGACGACGAGCGGCGAGCCGGTGTGGCCGACGGCCGCGAGCTGGGCGTCGTCGAGCCCCTCGTCCCACGCAGTGGCGAACATACGTTCGGCACTGTACTGCCTGGCGGCATGCCGGCACCAAGGACGCTTGGACCCCATTCCAGCTAGGACCCGTCGGTTCCAACAGCGGCGGCTCGGGAGCACCGGGGCGAGAAGATCTGGCGCCGTGACGTAGCCATTGAGCTGGGCAGTCGCGCGGTCGGTGCAGCTCCCGGCGCTGCGCGGTGACGAACATACGTTCGGTACAGTCCACGACCGTGGGGTGAATCGCCTAGCGGTCGGTGGAGCACGGAACGAGCCTTCGATGAGCACGGCCAGGTTGGTGCGGGTCCTTGTCGCCTTCTGTCCACGCTGGCCGGTCGCTGCGCTCGGCTATGGCGACGAGGAGCCGGTGGCAGTCATCGAGGACCACCGGGTGGTGGCCGCCTCGGCGAGCGCGGCCGAGCTCGGCGTCGCGACCGGGCAGCGAAAGCGTGAGGCCGAGCACTGCTGTCCCGGGCTTGCCGTCGTCGGCCGGGACCGGGCCACCGAGGCACGCGCCTTCGAGCCGGTGGCCGCCGCGGTCGCAACTCTCACGCCGCTCGTCGAGGTCACCGAGCCCGGGTCGCTCGCGCTTGACGTGCGCGGACCGGCGCGCTACCTCGGCGGCGAGGAGGCGCTGTGCCGGGAGGTGGCGGCCGTCGCTCGATCGGCGCTCCCCGAGCAGCACCGCGGGGCGCTCCGGGTCGGGATCGCGGACGGCCGTTTCACCGCCACGCTCGCGGCCCACCACGGCCTCCTTGTCCCGCGGGGCGAGGCCGCGACCTTCCTCGCCCCGCACGGTGTCGAGGTCCTCGGCGACCCGGACCTCGCCGGCCTGCTCGTCCGGCTGGGCCTGCCGACCCTCGGGGCGTTCGCGGCGCTGCCCACGCACGCGGTCGCCCGGCGCTTCGGACCGGCCGGTGAGCTGGCCCACCGCCGGTCACGCGGCCTCGACGGCGAGAGCCTCGACGCCCAGGCGCCCGCGGAGGAGCTGTCCGTCCGCACCGAGTTCGACCCGCCGGCCGAACGTGTCGACGTGGCGGCCTTTGCCGGACGGTCACTGGCCGACGAGCTTGCCGTGGTCCTCGGGGAGCGCTTCCTCGCCTGTACCCGGCTCGTCATCGAGGCCGAGACGGAGCACGGCGAGGCGCTGAGCCGCCGGTGGCGGGCCGACGACCGCTTCTCCACCCCGACGATCGTCGAGCGCCTGCGCTGGCAGCTCGAGGGCTGGCTGTCGGGAAGCGCGCCCGAGCCGGCGCCGACGGCGGGGATCTCGTGGCTGCGGCTCGTGGCGGACGAGGTGGTGCCGGCGCACGGTCGCCAGCTCCAGCTCTTCGGTGGTCGCTCCGACGCGGACGAGCGTGCGATGCGTGGGCTCGACCGGCTACGGGGGATGCTCGGTCCGGATGCGGTCTTCACGGCCGTCGTCCGGGGCGGCCGGGGACCGGCCGAGCGGGTCGTCCTCGTCCCGTGGGGCGAGCCGGTACCGGAGCTTCCCGCCGGGCCCTTCCCGGGACGGGACCCCGCGCCCGCGCCGGCGATCGTGTATCGGGAGCCGGTCCCCGCGGAGCTCGTCGATGCCGACGGCCAGCCGGTCCGGGTGCTGTCGCGCGGCCGTATCTCCGGTGACCCGGCGCTCGTCGCGATCGGCGGTGGTCCGTGGGTCGGTCTCGCGGGCTGGGCCGGTCCGTGGCTCGTCGACGAGCGGACCTGGGATCCGAGGGCGCGGCGCCGGCGCGCCCGCTTCCAGCTGCTGACGGCCGATGAGGAGGCGCACCTCGTCTACACCGAGTCCGGTCGGTGGTGGATCGAGGCGACCTATGACTGACGTCGCCTGCGCGGCGGGAGTGCCGCATGGTTGAGTACGCCGAGTTGCACTGCCATTCGAACTTCAGCTTCCTCGACGGCGCGTCGTCGCCTGAGGAGCTCGTCGTCGAGGCGGCTCGCCTCGGGCTCGCCGCGTGCGCGCTGACCGACCACGACGGCTACTACGGCGTCGTCCGCTTCGCCGAGGCCGCCCGCCAGCTCGGCGTGCCGACGATCTTCGGCGCAGAGGTGACCCTCGGGATCGCGAAGCGCCCGGTCGGCGAGCCGGACCCGCCGGGCCAGCACCTCGTCCTCCTCGCCCGGGACCCCGAAGGCTACGCGCGTCTCGGGACCGCGATCGCCGCGGCCCAGCTCGCCGGCGGCGAGAAGGGCCGGCCGAGTTTTTCGCTCGAAGCTATCGCCGCGGCGGCCGGAGGCCATCTGCTCGCCCTCACCGCGTGCCGGAAGGGGGCCGTGCCCGCGGCGCTCGTGACCGACGGCCCGCGTGCCGCGTGCCGGGCACTCGACGAGCTCACCGCCACCTTCGGACGCGACAACGTCGCCGTCGAGCTGTGGGACCACGACGAGCCGCTCGACTCGGCGCGCAACGACGCTCTCGCCGTCCTTGCGACCGACCGGGGTGTACCGCTCGTGGCGACAGCGAACGCCCACTACGCGAGTCCCACCGGCCATCCGCTTGCGTGCGCGCTAGCGGCGATCCGCTCCCGGCACTCGCTCGACGACCTCGACGGCTGGCTGCCGCCGGGGCCGTCCGCGCACCTGCGCTCGCCCGCGGAGCAGGCCCGGCGCTTCCGCCGCTACCCCGGAGCGGTCGAGCGCACCGCCGAGCTCGCGGCGGAGCTCACGTTCGACTTGAAGCTCGTCGCCCCGGGGTTGCCGCCGTTCCCGCTCCCTGACGGCATGGACGACATGGCCTACCTCCGCCACCTCACCGAGGAGGGCGCCACCGCTTGCTATGGCCCGCGGGGCGCGGAGCGGGCCCCCGGCGCGTGGGCGCAGATCGACCACGAGCTCGGAGTGATCGAGCACCTCGGCTTCCCCGGCTACTTCCTCGTCGTCTGGGACTTGGTCGAGTTCTGCCGGCGGAGCGGTATCTACTGCCAAGGGCGCGGCTCGGCCGCGAACTCGGCGGTCTGCTACGCGCTCCGGATCACGCTCGCGGACGCGGTCTCGCTCGGCCTGCTCTTCGAGCGCTTCCTGTCGACCGAGCGCGACGGGCCGCCCGACATCGACCTCGACATCGAGAGCGGGCGCAGGGAGGAGGTGATCCAGTACGTCTACGAGCGCCACGGCCGCGACCGCGCGGCGCAGGTCGCGAATGTCATCACCTACCGGCCCCGCTCGGCGATCCGCGACGCCGCCCGCGTGCTCGGCTACCCGATGGGTACCGTCGACCGATGGTCGAAGCAGCTCGAACGCCGCGGCCGGGTCGCCGCGGCGGCGGGGGAGACCGACCACCTCGGCCAACGAACGAACGACATCCCCGACCATGTGGTCGAGCTCGCGACCCGGCTCGAGGGCTTCCCGCGCCACCTCGGCATCCACTCGGGCGGCATGGTGATGTGCGACCGCCCGATCGCCGAGGTCTGCCCGGTCGAGTGGGCGACGATGCCCGGCCGCACGGTGCTCCAGTGGGACAAGGACGACTGCGCGGCGGCAGGCCTCGTGAAGTTCGACCTGCTCGGACTTGGGATGCTCGAGGCCCTGCACCGCACCGTCGATCTCGTCACCGAGTTCCACGGGGTCGAGGTCGACCTCGCCGAGCTGCCGCAGGAGCCCGCTGTCTACGACCTGCTCTGCGCGGCCGACACGGTTGGGGTGTTCCAGGTGGAGTCCCGGGCGCAGATGGGGACGCTGCCGCGGCTTCGACCCCGGACCTTCTACGACCTCGTCATCGAGGTCGCCCTCATCCGGCCCGGTCCGATCCAGGGTGGCTCGGTCCACCCCTTCCTGCGGCGGCGGGCCGGCAAGGAGAAGGTGACCTACCTCCACCCGCTCCTCGAGCCGTCGCTGAAGAAGACTCTCGGGGTGCCGCTGTTCCAGGAGCAGCTCATGCAGATGGCGATCGACGTCGCCGGCTTCTCACCGGCCGAGGCCGACCAGCTCCGCCAGGCCATGAGCTCGAAGCGCTCGGCCTTGCGCATGGAGGCGCTCCGCGGTCGCTTCTACGCCGGGATGGCCACTCGCGGCATCGTCGGCGACGTGGCCGACGAGCTGTGGAGCCGGATGGCGGCGTTCGCGAACTTCGGCTTCCCGGAGTCCCACAGCGTGTCCTTCGCCTACCTCGTCTACTCGTCGTCGTGGCTGAAGCTCCACTACCCGGCAGCGTTCTGTGCGGGGCTCCTCAACTCCCAACCGATGGGGTTCTGGGCACCGCGCACGCTCGTCGCGGACGCTCGCCGGCACGGGGTGACCGTGCGCCGCGCCGAGGTGAACGTGAGCGGTGCGGTCGCGAGCCTCGAGCCAGTGAGCAAAGGCGCGACGACCGCGGCGCTCCGCCTCGGCCTCTCCTCGGTGCGCTCGATCGGTGACGACGTGGCGGAGCGCATCGCCGCCGGTGCGCCGTATGTCGACCTGGAGGACCTGTCGCGCCGGGCGGAGCTCAACGCAGGGCATCTCGAGGCACTCGCGACGGCCGGAGCGCTGGCTCGGCTCGGCCGGGAGGGCCGCCGGGGCGCCCTGTGGTCAGCAGGAGCTGTGGCCGCGGCCAAGCCCGGCCAGCTCGCCGGGATGGTCACAGGTGCAGAGCCGCCGAAGCTGCCGGAGATGGAGCGGAACGAGGAGCTGGTGGCGGACCTCTGGGCGACCGGGATCAGCGTGGACTCGTCGCTCACCGAGCTCGTCCGCCCGGACTTGGACCTCCGGGGCGTGACGACCGCAGCCGAGCTGAGGGAGGTGGAGGACGGCACGAAGGTGACGGTGGCCGGCGTCGTGACGCACCGCCAACGCCCAGAGACGGCCGGCGGTGTCACCTTCATCAACCTCGAGGACGAGACCGGGCTCGTCAACGTCGTCGTCTCCGTCGGCTGCTGGAAGCGGCATCGCAAGGTCGCGGCCGGAGCGACCGCGATGGTCGTGCGCGGCCGTGCCGAGTCGGCAGGCGGTGTCGTCAACATCACGGCCGAGCGCATCGAGGAGCTTGTCCTGGCTGTGACGACCCGAAGTAGGGATTTCTCCTGACGCCGGGTCGTGAGTGGGTCGAGGCAGCCGTCGGTCCGGCCGGGCCGACATTGTGGGAAGCGCGGGTGAGGAGACACGTCCTACCGACGGCGCGGGACAGCACGGCTCACGTTCTGGAAATGGGCGAGCCGCTCATGCCCGGCAGCCGATCTCTACGACGCAGTCGCGGAGGAATCACCTGCTCTTACAAGCCATCTGATGATCGGCGTGGAAGTGAAACGTTCCCCTGCACTGGTCCTAATCCGAGCGTCCTTCACGTTCTGCCAGGCCCACTCGCCCGGGTTGAGCTGGGGTGAGTAGGCAGGTAGGTAGAACAGCCGGAGCTTGCCGTCCGTCGATCGGACCCGCTCCTTGGTCATCGTCGGCCCCGCCCGCCGGCGAGAAGCCGTTCGCGGTCGAACATCGCGGCCACGGCGCGCCAGCCGAACACGTCGAGGACGAGCAATCCGCCGGCGAGCCCGAGCGCGAGGCTGGCCGAGGGAGTGACGACGTTGAACGACATGAGCGCCACGATCGCGAGCGGGGGCAGGCTCGCAAAGCTGCTGAACTGCTGGGCAACCCGGACATCGGAGGAGCGCGACGAGATGGCAATGCCTACCCAGATCGACCATCCCGCGAGCAGTGGTGTGAAGAGCAGCTGCACAAGCACATGTGAGCGTTCGAAGATGGCGGACACGACGACGGGGTTTGCGAAGAGAGCGGTCGCGGCGAGAAAGATGCCGAAGATCGCGAACGCGATCACGAGTGTCGGAATGAACGTCGCCAGTGCCTTTCCGATGAGGAACTCCTCGCGTCGAATCGGCGTGCCAAGGATCGGCTCGAGGGTGCCCTGCTCCCGCTCACCGACCACCGAGTACGCGGAGAGCGCGGACGGGATCATCGCGGGGATGAGCAGCATGTAGAGCATGGAAAGGCCGATGCGCGTGTCGAGCTTGCTCGAGCTGATCGAAGCCTTGATCGTGAGGAGCTGGATCACTGGCAAGACAACGAAGAGCAGCGGCATGAACGACATCGTGTAGATGATGAATCGGTTGCGCCGGTAGTCGCGAAGCTCCTTTTGGAGGATCGCCCCGACTCGCGTCCAACTGAAGTTCATCGCTTCGCCGCCTCGACGTCCTCGTTGACGAGCTCGAGGTAGACGTCCTCCAGGGAGTGACGCGACTCGGTAAGTGAGATGATGTCAACGTTCGCGGCCACGAGTGCTCGTGCGACGCCCGGTGCCGCGGCATCGGGATCGGTGACGCTCAGCACGTAGGGGCCGGATGGCGACCGCTCCCAATGCTCAACGTCCGCGAGCCCCGCGAAGACGCGACCGGGATCGTCGAGCAGGGATCGCGTTCGCACCTCGAGGCTGCGAGTGAACAGTTGCTTGCGCAACTCGTCGGGGCGCCCAATGAGGCGCAGCGTGGTGTTCAGGATCGCCACCCGATGGCATAGGCGCTCGGCCTCCTCCAGCCGATGCGTCGTGAGGAAGATCGTCACCCCTCGCTCGCGCAATGCGGCAATGAGCTGGTGAACGTCGCGTGTCGCGACCGGGTCGAGCCCGGAGGTGGGCTCGTCGAGGAACAGGACTGTCGGGTCGTTGAGGAGCGCCCTGGCAAGTGCGACGCGCTGGCGGAGACCTTTCGATAACGAGCCGCAGGGGTCGTTCGCACGATCGGCGAGATTGACCGCCTGCAGCGACCGGTCGATTCGGCTGTGAACATCGGTAAGCTGGTAGAGGCGGGCGAAGCACTCGAGGTTCTCCGCGACGGTGAGGCGGAGGTAGAGCCCGGGAGACTCGGGCATGATCGAGATCCGTGCCCGGATAGCCGGAGCTGACTCGGCACTTAGGGGAATACCGGCGATAGTCGCCGTACCCGACGTCGGCGCGAGCAGGGTGCCGAGCGTCCGCACGGTCGTGGTCTTCCCAGCCCCGTTTGGACCGAGGAAGCCGAAGACCTCGCCATAGCCGACGTCGAAGGAAACGTCCTCGTACGCGAGGCGGTCGCCGAATCGCTTGGTCAGATGCTCGACGACGAGCGCGTGTTCAGCACTCGTTCCGCCGCCGAGTGATGTCACGGCTTGCTCCGAGGTCATGGACGAGCGCGTACGTCGGCGACTTCCGTCCGGGCAGCCCGCTCGCAGAGCCCGCTTCGTCGCACGACTTGGAAGCTAGCACGAGTGCTGTCCATCTGTACTAATATCTGACCGTATGGCTAGGCCGCCAACATTCTGCGCATGACCGATACGGCGACAGGAACTGAGGAGCGGACGTTCACGGAGAGCGCTCGGCGCCGGCAGATCGTTGCCGCCGCGATCGACACGATCGCCGAGGTCGGCTTCGCGCAGGCGTCCCTCGCTCGCATTGCCGAGCGGATCGGTATCAGCAAAGGCGTGATCAGCTACCACTTCGCGGGCAAGGACGACCTGATCAGGCAGGTCGTGACCGAGGTCATCGAAGCCGGTCGGGCCTACATGATCCCGCGCATCCTCGCCGAATCGACCGGACCGGCGGCGCTTCGCGCGTACATCGAGTCCAATCTCGCGTTCATGCGTGAGCACCGGAACCACATGGTGGCCATCGTCGACATTGCACGGAGCGGTGGCCTGACGACCGAAGGTCGCAGGCGCGTCGATGGTCGGGATGTCGACGTCGCGGTCCACCTTCTCGAAGAGCTCCTTGCGCGCCTTCAGGCCGAAGGGGAGCTCCGTAGCGACTTCGACCCAGGGGTGATGGCCGTGGCGATCCGAGCAGCCATCGACTCAGTGCCTCACCGGATCGTCCGTGACCCGGACCTCGACGTCGACAGATACGCGAGAGAGATCGCCACCATTTTCGACCTGGCGACGCGAAAGACGAAGTGAGCTAGCTGGGTTCATGTCCGTGACTGCATGACCGACGGACGAAGCTTACAGGCCCGACCGAAGGGAGACTCGAGGTGTCGGCAACGCGCAAGTTGACGCGGAAGGCACCCGTGATGGAGGTAGCCCACCGTGGCACGTTCGACGTCGTGGTCGACAGTCGAGACGCTGGGTCAACTTGGTGGGACGGTGACACGATCGAGATACCGGTCTCACCTGGACGTCGCGCCCTACGAGTCCGCGACCGCCGGCACTCGAGCCGACGATCTTCGTGTCGGGTGAACGACGGCCACGTCGTCAGCTTCCGATGTCACGCGCGCAGGATCTTGCCGAAGGACATCTCGTCTGCTCGAGCGTGACGCCGGACCAGCTCCAGGACACGATCCTGACGGCACGAGGCTCCTGGCGGACGACGGTTCGAAGGAGGCCTCTTCAAGCGTCCCGGCGTACGAGCAGCACACCGCCGATCACGAGGACTGCCGCCGCGTACCCGCAGAGGACGAGCAAGCCGATCCACGGCGAGAACGCGCCGGGAAAGCCACTCGCGGGTCCGTTGAGGATCTGCGCGCCGATTCGGTCGGGTAGAAATCGCCGTACGTCGAACTTGATCGAGGAGGGGAGGGCTTGGACGATCAACGGGAGCACGAGCAGCACGCCGACGAAGGCGCTGATTGCTCCCGCGGTGTGGCGGATGATCGTCGCGAGTCCGAGCGAGAAGAGACCGAGAACGCCGACGTAGAGACCGCTTCCGACCACCGCCCGCCACGCGCCGGGACTCCCGAGCGTCGCATGGGGCGCCGGTGCGGTGAGCAGCGCCTGGCCGACGAAGAACGCGAGGAACGAGACGACCTCTGCGACGACGAGCGCGACCACGCCGAACACGATCACCTTCGCGACGAGCACGAGTGGACGGCGCGGCGCTGCCGAGAGCGTCGCCCGCATGGTTCCAGTCCCGTACTCGGCGCTCATGACGAGGACGCCGAGGACACCGATCGCGAACTGTCCGATGAACACGCCGACAAGGCTCGTGCTGATCGGGTCGAAGCCCTGACGGCTGGCGGACGACGTGGTGAGCCAGTGAGCCCGGGTCTCTGTGGTGGCGAGGACGGAGACGCCGATGCCGAGCACGATGGTGATGCCGAGCGTCCACATGGTGGAGCGCACGCTGCACAGCTTGGTCCACTCCGAGCGAAGCAATCCCGAGATGCCGTATCGCCCTCGCGGCATTGCCTCGTCCAACGTGGTGCCCCCCCTCTCGCCACGCGTGGTGGTCGGGAGACGCTCACCAACGCGCGCCGCCAGATCGGTACTTCGCGGCGCTTTGCTACCGGAGCTGGCGACGGCGCGTTGCCTGTCGGTTGGGACCGGCAGCGGCTCCTCGTATGTCCGGGGCGACGGCGCGTCGTTGAGCGGACGGCGGTCGCGACGTCGTTGCACGACGACAACCCCGCCGACGACGAGCACGAGGAGCACGAGGATCGCCAGGAAGGGTGCTCGTTGGTGGTGGTGACCCACCACGGCAGCGAGGAGCATCGTCCCACCCGAGCTCGAAGCGATCGACGACCCGTTCACCGGTCGGTCCCCGTCGATGCCGTCGCGTTGGCGGTTACCGCGCCGTGGTACTCGACGCTCTCCTCGGTGAGCTCCATGAATGCGTCTTCGAGGGACGCAGACTGCGGCGAGAGCTCGTGGAGGACGACCGGGATCCTCGCCGCGAGCTCGCCGATGGCGACCTCGTCGGCACCGCGGACCGAGAGCGAGCCGTCCTCTTCGATCACGGCGGTCGCGCCGTTGGTCTCGAGCGCATCACGGAGCTTGTCGATCTCCGGTGAGCGGACGCGGACGAAGCGTTGGGAGCTCTGGTTGATCAGCCGATCGACGGGGACCTGGGCGATGAGGCGCCCCCTTCCGATGATCACGACCTCGTCCGCGGTGAGCGCCATCTCGCTCATCAGGTGGCTCGAGACGAAGACCGTCCGCCCCTCGCGCGCGAGTCCCTTCAAGAGGTTGCGCACCCACCGGATGCCATCGGGGTCGAGGCCGTTCACCGGCTCGTCGAACAACAGCACCTCCGGGTCGCCGAGGAGCGCCGCCGCGATGCCGAGCCGCTGGCCCATGCCGAGCGAGAACTTGCCGGCACGCTGGCCCGCGACCGAGGTAAGGCCGACGATCTCCAGAACCTCGTCGACACGCGCACCTGCGATGTGGTTGGTCTCGGCGAGCATTCGCAGGTGGGCCCGGGCGGAGCGTCCTGGATGGATCGCCTTGGCCTCCAAGAGCGCACCGACCTCGTGGAGCGGCCAGGGGAGGTCGTGGTAACGGCGGCCGTTCACCCTGACGTCGCCCTTGCTTGGCGCGTCGAGGCCCACGATCATCCGCATCGTCGTCGACTTGCCCGATCCGTTCGGCCCGAGGAAGCCCGTCACGACGGCAGGACGCACCTCGAAGCTGAGCTCGTCGACCGCGAGCGTCTCGCCATAGCGCTTGGTGAGAGCATGCGCCTCGATCATCGTCTGCTCGGTGGAGTAGTCATCGCGCTCCGGTCGTGGTGCGTCGCTCTCGTCAGGCGCGTCGACCGCCCGATCGCTGGTAGATCTTCGAGCCACTCGGCGTTGCCGGCTCGGGAGCGGGCCTCGACGTCGTTGTCTCGCGTTGTACCATACCGCGTATGATCAGCCATCGGCTCCTACGATGAGCGTCCGTCACGCGATCCTCGCCCTGCTGAGCGAGGGCCCGAAGTATGGCCTCCAGCTGCAAAAGGAGTTCGAGTCCAGCACCGGGGAGGTCTGGCCTCTCAACATCGGCCAGGTGTACACGACGCTGCAGCGCCTCGAACGCGACGGTCTCGTCGAGTCGGACGAGTCCAAGAGCGAGAGCCCGCAAAAGGGGTTCCACATCACCGGAGCCGGATCGACCGAGCTCTCGTCCTGGTTGAACACTCCGCCGGACACGACCTCGCCGCCGCGTGACGAGCTCGTCATCAAGGTGCTCTCCGCGATACGAGTGCCGGGCGTGTCGGTCCATGACGTGATCCAGGTCCATCGCCGGTATCTCGTCGAGCTGATGCAGCAGTGGACGCGCCTCAAAGAGGATGAGGCCGATTTCGACCTCAGCTTCGCGCTCGTCGTCGACGCGGAGCTCTTCCGGCTCGACTCGGTCGTCCGCTGGCTCGACACGGCCGACGGGCGTCTCAAACGCGCTGCGTCGGAGCTCCCAGCTGCGTCGGCAGGTCCGCGGTTTGCCCGTCGGCTGGTGGTCCGTCGTTGAGCTTCCTCTAGCTGCGACGCGTCTCGAAGTCTGGAGAAGGCGTCGTCGAGGTCCATGCAGTCCGAGACGTCGAGCTGTCCGTGGAACGTGGCGCGCTCGTCGCGATCATGGGACCGAGCGGCTCCGGCAAGTCGACCCTGCTCACGATCGCCGGCAGCCTCGAGGAACCTACGAGTGGCGATGTCGTGATCGCCGGCGAGTCGCTCCAGACGATGTCGCGCGACGACAAGGCTCGTCAGCGCAAGGTCCAGCAGCGCAAAGTCCGAGCGGGCGCTCACTCGCGACCGTCGGTCCCGTTGTCCACACTTCGAGGCCATGCCGTCCTAGTCTCGTCATGTGCTCACCGTCTACGGCGTCGTCGTCCTCGGCTTCATGATGACTATGTACGCCCTCGAGCACCGGCACCGCAGCTTCGTCCTGTTGTTCGCGCTCGGCTGTGCGCTGTCCGCGAGCTATGGCTTTCTCTCCCGGACGTGGCCCTTCGGTGTCGTCGAGTCCCTCTGGTGCCTGATCGCCGTGCAGCGCTACCGGGTAGCACTCCGGGCGTTGCCGACACCCACGTGAGGGTGGACGAGAGGTCCGGATCGGACGTGTGCATCACACCCCGACGTGCCGTACGGGTCTGATGCGGCGGTGGCGACGGCCGCCGTTGTGACGCGCCGGGTTGTGCGCCGCGGGGGATGCCGAGCGCCGAATCGGCGCCGTCTCGTCAACGTCCCGGCTGAGCCGGGACCAGTACGGATCGCCGGCTCTCGATGCTCGACGGTGGTGCACCCCTGTGCGCCAGGTCGAAGCGATCGGACTGGCGTAAATGCGGCTGGGCAGCGGCGGTCCTCTCCTCGTGGCCGCGTCCGTCGCTTGCCTGAAGGTCGGGCGTCGATACGTAGAACGCTGACCTCGGCCTCGGTCGTCTGGACGCGCGGCCGAGCGTTCTCCTCGGCGGTCGCATGGAGCGCCGAGGCGGCGACCGTCGCCTCGTCGATCGTCGTCGCGACCCGCATCGGCAAGGCGGCACAACCACACTTCCTCGCGCAGTGGACGACGACGGGACAGCTGAACGGTCACATCGAGGAGATGTACACCGGCCACGCACTCATCAAGGTCTTCGGCCAGCGCCTCGCCGCGCAGGCAACCTTCGCCTCCCACCACGACGTCTTCATCGCGGTCGTCGGGGCGCTGCGCGTTGCCTCGGGGCAGCTCTCCCTCGGCGACGTCCAGGCCTTCATCCAGTGCTCCCGCCAGTTCTCCCAGCCGATCTCCCAGGTGGCGAGCATGGCGAACCTCCTGCAGTCCGGCATCGCCTCCGCCGAGCGGGTCTTCGCCCTGCTCGACGCTACCGAGCAGGAGCCCGACCCCGAGGTCGCCGCCGTCCTCCCCGCCGTGCACGACAGGGTCGCTTTCGAGCACGTCGCCTTCTCCTACCTCCTCGAACAGCCCCTCATCACCGACCTCTCCCTCGCCGTCGATCCGGGGCAGACGGTCGCGATCGTCGGCCCGACGGGGGCGGGGAGGTCGTCATCGAAGGTGTCGCACGCGTCCTCGTGACCGGGGCAGCCTCCCATCGGCTCTTCGAGTCCGAGCTGCGCAAGGCGGAGGAGCAACTTGGAGACCTGCTCGTCGCTGCGGGACTGCAACGAGACGACGACGTCGAACCGGCGCGCGCACTCGACCGGGAGCGACGAGGCGCTCGCAGAGCGGCGGGAGCTTGCCGGACACCAGGCGTACCGTTCCTGCTGGCTGCCAGATGCAGGCATTCGGGACCGACGATGCCGGTGGCGCCTTGGGCTTTCACGCCCGCTCGAAAGGTTGCACGCCCGGCTCCGCCGTCCACGTCGACCCGGATCGTCGCTCGCGTTGCCGAGCTGCCCGCCGGGAGCATGTACCGTCATCCGATGGGTCGCTACGAGGGCATCCGGCGCTTCTTGTCCATGGGGACGCTCGTACGGTGGGCGCTCGAGGAGCCGAGCGCGTCCGCCGGCGAGCTTGCGTGGCGCACGTGACGGAGACGGGGCTCGACGCGTCGAGGAGGCTCAGGCGGTCGATCGAGTCCGTGCTCGCTGGTCGGAGCGCGGCGTCGATGCTGCCGTCGGTCGCGAGGATGACCGAGGAGTACCGATCAGGCGGCGTCCCTTCGTCACCAGTGCTCGCCGGTCGCAACGCCGCCGCCGCCTATGCCGCCTACCGGATGCCGGCGACGTTCGCGGCGACGTGGTCCGCGCTCCGCCAGGTGCGTCTTTCGCTCGCGTCGCCGGGGCCGTCGAGCGTCGTCGACCTCGGGGCGGGGACGGGTGCGGCGTCCTGGGCGGCGGTGGACGTCTTCGGCTCGCGTGTGGTGACGTTGCTCGAGCAGCAGGAGGTGGCGATCGATCTCGGGCGCTCGCTTGCCGGGGAGTCCGGATCGGACGCGCTCGCGAGTGCGACGTGGCGCACGTGGCGTCTCGCATCGTCGGGCGCAGCGATCCCTGCGGCGGAGATGGCCGTGGCGTCCTACCTCCTCGGCGAGCTCGACGCCCGCGGCCGGGCAGACCTCGTCGCGTGCGCCGCTCGTGCGGCGCCGCTCGTCGTGCTCGTCGACGCGGGCACCCCGGCCGGCTTCGCGCGCATCGTGGCCGCTCGCGCCCTGCTCGTCGAGCTCGGCATGGCCGTCGTCGCGCCGTGCCCGCACGACGCGCCGTGCCCGCTCGCCGGAGGGGACGACTGGTGCCACTTCTCTGCTCGGCTCGAGCGGTCTTCTCTCCACAGACGCCTCAAGGGGGCGGACCTCGCCTACGAGGACGAGAAGTTCAGCTTCGTGGCGGCTGCCCGCGGCCTCGATCTCGACCGTCCCGCGGCGCGCGTCGTCCGTCATCCCTGGATCCGCAAGGGCGTGGTGACGCTCAGCCTCTGCACCGCCGGCGGCGACGTTCGGGACGAGATGGTGAGCAAGCGGCAAGGTGGCGAGTACCGAGGGGCGCGAGACGTCGCGTGGGGCGCCTCCTGGCCGGAGCGTCGTGGAGCTGACGGCGACCGGGTGACGGAGGCGTAGGGCAGGTGCGCGTCTTGCGCTGTCGTGCATCAGGAACGTGTCTCGCTCAAGGTCGAGCCCTTCGGCGTCGTATGTGGTTGCGACAACGAACAGCACCGGACGTGGGAGGTCGGAAAGGTGGCGGTCGACGGGGCCGCTGGCACCCAGCACACCGACCGAGCGCGGCTCTGGGATCTGGGTAGGGACCTCGACGGCGAGCGCTACCCGAGCCGCCAGCTCTACGAGCTCGCTTTTGCGAACAGCCCGACTGCGATGGCCGTCGTAAGCGAGACTGGAGACGTCCTCGAGGTCAACGCCGCATTTTGCGAGCTCGTCGGACACGGTCGGGCAGCGCTCGTCGGCCCCGGTGGCGCCGGGATCCTCCGCGTCGACGGCGTGGAGGCGGGCGGTGCAACGGTGCTCGACTCTTGCGTGGCGAACCTCGGCCGAAGATCGGTGCGCTGGCGCCGCGGGGACGGGAGCATCGTCGGCGCCGAGGTCACGACCGGCCGGTTCGAGCTTCCGGGAGCACACGGTGCCTGCTGCGTGCTCGCCGCGCGCGACGTAGCCAGCGAGGACGACCTCGTCGCGCAGCTGACCTTCCAGGCATTCCACGACCCTCTGACTGGTCTCGCGAACCGGGTCCTGTTCGAGGACAGGCTCGGGCACGCGCTCGCACGTGCGGGACGTGCCGGAGGGGGGTGCGGAGCCGTCTTCCTCCTCGACCTCGACGACTTCAAGGGCGTGAACGACACCCTCGGGCACCACGTCGGCGACGAGCTTCTCGTCGCGCTCGCCGATCGGCTCCGCGTCCAGACGCGGACGTCGGACACGCTCTGCCGCTTCGGAGGCGACGAGTTCCTCCTGCTCGTCGAGGATCTCGACGGTGCCGTCGAGGTGAACCAGGTAGCGGCACGCCTGATGCGCTCATTCGACGAGCCCTTCACGGTCGGTGGGACGTCGGTGATCCAGCAAGCGAGCCTCGGCATCGTGCCGTGGGCGACGGGGGACGAGGATCCGACGTCGTTGTTCGCTAGGGCGGACACGGCGATGTACGAGGCGAAGCGGCTTGGCAAGGGACGTCACGTCGTGTTCGACCCCGGTGTCCACGAGCGGGCGGTCCAGCGCTTCGAGCTCGCCCAGGAGCTTCGCGGCGCGCTCGCCGCCGAAGAGCTCTCGATGCACTTCCAGCCGCTCGTCGATCTCGCCACCGGCAAGGTGGAGGGCTTCGAAGCGCTGATGCGCTGGGCGCACCCGACGCGCGCGAGCGTGCCTCCGACGGTGTTCGTCGCGCTTGCCGAGGAGAGCGACCTGATCTTCGATCTCGGCGCCTTCGCCTTGCGCGAGGCGACGCGTCGGGCGATGAGCTGGACTGCACTCGACAGCGACCGGTCGCTCTACGTCTCGGTGAACCTCTCGACGCGCCAGCTCTACGACCCCAACCTCGTGCGCGTCGTGGAGGAGGCCCTGACCCTTAGCGGCCTCCCGCCGTCCCGTCTCGTCCTCGAGGTGACGGAGTCTGCGGCGCTCGGCGATCTCGAGGCGGCAAACCAGACGATGCAGCGTCTCGTCCATCTCGGTATCAGGATGGCGATCGACGACTTCGGGATCGGCTATTCGTCGCTGTCCTATCTCTCGCTCATCTACCCGAAGATCATCAAGATCGACCACTCGCTCGTGCGCGGCTGCGACGACGACCCGGACCGGCTCACGCTCCTCGAAGGGGTCGTCTCCCTCGGCCACGGGCTCGGCGCGAAGGTCGTCGCCGAGGGGATCGAGACTGCCGAGCACCTCGCCTGCCTTCGCATGGTGGGCTGCGACGTGGGGCAGGGCTACCTGTTCTCCCCGGCCGTGGCCGCCGGAGAGGTGGTCGCGACGATGCGCAGAATCGAGGAGGCGCGCGGAATCGAGAAGAGGCACAGAGTCGAGGAGGTGGGTGCGGCGGGTTGGCCGGCCGCCGGCGAGGAGGCGCGCCCGGCAGATGACCTCGACACGGCGGCGCCGATCGGGAGGACGGGCCGTGGCGGTCATTGACGTCGTCGTCGAGAGGCAGCCGGTCTTCGACGTCGAGCTCGAGGTCGTCGGCTACGAGCTCCTGATCGGCCGCACGGGTCCGCGCTCGTCGGGAGAGGTCGGACCGGCCGGCGATATGACCACGGCATCGGTGCTCTTCGACGCGGTGAGCATCGGCGTCTCTAGGCTCGTCGGGGACCGGTTGGTGTTCTGCGACGCGGACCGCCCCGTGCTCGCCGGGCAGGTGCCCGTCGTGCTGCCCCCCGAGCTCACGGTCCTCGAGGTCGCACCGTGGCTCACCGGCGACGAGGAGGTGGTCGCGGGAAGCCGGCGCCTTGCCGACGCCGGCTTCACGATCGCGTTGGACGGCGTGCAGGACCTCGCGAGCTGCGAGCCCTTGCTCGGACTCGCCAGCATCGTCAAGGTCGCCCACGCGAGCCTGGACCCCGCCCGGCTGGCCGCCCTGCTCGGGGAGATCAAGCAGCTGGGCATGCTCGCGCTCGCGCTCGACGTCGCCTCGTCCGCCCAGTTCGAGGCATGCCGCAAGATCGGCTTCGACTACTTCCAGGGCGATCTGCTGTCGGCGCCGCAGGTCGTCCCGGGCAGGACACTCGACGCCTCGAACCTCGGACGCTTGCGCCAAGCGGCTCTTCTCGTGTCCCGACAGTGCAGCGCTGCCGAGCTCGAGCAGGTGGTCCG
Organism: Acidimicrobiaceae bacterium; assembly: GCA_027365385.1. Lineage (GTDB taxonomy): Bacteria > Actinomycetota > Acidimicrobiia > Acidimicrobiales > Bog-793 > JAJZCK01. Next base: position 13,102 of record DAHXNN010000146.1, on the reverse strand, counting down.
CTCGGAGCCGGCCATGGCGTATCAGCTGATGCAGATAGCGGGCGTCGGGGCGGACAACGGGTTCCGCCGTCCCGTGCGTAGCATCCGAGAGGCTCTCGTCCTGCTCGGGTGGCGACACCTGCAGAGTTGGATAACGTTCCTGCTCGAGACGAGCCACGGCTCGACGACGGACGGCGAAGCGATCACGACGCTCACGAGAGCGAGGATGTGCGAGCTCCTCGCCCAGCGCTCCTGCCGGGATCAGGCCGACGTCGCGTTCGCCGCGGGAATGCTCTCTGCCTTCGACCTTCTCCTCGACATGCCTCTTGACGACGTGCTCGCCGCTCTTCCCCTCGACGACGTGCTCCGAGACGCCGTCGCGCGCCGCGACACGCCGGTCGGCCGTATCGTCGCGGACGTCATCGACTGCCAGCTCGGCCGGGCGGCGGTCGCGACGCGGGCGGGGTTCAGCGAGGCGACCCTCAGCGCGACGGCGATCTCCGCGCTGCGGTGGGCGATCGAAGCGTCGTCATGCGCCGAGCCGGGCGACGGGAGCTCAGGCTCGTAGGTCGCCGGGTCCGATCTCTGCGGCCCCGTCCCGGCAGTATTGCGACGGCACCTGCCCTACGATGGCCTCGACGTCCCGGTCGGGGCGAGGGTCTGCAGCACGAGGGAGTGGCGAGCGGTGAGCACGCGTGTGGCGGTCGTGACGGGCGCGGGGCAGGGGATCGGCAAGGCGACGTCAGCGCGTCTTGCCGCGGACGGCCTGCATGTCGTCTGTGCCGACAGAGTCGCCGAGGCCGCCGAGCGGACGGCCGCGACGCTCCGCGACGCAGGCTGGTCGGCGACGGGCTGTGCCGCGGACGTGAGCAAGGACTCGGACTGCATCGGTGTCGCCGAGGTCGCCGCTGGGCTCGGGGAGGTCCGCGTCCTGTGCAACATCGCCGGGATCAGCCCGTTCTCGAGCGGGATCGCTCAGGTGAGCGAGGAGCTGTGGGACCGGGTGTTCGCAGTGAACGTGAAGTCGGTGTTCTTGATGACCCGGGCCTGCAGGTCGCATCTCGTCGCGGCCGGGGACGGTGCCGTCGTCGTCAACATGGCGTCGGTCCACGCGTTCGCGGCGCTACCCGAGAGTGCCCCGTACGCAGCATCGAAAGGGGCGATCGTCGCGCTCACCCGGCAGATGGCAGTCGACCTCGCTGCCGCTGGCGTGCGTGTCGTCGCCGTCGCGCCGGGTGCGGTCGACACGCCGTCGAGCTACACCGGAGCGAGAGGTCTCGGTGCGGACACCCAGGAGCTCGGGTTCGTGAAGGACCCTCGCCGCCTCGGTTGGCTCGCAGACCCAGACGACGTCGCTGCAGTCGTCGCGTGGCTCGCTTCGCCGCAGGCTCGCTTCGTCAACGGCACCACGGTCGTCGTCGACGGCGGGATGCTCGCTCAGCTACCTGTGGGAGGGTGACGCAGCCCGCCTTCCCGGCTGGTGCCGTCGAGATGGAGCGGCGCCGTCAGTTCACCACCGTCACGAGGGTGCCGTACGCGAGGTAGGGCCACGCGACGGCTGCCTGCGCGAGCGGAAGCTCGATGCAGCCGAGGCTTTGCGGGATCCCATAGTCCGCCCTAGGGAAGAAGTGGATTGCGTCGCCGTCGTAGAAGTACGCCACATACTGCACCAAGTCGGCGTAGGCGACGCCGTTGGGGTTCTTGCCGTGCATGACGTAGGTGCGGTAGCGGGCGTAGACCGGGAAGGTGCCCGACGGTGTCGGCGACTGCGGTATCCCGGTGTTCGCCGCGGTGTGCAGGACGACCGCGCCGTCGTGCCAGATCGTCAATGTCTGCGGGGCGACCTTGTCGGCGAGCGCGAAGTTGTACCCGCCCGTGTTCACCACGCCGGAGCCAAGTGAGGTGAGCATGTCGTTCCACAGTCCCGCGTCGGGAACTCCGTTCACGATGAGACCGTGGTCGGCCTGGAAGGACATGACGAGACCGCGTGTGAAGGTGGTGTACGCGCCTTGCTTCCATAAGACGGTGAGCTGCGAGGGCCATCCGGACTGGCGCCAGGCGAAGCGTCCACGAGGCGGCGCGTACATTGCCTCGAGCTGAGCCGTCGTGTCGTTCGCCGGGATCGCTGGTCCGGCCTGTGACCACGCGAGCGGCGAGTAGTCGAGGAGGGACAAGAGCTGCTGGAGGCGGAGAATGGAGCCGTTCTCGATCCCGAAGTCGACGACGACGCTCGCGCGCAGCGTGGACCCGTCGAGGCTGCGGACACCTGCACGACCGCCCGGGATCGTCAAGGTGACATCGCTCTCCGGAACGAACGGAGCTGCAGGCGTGAAGGTCATCGTCGTCCGACCGGTAGTCCTCCACGACCCGGGGACGCTCGGGACGATGCGCGGTCGCGCGGAGTCGGCGGCGATCGCCGCCGAGAAGGTGACCGATATCGGCGAGGTCCCCCCGACGCCTCCGGCTCCGTTCGACGGCGTGGTGGAGAGGACCCGCAGGCCGGCCCTCGTGGCGGTCTGGTGCGACGGGTGGTGGCTGCGGGCGACCAGGCGGAGGCGCGACGGGCGGACGGCTGGCGCCTGCGTCGCAGAAGCGTTGCCGGAGCTGGTCCGGTAGACGACGGCGAGCGCCGTCCCGCCGATCACCAAGGTCGCGACGGTTGCCGCGAGCTGGCGCCCCCGACGCCTCGAGCGGCGATGTACGGCTGACACGTGCAATCTCCTCCAGAGCTCTGGCCGCCTCCGCTCCGGTGCGCACGGGTCGCGTCCAAGGACGCGTACCCTCCGTCCGTCGAGGGGAGCCGGGTCGGTCTGTCGACGTGCGGTCCAGTGTCGCGCAACGAGGCCACGACGAGGCGTCGGGGCACGCCGCCAGCGGCCCGTTCACCGCGCCTCTCCACGCGGGCGAGCTCACCGAGCCCGGATGCGGGAGCCCCGTGTGCGCCTGGAGGTGCTGGGCATGCCCGCCGTCCCTCCCGCCCCGTCGCCGCCGAGCCGCCGGAGATCGCGCCGGACACCGGTCCAGAGCACCCCGTCGCCTCCCGATCGGGTGGGGCGTCCGAGCGCCTGTGCCATCCAGCGGACGACGAGGGTGGAGTCGTGGCGTCCGAGCTCGACGAGGACGGCGTCGACGTGGTAGCGCTCGAGGAACTGGCGTAGGTCGCGCACTCGCCTCTGGCCGAGCGTCCCGGGACCGGTCCGGCCGTAGACGGTGACGTGCTCGCCCCGGGTCACCGAGCGAAACGGCACCGGCGAGTGGGTCGCGGGGAGGTAGCGCGTCGATCGGTGCGCGTCGACCCCGACGAGCACGCCGCTCCGGCCGACGACGTAGAGCGACCGCGTGCGGGGATCGGCGTTCTGCACCACCCCGGTGATCGCCGCGCGCCCGAATCGCGCGCTGGCGACGGCGCGCCCGATCGCGATGGCGGTCGCGTCGACCGTCTCGGTCGTCGGCGCGAGATACGGGACCTTCGGGATCGGCACGGCGACGTCCGCGAGCGGGTCCGCGAGCATCCCCTCGACGTCGTAGGGCGCGAGCGCGCTCGGCAGGAGCGTCGCCTGCCCGCCGGGGCCGCGCCGCAGGACGTAGCTGCCGAGCAGGCCGAAGCGCATCTCGTCGAGCGCCTGCCAGAGCATCGCGACGTCCGTCGACGGGGTCACGTAGGGATAGGTGAGGAGCGTGCTCCCCCGAGGGACGAGCGCGAGCGACGCGGCTCGCTCGGCGGGCGCGGGTCGAGCGCTCATCGAACGGTAGGGCCATCTCGGGAGGAGGGCGAGGATCGTCGCCGCTCCGAGGAGCACGCCGAGCGCCCTGGCCGTCCGTGTCAAGGTGCGGGAGGGGCGTCGCGGCGAGGCAGGCTCCGATGCAGCACTGCCCCGGTCGGCGCATCTCTCGTGCCAGTGGTCGATGCCGAGTGCGAGGACCACCGCGACGAAGAACGTCACGTACAGCGCCAGGCGGGCCGGGAGGAGGTCCGCGAGCTCGGGGACACGCCGGACAAGCTCGAACGGGAGGGGAAACGGCAGGTGGTGGACGGTGCCGTCGACGACGAGGCGCGGGCCGAGGGATAGGGAGAACGACACGACCGCCATCACGAGGCAGAGCAGCACCCAGCGGTCCCGCCGCTCGCGCACGGCGATCCACGCGAGGCAGGCGAGCAGTGGCAGGCTCAGGTAGCTGCCGTTCTCGTCGACGTTCGCCGGGCCGCCGACGAGGGACGAGCCGATCGCCACGAGGTGGCGGGGTGCGACGAGCTGTGCGGACGTGGGCAGGACGGGGCCGAGGAGGTCCGCGTTGTACTGCTCGTGCAGCCCCATCACCGGGCCGGAGAAGTGCAGGGGGCCGTGGGTCATGAGGTAGACGGGCCAGGCGCATGCGGTTGCGACTATCACGCACGCCACGGAGAGACCCAGCACCGCGTGCCCGGCATTCGCCACCGCCAGGCGGGGCCGTACCGCGACGAGCAGCACGACCCCGATCGCGGAGATCATCGCCGTCGTCGCGAGGATCTCGGTGCTCACGAAGAACTGGGCGACAGCGAGCGCACCGAGCGCCGCCCCCCAGCGCAGGGGGTTCGTGTCCCGGCGGACGACGAGCTGGTGGACGGCGTAGAAGATGAGGGGCGGGAAGGGGACGAAGCTGAGGTCGAGGTGGACCGACGCCTGTCCGACCATGTAAGGTGAGAAGCCGTAGAGCAGGCCGGCAGCGAACGCGGCGGGCGGCCAGTGGACCCAGCGGCGCACGACGGCGAACATGGCGGTCGCCGAGAGCGGGAACGCGCACCACCGGAGGAGGTTCTCGCTGGCGACCGGGCTCACGGCGAGCGTGAGCGGAGCGGTGAGCAGGCCGAGAAGGGGCATCGACGTGTTCTGCGCGAGGTCGACGCCGATCGGCACGTTGAGCAGATGCGTGGTGAACGGATCGAGACCGTGCAGCAGCGCGTAGGGTGTCCACGCGAGGAACCACACGGTCTGGATGGGGTCCTTGTTGCCCCCGCAGGTGCAGGCTGCGATACGCGCCGGGTCGCCAGGCCACGCCGGGATGTTCGCGAACAGGCCCAGCACGGCGTACGCGAGGAACGCTCGTCGAGGCGAGCTCCAGCCAGCGGTCACCGAGGGTCGACGTGGATCTTCGGTCCCGGACCACAGCTGTCGGGCCTCCAGCCGGCGAGCACCTGCGCGACGTCGTCGAGCCCGACGGTCGCGGCGACGAGAGGCCGGGGGTCGACGGTGCCCGACGCGAACAGCTCGATCGCCCGAGCAAGGCCGGACGACGCGCCGAGGATGCCGACGACGGTGACGTCGCGCAGCACGAGATCGCGAGCGTCGACCATGCTCGGGCTGCCCGCGAGGCCGACGAGCACGACGCGCGTCCCTGGCTCGACGATGTCGAGCGCGAGCTGGGGGAACTGCGGCGACGTCGACGCGTCGACGACCGCGTCGTAGGCGAGCGCGGGGACGTCGTCCGCAGTCCAGGCTCCGGTCGCCCCGAGGGCGTTGGCGAGGTCGAGCGCAACCGGCGAACGGTCGACGACGTGGACCTCCGCTCCGAATGCGAGGGCGAACAACTCCGCGAGCAGGCCGATCGTGCCCGCCCCGAGCACGAGGACGCGAGCCCCCGGACCGACGTCGGCCGCCTCCACCGCGCGGAGCGCGCTCCCCGCGGGCTCGACGAGCGCGCCGGCGACATCGTCGACGTCCTCGGGCAACTCGAGGAGCGAGCCGACCGGGACGACGATCTTCCCGGCGAGCGCACCGGCGAATCCACCTCGGATCCCCACCTCGTAGCGGTCCTCGCAGACGTGGTGGCGGCCGGTGCGGCAGCGTCGGCAGCGGCCGCACCCGAGCATCGTGTCCCCTGTGACGCGCGTGCCCGCCCAGCGGCGATCGACGTCTCCGCCGACGGCGGACACCGTCCCGCACCACTCGTGACCGGGGCGGATCGGGTAGCTTGCGTGGCCGTCCGCCAGGTAGGGCATCGAGCCGGTGAACAGCTCGACGTCGGTCCCGCACACCCCGACACGCTCCACGTCGACGACCACGTCCGACGGACCGGGTACCGGGTCGTCGATCTCCCGCACCTCACAGCGGCCCGGGCTCGTGAGGACGAGCGCTCTCACGTGGTGCCGACTCGTCGTTGCAGCACGGCGCGCAGGCTAGACGCTCTGCGGGGTCCCGTCGGCGCCGGCGCTGCGGCGCCGCAGATGGCAGGCTGTCCCGGGAGGTTGCCATGACCCGGAGAGCGCTGGTCACAGGGGGAGCAAGCGGGATCGGACGGGCGGCTGCGCAGCGGCTCGCGGACGACGGCGTCGACGTCGTCACGTGGGACGTCGTGCCAGGTGCCGACATGGTCGTCGACGTCTGCGACGCAGGAGCTGTCGCGTCCGCGGCGAGCTCGCTCGGGCCCGTCGACATCTTGGTGAACAGCGCCGGTGTCGTCGGCCCCAACGTGGTGCTGTGGGAGGTGGACGACGCAGACTGGGCGCGGACGTTCGCGGTGAACGTGTCAGGCACGTTCCACACGTGCCGGGCTGTCGTGCCGGCTATGCGGGAGAGCGGCTGGGGCAGGATCGTCAACATCGCGAGCATCGCCGGCAAGGAAGGAAACCCTCGACTGTCCGCGTACTCGGCATCGAAGGCCGCGGTGATCGCGTTGACGAAGTCGCTCGCGAAGGAGCTTGCGACGAGCGGCGTCCTCGCCAACGCCGTCGCGCCGGCAGTGATCGCGACGCCTATGAACGCAGACACCTCGCCGGAGGTCCTCGACCACATCACCAGCCTCATCCCGATGCGACGCGTGGGCCGTGCGGAGGAGGTGGCCGAGCTCGTAGCGTGGCTCGCGTCCGACAGGTGCAGCTTCTCGACAGGAGCGGTCTACGACATCAGCGGTGGCAGGGCGACGTACTGAAGTCCGCGCGGTACCGAGGTTCGCGCGGTACCCGTCATTCCACTCGCCGTTTCGCGCACAGGGATGCCATCTCGCGCGAGACCATTCTGGGAGCATGCCATCTGGTGGCTCGGCGGCGCCGCGCCGAGCGTCGGGTTGCGGAATGGAAACCAACCGGAGCGCAGCACCGAAACCAGCCATGCAATGCCGAAACCCCTCCGAAACCCCTCCGGAACCACGTTGTGCACGGGCACACCTAGTTTCGCATTAGCATAGGGTCGTGGACGTCAAAGAATCATCGCTAACTGATACTGCTGCCATTCGTAGCTGGGCGCGTGAGCGCGGTCTCGACGTGTCCGATCGCGGACGGATACCTGAGGCATTGCGGGATCTCTACGATGCCCGACCGCAAGTGGTGCGAGAGTGGGCCCGTCGCAATGGCATATCCACGGGACAGCGCGGTCCGCTCTCGACCGAGGTGCTGGAGTCCTACTTGGCGCAGCCGTCGAGGATCCGCAGCTGGGCTCAGGGCAAAGGCATCGCGATCTCGCGTAGTGGTCGGATCGCGGACGAGATCCGGGAGAGCTACCTCGCTCCCTACAGGGCGTTAGCCAGGAGATCAGGCTAGCTCTGCTAGCGGCGGCGCTCTCTCCGGTAGTCCAGATGGGCGCTGGAGCTACCGCGTGGGGTGCTCGTCAGCGCTTCGCTCGTGCTGTTCCTGACAACCCGGGCCCGCCTTGCTCTACGGCGGTATGGTCGGCGCGAAGAACGTGCTTTCGGTGGTGGTACAGAGCGTACGTGACCGGTCAGATTTGCACTCTTCGTGGCACTTTGGCTTCGTCTCGTCTACGTGCCGCTTGCCCACCTGGTGTTCAGCCCGGTCAGGTGGCTGTCACAGCTCGGCGCGCGTGAGCTCGCCGGAGGTACGGCGGCGTCGCCGTCCACTCGTTCGTCAACACCAAGCTACGCGGCCGTGGGCCGACTGCTCGGGCGACTGGCGGTCAGCGCATCGGCGAGTAGTCGGTCGGCGCCATGAAGAGCGACTCGACGCTCGAGGTGAGTGAGCCGTGCACCTCGCTCTCGCCCTTGACCAGCTGCCACTCGGGGTCGTCGCGGAACGACTCCCAGGAGGCGGTGGCCGCCTCGCGGCTCGGGAACGAGCAGACGTAGACGAGCGTGCCGGTCGACGGGTCGTCGAGGTCCTGGGCCTGCCAGAAGCCCTCGACAGTGATCTCATGGGCGGCGAACAGCGCCATCGTGTGGTCCCGGAAGCGAGCCGACAGCGCCGCGAGGCGGCCCGGCGACGACCGGTACGTGCGTAGCTCGAACGTGCGTGTGGAAGTCATCTCCTCAGTCTTGCCGACGAGTGGCCGACGTGCCGCCAGCTCCCCGCCACGAGACGCGCTCCCCGCGTGGCGGGCAGCGGCGCTAGGGTCCGCGTCGAGCCCGGCGACACGAGCGGCCGGCCCGGACGAAGGAGTCTCTGTGGCGCTTCACCGCTGGGACGGCGCTCCCACCGACGAGGTGACGCTGGGTCCGCTGTTCGCGCGCGATGCCGAGACGCGGCACGTCCCGCGATACCGTCTCGCCGACGGGCCGTTGGACCCGGACGCCGCGTACCAGCTCGTCCACGACGAGCTGCTCCTCGACGGCGCGGCTCGGTTGAACCTCGCGACGTTCGTCACGACGTGGATGGAGCCGCAGGCGGCGCGCCTCATGGCCGAGTGCGCCGAGAAGAACATCGTCGACAAGGACGAGTACCCGCAGACGGCCGAGATCGAGCGGCGTTGCGTCCACATCCTCGCCGACCTGTGGCACGCGCCCGGCCGGGACGCGACGGGCTGCTCGACGACGGGGTCGAGCGAGGCGTGCATGCTCGCAGGGCTCGCTCTCGTGAGGTCTTGGCGCGAGCGTCGGCGCAGCTTGGGGGCGAGCACCGCTCGGCCCAATCTCGTCATGGGAATCAACGTCCAGGTCTGCTGGGAGAAGTTCTGTCGCTACTTCGACGTCGAGCCGCGCTACGTCCCAATGGTGGAGGGGCGCCGCCACCTCACCGGCGCCGAGGCGACGTCGCTGTGCGACGAGGACACGATCGGAGTCGTCGCGATCCTCGGTTCGACCCAGGACGGCGCCTACGAGCCGGTCGCGGAGATCGCATCCGAGCTCGACCTGCTCGCCGCGAGAGGTGGCCCGGACGTCTCGATCCACGTCGACGCCGCGTCCGGCGGATTCGTCGCGCCTTTTCTCGACCCGGATCTTCTCTGGGACTTCCGGGTCGACCGCGTCGTGTCGATCAACACCTCCGGGCACAAGTACGGCCTCGTCTATCCCGGCGTCGGCTGGATCGTCTGGCGCGACGAGCAGGCGCTGCCCGAGGAGCTCGTCTTCCACGTCAACTATCTCGGTGGCTCGATGCCGACGTTCGCGCTCAACTTCTCGCGTCCCGGTGCACAGGTCGTCGCCCAGTACTACGAGCTGCTGCGCCTCGGGCGGGAGGGCTACCGGCGCGTGCAGCAGGCGTGCCGGGACACAGCCTTGCACCTGTCTTCGTCCATCGGCGCCACTGGCCCGCTCCGGATTCTCGCCGACGGCAGCGAGCTACCGGTCGTCGTCGCCGAGCTCGACCGCGGTGTGGACAACTTCACCGTCTTCGACGTCTCCGACGGGTTGCGCAAGCGGGGCTGGCAGGTGCCCGCGTACACCTTTCCCGCTCGGCTCCAGTCGACGGCGGTCCTTCGCGTCGTGGTCCGCAACGGCTTCGGGAGAGATCTCGCCGACATGTTCCTCGCCGATCTCGTCGCCGAGCTCGTGCAGCTCGGGCGGCTGCCGTCGCGTCTCCCGCAGCACCCGGACCGGAATGGCTTCCACCACTGACGCTTCACACGACCCGACCGCGAGGTGTGCGCCGTCTACGTCGACCCGAGGATCATGAGGCTCGGCAACATCGACGCTCGAGCGGTCAGGTCGTCACGTACGGACGGCCGCCGGCCGTGACCGTGAGCCAGTCCCACATCCCGTCGATCTCGTGGCCGACGACGAGGCACGTGATCCGGTAGGTTCCCACCCTCGAGGCGACGAAGGCAAACCTCGCCGTCTTGCCGAAGCCGAGCCCTGCTGTCGGGTCCGGCGTCGAGGCGCCCTGGAACGCGAGGCTTGCGCCGTAGGGGGAGAGCCGGCGGTCCTCGACGACGGCGCACGAATGCGTGAGCATCGTGGACTCGTTCGTGCAGGTCACCTCGACGCGCCAGCCGACAGGCACGTGGACGCGCATCCGACCTTCGCCGAAGCCGTCGAAGTTGAACCCGGCGAGGGCACCCGTCGCGCTCGCGTCGAGGCGTAGGGCGACGGTCCGGTCCGCGCCGTCAGTCCTCAGGATCGCGGACGAGGCGAGCGCATGGCTACCGCCGCCACAGCTGGCGCAGGCGACCGCGACAGCCGCGAGCGTCCACGTCGTCGCACGTGCCCGCCGCCGGCGCGCTCCCCGCCCCTTTGGAACGGCACCCGTCTCTCCCTCTGCACCCGGGTGGCCCGCCGGCCCTGTGGCGACGGCGCCGCGGACGCTGCCCTCCATCCTCGTCGTGCACACAGGAGCGACCCTAGCGACCGGTCGGGCCCGCGACCGTGCCGGGAAAGAGGTCACATGGGAAAAGGCGTGTGGCGCAAGGGTTCCTGCCCGGCGGACCCGCGGCGGTGGGGTCCGCGGCGCGTCCCGTGCCGGTCGTGGCATGAGTAGTCTGCACAATCTGTCGGATGCCGAGCTGTCGCCGAGGAGGGCGCGTGCCTGAGCCGGTCGAGGGAGGGAGCCGCTATCTTCCGGGATTAGACGGGCTTCGAGCCGTCGCTGTGCTCGCCGTGATCGGCTACCACTTGAGCTCGTCGTGGGTGCCTGGTGGTCTGCTCGGTGTCGGCGTCTTCTTCGTGCTGTCCGGCTACCTCATCACAGACCTCCTCCTCGCGGAGCACCGACGGCACGGCAGGATCAGCTTCCGCCGGTTCTGGGCCCGCCGTGCCCGCCGCTTGCTCCCCGCGCTCTTCGTGATGCTGTTCGTCGTCCTCGGCTGGGTGACGCTGCTCGACCCGGGTCAGCTGCCGGCGCTGCGCAGCGACCTCCCAGCAGCATTGCTCTACGTCAGCAACTGGTGGTTCATCTTCCACCACGTCTCGTACTTCGCACGCTTCGGGCCACCGTCGCCGATCGGCCACCTCTGGTCGCTCGCGGTCGAGGAGCAGTTCTACCTGGTCTGGCCGATCCTCGTCGTCGCCGGCCTGCGCTTCGTCCACAGGCGCCGGGCGCGCCTTCTTCTCGTGCTCGCACTGGCAGCGGCCTCTGCGGTCGAGATGGGCGTCCTCTTCGTCCCTGGTGGGGACCCGACGCGCGTCTACGACGGCACGGACACCCGCGCGTTCGCCCTGCTCGTCGGTGCCGCGCTCGCGATCGTCTGGCCCCGCGAGCGGACCGTCGGCCACGTGGAGCCCGGCGCCCGCCTAGTGCTCGACGGGATCGGCGCCGCCGCCCTGCTCGGCATCGTCTCAATGTTCTGGCTTACGAACCAGTACGAGGGCTTCCTGTACGACGGCGGGATGGTGCTCCTCTCTGTCCTCACGGCGCTCGTCGTCGCCGTGACGATCCATCCTGCCGCGCGTCTTGGACGCGCGCTCGGCTGGCGTCCCTTGCGCTGGGTGGGGAAGCGCTCGTACGCGATCTATCTCTGGCACTACCCCATCATCGTGCTGACGACGCCGGTGGATGCATCCGAGGACGTGCTGCGTTCCGCAGCGCAGGTCGGTGCCAGCCTGCTCCTCGCCGGACTCTCGTGGCGCTACGTGGAAGAGCCCGTGCGTCACGGTGCGCTCTCGCGAGCTGCGGACCGGCTGCGCGCGAGACGGAGCGTTCGTTCGTGGTCCGCTCCCCGGCTGCGACCGGTCTGCTGGCTCGTCGCGACGGCGGCGCTCGGCAACGTCGCCGTCTGCACGATCGGGCTGGCGGGGCTGGTCGCCGTCCCAGCCCTCGTGCCGTCGAACGAGGTGACGAGCATCTCGCCCCACCCCCGTCCGCACGCGCGCCGCCGGGAGCCCCGGCACCCGAAGGCGCTGCAGGCGCCGGGACGTCTCGGCCTCCTCCCGCCGTCGCCCTTCCCCGTGGCCCCGACGACCACCTCGACGACCACGACGACGCTCCCTCCTCCCGCTGGCGAGGGGGTGACGGCGATCGGCGACTCGGTCATGATCGACGCTGCGCCCTACCTCGAGCGGCTCCTGCCCGGGATAGAGATCTATGCGAGGATCGGCCAGCAGATCTGGCAGGTGCAGGCTGCGGTCCCGAAGCTGCGCGCGGAGGGGGTGATCGGGAGTCGCGTGATCGTGGAGCTCGGGACGAACGCGACGTACCCGCCAGGCTCGCTCGTCGCGTTGCTCCACTCGCTCGGCGACGTCCAGCGCGTCGTCCTCGTCAACACGCGTGTCCCCCGGCCGTGGCAGGACTCGGTCAACGCGACGATCGCCGCAGTCGCCCGCAGCTACCCGCACGCGACCATGGTGAACTGGTTCGCCGCGAGCGCCGGCCATCCGGGCTTCTTCTATCCCGACGGCGTGCACCTCGACCCGACCGGTGCCGCCTATTACGCACGCCTGCTCGCCCGGGCGGTGGAGGCCCCGTTGGTCGTCGGCTCAGCGGACACCCGGCCCGTCACACTTGAGGGCGGCCGCTCCCTGGTGGCCGGCGGAGCATCCGGGTCAGCTGGTCGGGCGCGTCCACTCGCGGTTCGCACCTGACCTTCGCGTCGACGACGACCGCGCCGGAGGGCGAGGCGACGACCGGGTTGCAGTCGAGCTCGACGATCTCGGGGCACAGCTCCGACAAGGCGGAGATCCGGCAGACGACGTCCGCCAAGGCATCGAGATCGACGGGCCGGGAGCCGCGGTAGCCGGTGAGCAGGGGCGCGCCGCGTAGCGAGCGCAGCATCTCGAGCGCCTGTTGGTGCGTGATCGGCGGGACGCCGAACGCGTGGTCCGCGAGCAGGTCCGTCGCGACGCCGCCGAGGCCGACGACGACGAGCGGGCCGAACAGCGGGTCGGAGCTCATCCCGACGATGACCTCGGTCCCCGGCGGCAGCATCGTCTGGACGAGCACCTCGTCCGCGTCCTCGCCGAGACCTGCGCGCATCGCCTCGTACGCGCGGGCCAGGTCATCGGGTCCGTCGAGGTCGAGGACGACGCCACCGACGTCGCTCTTGTGGAC
>DAHXNN010000122.1 GCA_027365385.1 Acidimicrobiaceae bacterium | reverse complement strand
GGTCAGGAGCTCGACGAGGACGGCAACGTCGTGCGCGAGTGGGATGACACTCCGAGCGACTTCGGCCGCATCGCCGCTCAGGCGGCGAAGCAGGTCATCCTGCAGCGCATCCGTGAGGCGGAGCGCGACCTCAAGTACGAGGAGTACGCAGGTCGCGAGGGTGACATCGTGACGGGGATCATCCAGCAGAGCGACAACCGCTACACGCTGCTCGACCTCGGCAAGGTCGAGGCTTTGCTTCCCCAGGCGGAGCAGGTCCCCTACGAGCGCTACGACCACGGTGCGCGCCTCAAGGCCTATATCGTCGAGGTCCGCAAGACGACCAAGGGGCCCCAGATCGTCGTGTCGCGCAGCCATCCCGGCCTCATCAAGCGGCTGTTCGAGCTCGAGGTCCCGGAGATCGCGAACGGCGTCGTCGAGATCAAGGCGTGCGCGCGCGAGCCGGGTCACCGGACGAAGATCGCCGTGTGGTCGAACGACCAGAATGTCGATCCAGTCGGCGCCTGCGTGGGCGCGCGCGGCGCCCGAGTGCGCATGGTGACGAACGAGCTACGAGGCGAGAAGGTCGATATCGTCCCCTTCTCCGACGACCCGGCCGAGTTCGTCGCCCGGGCGCTGCAGCCGGCGAAGGTCAAGGAGGTCCGCCTCGACGAGCAGAGCGGCACGGCCACCGTCGTCGTCCACGACTACCAGCTCTCGCTCGCGATCGGCAAGGAAGGCCAGAACGCCCGCTTGGCTGCCCGGCTGACCGGCTGGCGCATCGACATCAAGAGCGAGACGCAGCTCGCCGACGAGGAGAGTGCCTTCGCAGCCGAGGACTGGGCCGAAGGTGAATGGGTCGAGAGCGAGGGCGGGGAGATGGTCTTCCAGCCTGCCGGTGGCGGCGCCGCGATCTCGATGCAGGAGTGGGCGAAGGGCGACCCGGAGCCAGTCGCCGGTGAGTCGACGAGCACCGAGTCGACGAGCACCGAGTCGACAGTGGGAGCAGAGCACGGCGTCTCGAGCACGAGCGCCGACGACGCTCCAGCCGTGGCGGGAACCACCGCGGAGGGCGACGTCGGTGTGGACTCCGACACGGCAAGCGACGTCCCTGGGGTCGAGCAGTAGCCCGGCTCCCGGTCCGGACCTGTGTCGGGTGCCACCGGCGGGCGACGACGGACCTGCTCGTCCGGGTCGCCGCACGGCCCGACGGGACCTTGGGCGTCGGGCGTGCCCTGCACGGTCGCGGTGCATGGCTTTGCGCAGGCTCGGCGGCATGCCTCGAGCAGGCTGTTCGTCATCGTGGGCTCTCCCGTGGACTGCGTCGCGATCTCGCTGGAGAGGCGGTCGCATCGCTCGTGCAGAGCACGGGCCTCGGGCACGCAGTGGACGAAGGTGTGCGAGGATAGGGCAATCGGCGGAGTGCCGGTGGTGTAGCGCGGGTGCGACCCGCGCCGAGAAGGGACAGTCAGGCAGTTGGCGAAGAAGATCCGCGTCTACGAGCTTGCGCGTGAGCTCGGGCTGACCAACAAGGAGGCGCTCGACCTCGCTGTGTCCCTCGGGATCGGCGTGAAGAGCCACTCGTCCTCGATCGAGGACGCCCAGGGCGACCGTGTCCGCCGCAGGGCGGAGCGCGAGGGACTGGTGCGTGAGGTGCAGCCACCGGAGGAGCCCGTCGCTGCTGCACCGAGCCGGGGCGCAGCGAGCCGCGGAGCGGCTCCGGTGGGCCGAGCGGCCGAGCCAGGAGCGAGCCGCCCAGTAGCAGCGAGCGCGAGCGGTGGCCAGCCTGGGAGCGTGCCCCCCGTGTTCGTGCCGCCAGCCGCTGCGAGCGTCACCGAGCCTGTCCGAGCTGTACCAGTCCTGGATGCGAGCGCAGAGCCGCCGACCGAAGGTCTCGCCACGGAGCACAGGGTCGTCCGCAGCCGGCCCGCGAGCGAGCTCGTGGAGCCCTCCCGCGCGTCTCTCGCTCCGTCCCGGACGGCGCCGCAGCCTCCACGTCAAGCAGCGCGAGCACACGAGCCGGTCGCACCGGCTGCCGCGCCGGGAGCGCACCCGATCGGTCGTCCCGCACCGGAGCGTCCCGTCACGGATCGCCCGGCTGGGTCGAGCGGTGTCGGAACCGGTGCGCCGGAGACCGCCCAGCGTCCCGAGCCGACGTCGAGTCCTGAGCATGTCGCAGGGGATGTCCCCGCGGCGGCCGCGTCAAATGCAGGAATCCCGCCGGTGGCTCCGGCGGACCAGCATCGCCGACTGATGGGCCCGTCGGGCAAGCCGATCCCGCCACCACCTGGCGGTCCGCCGCGCTCCGCTTCGGGCCGGCCGATCCCGCCTCCCCCGGGTCTCGGCGGCAGGGCACCACTCCCCGGTTCCCGCCCGGCTGGTACAGGCGGGGGTGCGCCGCGCCCCGGTGGCTTCGGTGGTCCGCGCCCCGGTGCGCCGCGCCCCGGTGGCTTCGGTGGTCCGCGCCCCGGTGGCTTCGGTGGTCCGCGCCCCGGACCGGGTGGAGGCGTCGGAGCACGGCCTGCCGCGGGATCGCCACCGCCCGGGGGAGTCCGCGGTGGTCCGCCCGGAAGGGGCCGACCCCCACAGCGCCGCGCCAAGCGGCGCCGGCGCGTGCAGGAAGAGCTCGAGCCGATCCAGGTGGCGACGTACACGCCGTCCAACGCGCCCGTGCCGGACAGCGAGGTCATCATCGAGCGCGGCTCGACCCCGCAGGAGCTCGGGCCGAAGCTCAACCGCTCGGCTGGCGACGTCATAAGGTTCCTGTTCCTCCAGGGTGAGGTCGTCACGGCGGCTCAGTCGCTGTCGGACGACATGATCGAGCTGTTCGCCGCCGAGCTCGGCGCGCGCATCAAGCTCGTCGACCCCGGCGAGGAGCAGGAAGCTGCGCTCCAGGCCCGGTACTTCTCGGACGACGACGAGGAAGACGCGGACGAGGGCCTTCTTCGACCGCGCCCGCCCGTCGTCACGGTCATGGGCCACGTCGACCACGGCAAGACGCTCCTGCTCGACCGCATCCGCTCCTCGAACGTCGTCGCGAGCGAGGCCGGCGGTATCACCCAGCACATCGGCGCCTATCAGGTCGAGGCCGACGGCCACCTGATCACGTTCATCGACACGCCGGGCCACGAGGCGTTCACGGCGATGCGTGCCCGTGGCGCAGAGGTGACCGACATCGTCGTCCTCGTCGTGGCGGCGGACGACGGCGTGATGCCACAGACGATCGAGGCGATCAACCACGCCAAGGCGGCGGAGGTGCCGATCGTCGTCGCGGTGAACAAGATCGACCGCGAGGACGCGGACCCGAACCGTGTCCTGCAGCAGCTCTCCGAGCACGGTCTCGTCCCAGAGGCATGGGGCGGGGACACGATCGCAGTCGAGGTGTCCGCCCTGCAGAATCTGGGCGTCGACGACCTTCTCGAGCATCTCGCGGCGCTCGCCGAGGTGCTCGAGCTCCGTGCGAGCCCCGAGAGCCGGGCACGCGGCACGGTGCTCGAGGCGAACCTCGATATCGGCCGCGGACCTGTCGCGACGGTGATCGTGCAGAACGGGACGCTTCGCGTCGGTGACCCGATCGTCGCCGGACCGGCATGGGGACGCGTCAAGGCGCTCATCGACGATCGTGGCGACCAGGTGAAAGAGGCGCTGCCGTCGACACCGGTGCAGGTCCTCGGTCTGTCCGAGCCGGCCGCCGCCGGCGACGAGCTGCGAGTGACGAGCGATCTCTCGGTCGCGAGGACGATCGGCGAGTCCCGAGAGCAGAGGATCCGCTTCGCCGGCTACGGCCAGGTCCCGGTCGCTCCTGGAGCGGGCGCCAAGCTCGAGGACATCTTCGAGCAGATCCAGCGGGGTGAGAACGCCACGTTGCGGATCGTGCTCAAGGCCGACACGCAAGGATCGCTCGAAGCAGTCACCGAGAGCCTTCGCAAGCTCGAGCGCGACGAGGTGAAGATCGCGTTCGTCCACCGGGCGGTCGGTGGCATCACCGAGTACGACGCGACGCTCGCGGCTGCGTCGAACGCGACGATCATCGGGTTCAACGTTCGCCCGGACCGGCGTGCCCGCGAGCTGGCGGCGGTCCACGACGTCGAGATCCGGACCTACGAGATCATCTACAAGCTGCTGGAGGACATCGAGGCGGCGATGGTCGGCATGCTCGCCCCGACGTTCGAAGAGGTCGTGACGGGCGAGGCGGAGGTGCGCGAGGTCTTCCGCGTGCCGCGCGTCGGTGCCGTGGCAGGCTGCTACGTCCGTAACGGGACGATCACCCGCGGCTCGAAGGTGCGCTTCCTGCGCGACGGTGTCGTCATCTGGAAGGGTGCCATATCCTCCCTGCGCCGGTTCAAGGACGACGTGCGCGAGGTTCACGAGGGCTTCGAGTGTGGCGTCGGGCTCACCGACTTCCAGGATCTCCACGCCGGGGACATCATCGAGACCTTCGACGAGCGCGAGGTGCCGCGGTCCTGAGCGCGTCGGCCCGGCCTCGAGTCGGGCCGGTACGTGACGGTGAAAGGGGGCACGAGCCCGCGATGGAGAGTGGACGTCGGCACGGCCCGCAGCGGCCCTATCCCCGTGTCGCCCGGGTCAACGCGGTGCTGTTGGAGGTGCTCGCCGAGGAGCTCGAGCGGCTCGCCGACGTCGACGAGCGCCTCCGGCTCGTCACGGTGACGGCAGTCGACTGCGACCGGGGGCTGCAGAGCGCGACGGTCTACGTCGCGTCGCTCGCCGACGAGGTCGCCGACGCGCTCGAGGAGCACCGCCGCATCCTCCAAAGAACGGTCGGCTCCGAGGTCCGGATGAAGTGGACGCCGACGCTCCGGTTCGCCGCGGATCCGGCGATCGCGGCTGGCGAGGCGGTCGAGGAGGCGCTACGCAGAGCGCGCCTGCGGCCGGGACCTGCCTCGGGGGACATCCCCGGCGACACCTCGGGAGGCGTCCCGGGAGACACGGCCGAGAGCCCTTCCGGCGACGAGCTCGACTAGCGCGTCGCGACGAGAGGACGACAGCGGTGCTCGACGCATGACCCGGCGCGGCTCGCGACGCGAGGTCGACCTCGACGGCTTCGTGGTCGTCGACAAGCCGGTGGGGATGACCTCTCACGACGTCGTCGCGCGTTGCCGGCGCCTGCTCGGACAGCCGAAGGCGGGTCATGCGGGGACTCTCGACCCTGACGCGACCGGCGTGCTGGTGGTGGGCCTCGGTAGGGCCACGCGGCTACTGCGCTTCGCCACTGGGCTCGCGAAGTCCTACGTGGGCGAAGTGGTTCTCGGGTCGGCGACCTCGACTCTCGATGCAGGTGGTGTCGTCGTCGCGACCTACGACATGTCCGGCGTCACCGAGGACGACGTCCGCGCCGCTGCCGCAGGGCTCACTGGCCGGATCCTCCAGGTCCCGCCGATGGTCTCCGCGGTGAAGATCGGCGGTCGACGGCTCCACGAGATCGCTCGAGAGGGTGGTGAGGTCGAGCGATCGCCGCGACCTGTCGAGGTGGCGCGCTTCGACGTCACGCCTGCAGGGGAGCCCGGCATCTTTGCGGTCACAGTCGACTGCTCGTCGGGCACCTACGTCCGCTCCCTCGCCGACGACCTCGGCGCGGCTCTCGGTGGCGGAGCACACCTGCGCCGGCTGCGCCGGACGGCGGTCGGCAGCCTCTCGGTGTCCGACGCGGTGCCGCTCGACGACCTGTCGCGTGCCGACGTCCGGCCCGCGTCCGGCCTCGTCGCACACCTGGCGGCTGTCACGGTCGGTGACGAGCTGGTCGCGCAGATCGCGCACGGCAAGGTGCTCGACCGGCGGGAGCTCGGTGCGACCGGCGAGGGTCCCTGGACGATCTCCTCGGACGACGGGGAATTGCTCGCGGTCTACGAGCCCTGGGCCGACGAGCGAGCCAAGCCGACTGTCGTGCTCGTGTCGCCAGCGGCCCGTGGCACGGCCACTGGCTCGGACGCGCTCGACTAGCGTCGCGGGCGGTGGAGGCTACCGACGTCGGCGCCGCGTCGGCACGCCGTGGCGCGGCCGTCGCCATCGGGAACTTCGACGGCGTCCACAAAGGGCATCGGCTCCTCGTGGCACGCGCCCTCGAGGCCGCGGGCGCGCGCAGCCTGCGCAGCGTCGTGCTCACGTTCGACCGCCATCCGGCCACCGTCGTCCGCCCCGGACGCACCCCGAAGCTGCTCACGAGCGTCGAGCACAAGCTCGAGCTGCTGCGAGACACTGGTGTCGACGAGGTGGTTGTGCTCCGTTTCGACGAGGACAGGGCGGCCGAGAGCGCGGAGGACTTCGTGTGCACGGTGCTCGCCGGGGACCTCCGGGCGCGGGTCGTCGTCGTCGGCGCGAGCTTCCGGTTTGGCCACGGCCAAGGTGGCGACGTCGGGCTCCTCGAGTCCATGGGTCGTGACCTCGGTTTCGATGTCGCCCGCGTCGAGCTCGTGACCGACGATCTCGACGGAGGGACGACAGTCGTGTCGTCGTCGCTCGTTCGTGCGCTCGTCGCGGGTGGGCAGCTCGGTGCCGCGGCGAGCCTGCTCGGTCGTCCCTTCGAGGTCCGCGCCCCGCTCGCCGAGGTGCGGGAGAGCGGGGCCGGTGCGCTCCTGCGGCTCGTGGTGCCGCCGGCGCTGCTCGCGCCGCCGCCGGGTGGCTACGTGGGCGACGTGCGGCAGGTGCGCGGCGGCGTCGCGCTCGCGGCACAGGTCCTCGTCGCAGGAGACGACCCGGTCGTGCTCTCGGTGCAGCTCGCCGCGGGCTCTCCGGGCCCGTGGGCCGGTACGCCGCGGCCGGGCGACGCCTTCGCGGTCCGCTTCGAGGGGCAGTCGCCAGCCTCGTGCCGGTAAGATGTCGGTGTGGCGACCTACGACATCAGGATTTTCGGTGATCCGGTGTTGCGCCAGCGGGCCGCGGACATCGAAGACGTCGACGAAGCGCTCGTGCGGCTCGCAGAGGACATGATCGAGACGATGTACGACGCGCCAGGTGTCGGCCTTGCCGCACCTCAGGTCGGTGTCGAGCGCCGGATGTTCGTCTACGACGTCGGTGACGGGCCCGGCGTCGTCCTCAATCCCCGGATCGTCGAGTCGGACGGCGAGTGGTCCTACGACGAGGGTTGTCTGTCGATCCCAGGGCTCAGCTGGGAGATCGTGCGGCCGAAGCGGGTACGTCTCGTCGGTGTCGACCTCGACGGCAACGACCTCGACGTCGACGCGGACGAGCTGCTCGCACGGTGCTTCCAGCACGAGATCGACCACCTCGACGGCGTTCTCGTGGTCGAGCGCCTCGACGAGGTGCAGCGGAAGGAGGCCATGCGCGTGCTCCGCCAGCGAGCCCTCGATGCCCCGCCGCCACGAGGCGGCCCCTCCGGGCGCGTGCTGAGCGCCCACTCGCCGTCCTGAGCCGTATCGCCTTCCTCGGCACGCCCGAGGTCGCAGCGTCGACCCTGCGGGCGGTGCATGCTGCCGGTCACGAGGTAGCGCTCGTGGTGACGGGGCCCGACCGCAGGCGTGGTCGCGGGAGCTCGACGTCGCCGACTCCCGTGAAGCAGGCCGCCGTCGAGCTCGGTATCCCGACGAGCGAACGGGTCGTGGACGTCGTCGGGTCCGGGGCGGAGCTCGGCCTCGTCGTCGCTTTCGGTCGGCTCGTGCGTCCGGAGGTGCTCGCGCGGGTACCGATGGTCAACGTCCACTTCTCGCTCCTGCCGCGTTGGCGCGGCGCTGCGCCGGTCGAACGGGCGATGTTGGCGGGCGACGGGGAGACCGGCGTGAGCATCATGGCACTCGAGGAAGGTCTCGACACCGGTCCGGTCTTCGCGACCGCTCGCACCGAGATCGGTGACGAGGAGTCCGCGGACGAGCTGCGGGGGCGTCTCGGCGAGATGGGCACGACGCTCTTGCTCGAGCTCTTGGCGCTCGGCCTGGACGGGCTCGGAGGTGCCGTCGCGCAGCGGGGCGAGGCCACCTATGCGTCCAAGCTCGCGGCATCCGAGCTCGAGCTCGACTGGTCGGCCAGCGCGCAGCACTGCCACCGGGTCGTCCGGGTCGGGCGAGCCTGGACGACCTTTCGCGGCAGGCGTCTCGTCGTCCGGCGCGCAGCGATGGCCCCGCGGGCCGACGGCGGTCAAGACGGCACCGGGACCGCAGTGCCCGGGAGCCTCCATGGCCGTCTGGTGACGACGGGTGACGGGCTTCTCGAGCTCCGAGAGGTCCAACCTGAGGGCCGAGCCCCGCTCGCTTTCGAGAGCTGGGCCCTCGGGGCGCGGCCCGTGCCCGGGGAGCTGCTCGGCCCGGTGCGCAGCGGCGGGGCCGGGCACGGGTAGCCTCCCCGCATGCCCGCATCACGCGAGGTGACGATCGCCCCCTCGATTCTTGCTGCCGACTTCGGGAACCTCGCCTCGGCGGCCGGCGAGGTGGCCTCCGCGACGAGCTGGCTGCACGTCGACGTGATGGACGGGCACTTCGTGCCGAACATCTCGATCGGGCCACCGGTGGTCGCATCCCTCCGACGACACAGCGGGGCCTTCTTCGACTGTCACCTGATGATCTCCGAGCCGCTCCGCTACCTCGAGCCCTTCGCACGCGCCGGCGCGAGCTCGGTGACGGTCCACGTCGAGGTGGGCCGTACAGGCGAGCTGCTCGACGCGGCACGGGCCCTCTCGCTCGGTGTCGGGCTGGCCTGCAATCCCGACACACCGTTCGAGGCGGTGGAGCCGTACCTCGACCGCATCGACCTGCTCCTCGTGATGACCGTGTTCCCGGGGTTCGGCGGCCAGTCGCTCATGGCCGAGGTGCTCCCGAAGGTCGCCGAGGCGCGGGCGGCGATCGACCGCGGGCGTCTCGACGTCGCGCTCGAGGTCGACGGAGGCATCGACGAGTCGACAGCGGCCCTCGTCGTGGATGCAGGAGCTCGCGTGCTCGTCGCCGGCAGCGCCGTCTTTCGCGACGCGCGTCCGTGGGAGGCCGTACGCCGCCTGCAGATGGCGGCGCAGGGCGGCATCCCGGGCGGAGGTTGAGCCCCGCATCCGCTCGAGTCGCCGTCGGTACCTCGTCGGCCTGCCCGTCTGGCGCGGTCCGGGCTCGCGGGCCACGCTAGGGCGATGCTCCGACTCGTGCTCCCGAAAGGTTCCCTCGAACGCCCGACACTCGAGCTGTTCGCCGCCGCCGATCTCACGGTCGTGCGTGGCTCGGACGTCGACTATCGGGCCTCCATCGACGACCCCCGGATCGCCGAGGTACGCATCCTGCGGCCGCAAGAGATTCCCGTCTACGTCGCCGAGGGCCTCTTCGACGTCGGTGTCACAGGGCGCGACTGGATCGAGGAGACGAGCGCGGACGTCGTCTCGCTCGGCGTGCTGCCTTACTCGAAGGCGACGACACGGCCGATCCGCGTCGTGCTCGCCGTCGACGGGTCGTCGCCGTGGAACGCTCCGGGCGACCTTCCCGAGGGCGTTCGCGTCTCGACGGAGTACCCCAACCTCACGGCTCGCTACCTCGTCGAGCACGGCGTGAAGGCCGACGTACGCCTCTCCCACGGGGCGACCGAGGCGAAGATCCCCGAGATCGCGGACGCGGTCGTCGAGATCACCGAGACGGGGAGGGCGATCAGGGCCGCAGGGCTACGTGTCGTCGCTACGATCCTCGAGTCGTACACCGAGCTGGTGGCCAACCCCGCTGCCGTGGCCGACCCGGTGAAGGCCCACGCGATGCGCCAGCTGATGACGCTCCTGCGGGGCGCCCTCGAGGCGCGAGGCAACGTCCTCGTGAAGCTCAACGTCGGTGAGGGCGATCTCGAGAAGGTGATCGACGTCCTGCCATCGATGCGCTCGCCGACGGTGTCGAAGCTCTTCGGCGACGGGGGCTACGCGGTGGAGACCGTCGTCGCGAAGTCGACGATCAACGTGCTGATCCCGGAGCTGAAGGACCGCGGTGCGACGGACATCCTCGAGATCGCACTCCAGAAGATCGTCCACTAGGTCACGACGTGGAGAACGGGAGAGCATGTCACCGCGCAGATCGGGACGTGGAAGCTAGCCTGCTCCCCCTGGACGCACACGTCGCCGCAGCCACCGGCGCGCCGACGTCGCTGTCGTGGACGGGTGCCGTCACGGCGTTCGACGGACTGTCCGGTCTCGGTGTCGTCGAGGCCGCGTCCGGAGAGCGCTTCGCGTTCCACTGCACGTCTCTCGTGGACGGGAGCCGGCACATCGACGCCGGGAGGACGGTTAGCTTCCGTCTCCGCCCGGGCCACCTCGGCCGATTCGAGGCCGTGAACCTCGGCACGGTGGACGAGGTGGCCGGTGAGGTATCCGCGGCCAAGTTTGGTCGACGCGAGTAGTCGCGGCTAGCTGCTCTTCGGTCCGTGTGGCGCGCGGCGGCTAGCCGGCGCTCTCGCCGGACCGGGTGGCCCCTGCGATCTGGACGAAGGCGAGGCGGATCTGCGCGAGGCCGTCGCGCAGCGACGTCGCGGTGCCGCCGAGACGGTCGCCGAGGGTCTCGACGACGGCGGCGAGCGCGTCGATAGCGAGCCGGGCGTCGTCGAGCCGTGGCGGGCTCTGCCCGAGATGGAGCGCTGCGAGCTGGAAGAGCCCGTAGCAGTGGTTCGCGACGACGTCCTGCACAGGCGCCTCGACGAGCTCGCGCTCGATCTCCGCCATCTCCGCGCGCAGCGCTCCGTCGTCGCGGTCGAGCGCCGTCCGACCGTCGTCTACGCGGGACTGCCCGGCCGCCGGCGATCCACCGGACGCGTGCAGGTGCTGGGGACCGTCACCTCCTGCCAGGGTGGACCCGTGGTCGCCGCTCGGCACCTTGTCCTCGCCACGCGGCACCTTGTGCTCGCCGTCGGGTGTCCAGAGGCTGCTCACGGCTGCTATCCTACGGCCAAAACTGATAGGGGAAAGCGGAGACGCGTCGTGATGCGACTCCCACCCGGTCACCTCGACCGGCGCCGGTGACGGTGTCAGTGTGGGTGTGCACCGGGTACTCGGTGGTCGAGCCGCGAGGCGTCGCGTTCCCGTGCAGGCCGGCACAGCGCCGGTCGGCGCGGTTCCCATCGAGAGGAGTGATGCCAGATCTCCACCGCCCCAACGCTCAACGAGCCACGGATGAACGACCGAATCCGGGCTCGTGAGGTTCGCCTCGTCGACCCCGACGGCAACCAGCTCGGGATCAAGCTGCTCCCCGAGGCGCTGTCGATCGCAAGGCAGATGGACCTCGACCTCGTCGAGGTGGCGCCTCTCGCGTCACCTCCGGTCTGCCGGATCATGGACTATGGCAAGTTCAAGTTCGACGAGGCGCAGCGGGCCAAGGAGTCGCGCCGGAAGGCGAGCAACGTCGGGATCAAGGAGATGAAGTACCGACCGAAGATCGGTCAAGGCGACTTCGACACCAAGACCCGGCAGGTCGCCCGCTTCCTCGGCGAGGGACACAAGGTGAAGGTCACGATCATGTTCCGGGGGCGGGAGGTGTTCCACCCCGAGCTCGGCAAGAAGATCCTCGACCGGATCGCCGAGCAGGTGGACGGCGCGGCCAAGGTCGAGTCCGAGCCGCGCCTCGACGGTCGCAACATGGTGATGGTGCTCGCGCCGGACAAGCGCGCGCGCCAGTCCCAGGCGGCCCGTGGCGTGCCGGGTGACGAGCACCGCGACGGGGTTGTGGTCACCGGAGCACCGTCAGCTGCGCCGACGCCGCCCGGCTCGGCCCAGACCAGCGTGGGGCCCAGCGCCAACGGGCAGAGCGCCAACGGGCCCAGCGCCAACGGGCCCAGCGCCAACGGGCCCAGCGCCAACGGGCAG
>DAHXNN010000112.1 GCA_027365385.1 Acidimicrobiaceae bacterium | reverse complement strand
CACGGGCCGGAGCGTCCCGGACATCTTCGCCGAGCGCGGGGAGCCGGCGTTTCGTGCCGAGGAGCAAGCCGTGCTGTGCCGCGTGCTCGACGCGACTCGTTCGTCGGTCGTCGCGGTCGCCGGTGGTGCCGTGCTCGACGGGGCGAACCGCGAGCTGCTCGCCCGAGCGGGCACGGTCGTCTGGCTCCGTGCCCTGCCCGGCACGATCCTCGAGCGGGTCGGCACGGCCGAGGATCGCGTGCTGCTCCGGCCCGACCCCGCGGCGGCGGTCCCACGCCTCGTCGCGGAGCGGCGCCCCCACTACGAGGGTCTCGCACACGCGGTCGTCGACGTGGACGGTCTGTCCCCCGACGCGGTGACGTCAGCGGTGCTCGCGGCGCTGCTGCGCCGCGTACGCGTCGCGGTCCCGGGACACCCCTACGACGTGGTCGTCGGGCCGGGAGCCCGTCACGGGCTCGCCGGCGTGCTGCCCGGGCGCGCCCGCCGTGCCGTCGTGGTGACTCAAGAGCACGTCGGCGTCGAGGTCGAGACGGGCATCGACACCGTGCACCTGACGATCGGCGACGGAGAGTCCGCGAAGTCCCTTGCGACCGTCGAGCGCCTCTGCCGCGAGCTCGCACGCGCCGGGGTGACGCGTCACGACGTCGTCGTCGCTGTCGGCGGTGGCGTCGTCACGGACGTCGCAGGGTTCGCCGCCTCGTGCTATCACCGCGGTCTCGATCTCGTGAACGTCTCGACGACCCTTCTCGGCCAGGTCGACGCCGCGATCGGCGGCAAGACGGGCGTCAACCTCGCGGAGGGCAAGAACCTCGTCGGCGCCTTCTGGCAGCCACTCGCCGTGCTCTGCGACACGGACGCGCTCGCCACGTTGCCGGAGCGGGAGTGGCGGTCCGGATTCGGGGAGATGGCGAAGTACGCGTTCCTCGGCGTCGAGGACCTCGACCGCCTCCCCCTCGCGGCACAGGTCGAGAGCTGTGCCGCCGCGAAGGCGGCGGCCGTGGCCGGCGACGAGCGCGACGGTGCCCAGAGGATCCTGCTCAACTACGGTCACACTCTCGCCCACGCGCTCGAGGCAGCGGGATTCGCGGACGTGGATCCGGAGCCGCACGGCGACCGTCTCGCGGGGAGCCCACCGGTCGTCGAGCGGAGCGTCGGGATGCGCCACGGCGAGGCGGTCGGGATCGGCCTCGTCTTCGCCGCTCTGCTCGCGCGACGGCTCGGAAGGATCGGCGACGAGCGGGTGCGACGTCACGTCGAGGTCGTCGAGGGCTACGGGCTGTCGACCGCGCTCCCGCCTCGCATCGACACGGCCGAGATCGTGACCCTCATGGCGCGCGACAAGAAGGCGACGGACGGCTTGACGTTCGTCCTCGACGGCCCCGGAGGTGTCGAAGCCGTGCGCGGTGTCGCCCCTGAGATCGTCGAGGACACGCTCTCCGAGCATGCGAGCGGGTCCTTCGCACCGGGAGCACCGTCGTGAGCGCCCAGATCGTCCTGTTGCTCTCCGGACCCAACCTCGCGCTTCTCGGCGAGCGCCAGCCCGAGGTCTACGGCACGGCGACTCTCGCAGACCACGTGGCGCGCGCCTCGGGAGCGGCGGAGCGACTCGGGCTCTCCCTCGAGCACCTCCAGAGCGAGAGGGAGGGCGACCTCGTCGATGCGGTGCACGGGGCACGTGGGCGGTGCGACGCGATCGTCGTGAACGCCGGAGCGATCAGCCACTACGGCTGGTCGCTCCACGACGCGCTCGCGACCTTCGCCGGTCCGGTCGTCGAGCTCCACCTGTCGAACCCCGACGCCCGTGAGCCCTGGCGCCATCGCTCCGTGCTCGCTCCCGTGTCCGACGGGACCGTCGCGGGCTTCGGGGGCGTCGGCTACGAGCTCGCTGTCGAGGCAGTGTCGAGGCTGCTGCGCTCGTCGGGCACCACCTCGCGGCGGGGCTAGGCGGTCGCCGTGCCCCGGACCCCGGACATCGCGTCGATGCCGCCTATGGACGTCGCCGGTAGGCTGGAGCGCCTGCGTGGCCTGCTCGACGGCGCCGAGTGCGACGCGCTGCTCGTGACCAAGCTCGAGAGCATCCGCTACCTCACCGGGTTCGGCGGCTCGGCAGGGATGCTCCTCGTCTCGCCGGGCACCGCGCTGCTCCTCACCGACAGCCGCTACCGCGACCAGGCGACGGAGGAGCTGGGAAAGGCCAGGGTCGCGGTCGATCTCGAGGTGGCGGGCAACGCCGGTCAGCTCGACGCCCTGGCGCGAGCCGCGAGGGGTGTGGCCCGCGTCGGGCTCGAGGCCGCCACGGCCAGCTGGTCGCTGGAGCGCAGGCTCGCGCTGCTTCTCGACGGCTCGCGCCTCGTCGCGACCGAGGGCGTCGTCGAGTCCTTGCGGTGTGTGAAGGACGCGGGTGAGCTCGCCCGCATCGAGGCGGCTTGCGACGTCGCAGACGTCGCGCTCGCCCAGGTCAAGCCGCTCCTCGCAGGCGGGGTGACCGAGGCGGCCTTCGCCGCGGAGCTCGAGGCCGAGATGCGCCGGCGTGGCTCGTCGGGGCCTTCGTTCGTGACGATCGTCGCGAGCGGACCCAACGCGGCGATGCCTCACGCCCGTCCGGGCGACCGCGTGGTAGCCGAGCGCGAGCTCGTCGTCGTCGACTTCGGTGCGACCGTCGACGGCTACCGCTCGGACATGACGCGGACCCTGTGTGCCGGGGAGCCTCCGGACGATCTTGCCGACCTGCTCGACGCCGTCCTCGCTGCACAGCGCGCGGGCTTGCGCGCGGTGAAGGTAGGTGCGACCGGCGGGGACGTCGACGCCGCCTGCAGGGACTCGCTTGCCATCGCCGGCTACGGCGAGGCGTTCCTCCACTCCACGGGACACGGTGTCGGCCTCGAGATCCACGAGGCGCCGGCCGTCGCGAAGGGCTCGGCTGATATCCTGCGGGCCGGCGCCGTCGTGACCGTCGAGCCCGGCGCGTATCTCGCCGGCCGAGGCGGGGCTCGCATCGAGGACACCGTCGTCGTCGGGACCACCGGCGGCCGCCCGCTCACCAAGTCGACCAAGGACTACGCGATCTGATGGCCCTCTCGCTCACCGATCTCAAGAACGGCATGGCGATCGACCTGCCCGACGGGCTGTTCACAGTCGTCGAGTTCCAGCACGTCAAGCCCGGCAAGGGCGGGGCCTTCGTCCGCACGAAGCTCCGTAACATGCGCACGAAGGCCGTGGTGGAGCGGACCTTTCGTGCAGAGGAGAAGGTCGAGCAGGCGCTCATCGACAAGCGCGAGATGCAGTTCCTCTACCGCGACGGCGAGCAGTACGTGTTCATGGACAACTCCTCCTACGAGCAGATGAACGTGGACGGCTCCGCGCTCGGCCACTCGACGTCCTACCTGAAGGAGGGCGACTCCGCGGTGCTCGAGCTCTACGGTCGCGAGATCGTCGACGTCGACCTGCCCGCGGCAGTCGAGCTCGCTGTCGCGGAGACGGATCCCGGCCTGCAGGGCGACCGTGTCTCCGGCGCGCGCAAGCCTGCGACCACCGAGACGGGTCTCGTCGTCCAGGTGCCGCTGTTCGTCAACCCGGGTGACCGGATCAAGGTCGACACCCGGTCCGGTGAGTACCTCACGAGGGCGTAGCGGGCAGGAGTCCGTGCCGGCCACCGGCGAGCGCCGTCGTGCCCGCGAGCGGGCCCTCGGTCTGCTCTACGAGATGGAGATCAAAGGCGTGACCGCCGACGAGGTGATCGTCGCGCTGCCGATCCCGCCCGAGCCGTACGCGGAGACGCTCGCGCGTGGTGCCAGCGAGCACCAGGTCGAGATCGACCGGCTCGTCGCGCGCCACCTGACTGCCTGGGCCATCGACCGGCTGCCCGCGATCGACCGCCAGCTTCTCCGTCTCGCGACCTACGAGCTTCTCGACCAGCCCGAGGTCCCGGTCGCCGTGGTGATCGACGAGGCGGTCGAGCTCGCGAAGCAGTACTCGACGGAGGACTCGGGGCGCTACGTGAACGGCGTGCTGTCGGCGGTCGCCTCAGAGGCGCGCCCCGTCGCCACCGCACCGTCGTGACGGGCGCGTACGAGCGGGCGGGCGTCGACTATACGACGCTCGACGCGGCCAAGCGGCGTGCGCTCGCCGCCGCACTCTCGACGACGGGCTACGCGGCGGCTCGCGGCGCGGCCGTCGACGACGCCTCGCGGGGCGAGCCTGCGGTCGTCGTCGAGGTCGGCGGGCTCCGGCTCGGGTTCGTCCTCGAGTGCCTCGGGACGAAGTCGACGATCGCCCGTGCCTACGAGGACTGCTCCGGCATCGACCGCTTCGCCGCGATCGGCTACGACACGGTCGCGGCGATCGTCAACGACTGCTGCTGCGTGGGAGCGCTGCCGTTCGTCGTCAACGCGTACTTCGCGACGGGCGCGGCGTCGTGGTACGGCGGGACGCGCCACGCGTCGCTCGTCGAGGGCTTCCGGCGAGGATGCGCAGACTCGGGGGCTGCCTGGGGCGGTGGCGAGTCGCCGACGCTCGCCGGTCTCGTCGCTACCGACGCGATCGACCTCGCGGGCAGCGCCGTGGGCCGGGTTCCCGACGGTGTCGCGCCGCTGCTCGGCGCCGGACTCTCGCCTGGCGACGAGATCGTGCTCGTCGCGTCGAGCGGCCTCCACGCGAACGGGGCATCTCTCGCGCGCGACGTCGCCGCGCAGCTCGACGCGGGCCTCTCGACTCCGATGGCGAGTGGACGAGATCTCGGCGACGCGCTGCTCGACGAGAGCGTGATCTACGTCCCCCTCGTCGAGCTGGCGCTCGCGGAGGGGATCCCGCTGCACTACGCGAGCCACGTGACCGGCCATGGCCTCCGCAAGCTCATGCGTGCGAACCGGGCGCTTACCTACCGTATCGAGCGCCTCCCCGAGGTGCCCGAGGTGCTCGCCTTCCTCGCGGAGCGAGCCGGGCTCTCGGACCACGAGGCCTACGGGACGCTCAACATGGGGGCCGGCTTCGCCTGCTACGTCGGCGCGGGTGCGGGCGAGTCGCTCGTGTCGGCGGCGTCGTGCCTCGGCTACACGGCCCTCCTCGCCGGTCACGTCGAGGAGGGCCCGCGCCGTGTCGTCCTCGAGCCCGTCGGTGTCGAGTACGGCTCGGGCGAGCTCGAGCTGCGCTGAGCACCCGGGCTCGACCGGCGGCCTCCCGGCCGCGAGCGCCTGTGCGTTAGCATCGCTCGAGCGGAACGTGAAACGGGTCCCGTGAGGCCCGTACGGACGTCGGGAGAGCTGTGTGGCTGAGCAGGTGAGGTTGTCGGCGCGCTCCAGGGGAGGCGCCTTCGTGCCGAGAGCGCTCGTCATGGACGCCGACGACCTGCGCAGGGCCCTCGTGCGGATCGCGCACGAGATCCTCGAGCGCAATCACGGTGCCGGAGGCCTCGTCGTCGTCGGGCTGCAGACCGGTGGGGTGCCACTCGCCGAGCACCTCGTGGCGCTCCTCGCCGAGATCGACGGCGCCGACGTCCCGCTCGGCGCGCTCGACGTCGCTTTCTACCGGGACGACATCGGCATCCGGCCCGTCCTCGCGGAGGAGGTGACGCGGATCCCGGTCGACCTCACGGACCGGGTCGTGGTGCTCGTCGACGACGTGCTCTACACCGGCAGGACGGTGAGGGCCGCGCTCGACGCGCTTGCGGACCACGGGCGCGCGAGGGCGGTCCAGCTCGCGGTGATGGTCGATCGCGGGCATCGCGAGCTGCCGATCCGCCCGGACTACGTCGGGAAGAACCTCCCGACGCGCAGCGACGAGCTCGTGGAGGTGGGCACCGGCGGCGTCGTGATCGGCGAGACGGTGCCCGTGCCTCCCGCCCCGGCGCCTCCGGAGGCGACCCCTTCCCACGGCGGCGAGGTCGCGTGCGGTGGTGCCCGGTGAGCCGCGCCGGCCTGCTCTCGGTCGAGGATCTCGGCAGGCAGGGGATCGTCGAGATCCTCCACCTCGCCGACTCCTTCGCGGAGGTGTCGGAGCGTGCGATCCCGAAGGTGCCGGCGCTGCGGGGCAAGACGGTCGCGACGGTCTTCTTCGAGAGCTCGACGCGTACGCGCCTGTCCTTCGAGGCCGCGGCGAAGCGCCTCTCCGCGGACACGATGACCTTCACGGCGGCCACCTCGTCGGTGACGAAAGGCGAGTCACTGCGCGACACGGTCGAGACGATCGACGCGCTCGGCGTCGACGTCATGGTGGTGCGCCACGGCTCCTCCGGTGCACCCGCGCAGGTGGCGGGGTGGGTGGATGCCTGCGTCGTCAATGCCGGCGACGGCCAGCACGAGCATCCCACCCAGGCCCTCCTCGACTGCTTCACCCTCCGGGAGGCGATGGCGCGCCGTGCCGGCGCCGATCCGGTCGACGACCTCGCGGGCGTGCGCATCGCCATCGTCGGCGACGTCCGCCACAGCAGGGTCGCCCGCTCGTGCGTGCTCGCGTTCCGGGCGCTCGGAGCACGTGTCGTGCTCGTCGGGCCGCCGACCCTCCTGCCGCCGACGACCGAGGGCTGGGGCGTCGAGGTCGCCCACGACCTCGACGCCGCTCTCGACGAGGTGGACGTCTGCTACCTCCTGCGCTTGCAGAGCGAGCGCCTGCGCGAGGCGCTGCTGCCGAGTCTCGGCGAGTATTCCGAGCGTTACGGTTTGACGCGCGAGCGGGCTCGCCGGCTCGATCCCGACCTCGTCGTCATGCATCCGGGGCCGATGATCCGGGGCGTCGAGATCGCTGCAGAGATCGCGAGCTCGCCCCGTAGCCTCGTCACTCGCCAGGTGCACAACGGCGTCGCGGTCCGGATGGCCGTGCTGTTCCGCCTGCTCGCCGGCGATCTCCCGGCTCCCTTCCCAGGTATGTCCGGAGGTATGTCCGTAGGTGCGGAAGTGGTCGAGGCAGCGGTGCCCGTCGCGGGCGGTGCCCGCCGTGGCTGAGCGTGGCCGTAGGCACAGGCTCTTGCTGCGCGGCGGCAGTGTCGTCGCGCCGGATGGCGAGCAGCGAGCGGACGTCCTCGTCGAGGGTGGGACGATCGTCGCCGTCGGCCCGGGGATCGACGTCCCGCCGGGGACCGAGGTCCTCGACGCGTCGGGATGCGTGACCGGACCGGGTCTCGTCGACCTCCACACGCACTTGCGCCAACCCGGGCGTGAGGACGCGGAGACCGTCGAGACCGGCGCGCGCGCCGCGGCGCTCGGTGGTTATACCGCCGTCGTCGCCATGCCCAACACCGATCCGGCGACCGATAGCGCCGCCGCTGTCCGGGCCGTCCTCGCGCTCGCTCGAGTGGCGTGCGTCGAGGTGGCGGTCGCCGGTGCGATCACCGTCGGGCGGGCCGGGGAGCGCCTCGTGCCTTTCGCCGAGATGGCAGAGCTCGGCGTGCGGCTGTTCACCGACGACGGCCGCGGCGTCCAGCACGCCGGGCTGATGCGCCGGGCGCTCGAGTACGCGCGCCCGCTCGGCGTCGTCCTCGCCGAGCACTGCGAGGACGAGGAGCTCGCCGGAGGCGGCTCCATGCACGAGGGCGCGTGGTCCAGCCGGCTCGGCATCCCCGGCCAGCCCTCGATCGCGGAGGAAGCGATGGTCGAGCGCGACCTCGGCCTCGTCCGGCTGACCGGCACGCGGATGCACTTCCTCCATCTCTCGAGCGCCCGTTCGGTGGCGCTCGTCAAGGCCGCGCGTGCCGAGGGCCTCCCGGTGACAGCCGAGGCGACGCCGCACCACCTAAGCCTCACCGACGCCGAGGTGGCCGGCTACGACCCGGTGTTCAAGGTGAACCCCCCGCTGCGCACCGCGGCGGACGTCCTCGCCGTGCGCGCCGGTGTGCTCGACGGGACGATCGACGCGGTCGCCACGGACCACGCACCGCATCCGCCCGAGTCCAAGGAGGAGCCGTTCGACATGGCACCCCCGGGGATGACCGGTCTCGAGACGGCCTTTGCTGTCGCGTACGGAGCGCTGTGCCTCGACGCCGCCACGGGCGCGCCACCCTGGCTCACCGCTCCCGGCGCGGCCCCGCGGCGTGCATCGGTCGCCGAGCTGTTCGGCGCGCTCTCGGTGGTGCCCGCGCGCATCGCGGGGCTCGACGTGGCGAGCGGGCACGGCGGTCCGATCCGGCCCGGAGCTCGGGCGCAGCTGTGCGTCGTGGACCTCGCCGCGCGCTGGACGGTGGATCCGGCGACGAGCGCGAGCCGGAGCAGGAACACCCCGTTCGCGGGCCGGGAGCTCGTGGGGCGCGTCCGGCACACGATCGTCGGTGGCGAGGCAGTCGTGGTCGACGGGAAGGCAGTGCGATGAGCAGCACGTCGACAAAAATGTCGGACTGCACCTCGGCGAGCACGCCCGGCGGGGCCTCCGCCGCCCACTCCGGGCGGCGTCGTGCAGCGGCTCTCGTGCTCGCGGACGGGACCAGCTTCGAGGGTGAGGCCGTCGGTGCGCTGGCCTCCTCCGAGGGAGGCCTCGCCACCGGCGAGCTCGTCTTCAACACGGCGATGTCCGGCTACCAAGAGATCGTCACCGACCCTTCCTACGCCGGTCAGGTGATCGCCTTCACCTACCCCCACATCGGCAACTACGGGGTGAGCCCGGCCGACGACGAGGCGCGCCGACCGTTCTGCCGTGCGGTCGTCGTGCGGGACCTGACCGTCCGGCCGAGCAGCTGGCGGGCGACCGGTGACTTCGAGAGCTTCCTCGCACGCCACGGGATCGGCGGGATCACGGGCGTCGACACGAGGCGCCTCACGCGGCACGTACGTGAGGCCGGGGCGATGCCTTGCGCGCTCGGCACGGACCCATACGCGACGCTCCTGTCGGCCGCGCGCGCCGAGCCGGGCACCGAGGGGGCCGATCTCGTCGGGGGTGTCACGACGGCAGCACCCTACGAGGTGGCAGGAGGACCGCTCCGGATCGTCGCCTACGACTTCGGCGTGAAGGCGACGATGCTGCGGCACCTCTCGGGATTCGCGTCGGTCGAGGTGGTGCCTGCCTCGACGCCCGCACGCGAGGTGCTCGATCGCCGTCCCGACGGCGTCCTGCTGTCGAACGGTCCTGGCGATCCCGCCGCGCTCGGCCATCTCGCGGCGACGATCCGCAACCTGCTCGGCGAGGTGCCAGTCTTCGGCATCTGCCTCGGTCACCAGCTGCTCGCGGCTGCGCTCGGCGCGACGACCTACAAGCTCCGATTCGGCCACCACGGCGCGAACCATCCGGTGCGGCGCGTCGCCACCGGCGAGGTCGAGATCACGAGCCAAAACCACGGCTACGCGGTCGAGCAGGCATCGCTCTCGGGGGTGGACGTGAGCCACGTCAACTTGAACGACGGGGTCGTCGAGGGGATCTCGTGCAGGGACATTCCTGCATTCTCGGTGCAGTACCATCCCGAGGCCGGCCCCGGCCCGCACGACGCGGCGTACCTGTTCGAGCAGTTCCGCGAGCTCATGGAGGCACATCGTTGACCCCCGCCGCTCAGAGGTCCGCCGCCCAGAGGTCGGTTGCCAGCCCACTCGGAGTGGTCTGATGCCGCGGCGCGACGACATCTCCACCATCCTTGTCATCGGCTCCGGGCCGATCGTCATCGGCCAGGCGTGCGAGTTCGACTACTCGGGCACGCAAGCCTGCCGGGTGCTGCGCCAGGAGGGCTACCGGGTCGTCCTCGCGAACTCCAACCCCGCGACGATCATGACCGACCCGGAGCTCGCGGACCGCACCTACATCGAGCCGCTCTCGCTCGACGTGCTGACCGCCATCGTCGACAGGGAGCGCCCCGACGCGATCCTCCCGACCATGGGCGGCCAGACGGCGCTCAACCTTGCGATCGCGCTCGACGAGGCCGGCGTGCTCGAGCGCTACGGGGTCGAGCTGATCGGTGCGAAGGTCGAGGCGATCGCCACGGCCGAGAATCGCGACCAGTTCAAGGCGGCGATGACCGAGATCGGTCTCGCGGTACCGGACTCGGGCTTCGCGCACGACCTCGACGAGGCGCTGGCCATCGGAGCCGATATCGGCTTTCCGATCATGGTCCGGCCGTCCTACATCCTCGGCGGCGCGGGTACGGGGATCGCGCAGGATCTCGACGCGCTGCGCGAGCTCGCTACGGCCGGGCTCGCGGCGAGCCCGGTCTCGGAGATCCTCGTCGAACGCTCGATCGCGGGCTGGAAGGAGTACGAGCTCGAGGTCATGCGGGACCGGGCGGACAACTGTGTCGTCGTCTGCTCGATCGAGAACTTCGACCCGATGGGCGTGCACACCGGTGACTCGATCACCGTCGCTCCGGCCCAGACGCTCTCCGACGCCGAGTACCAGGAGATGCGGGACGCGGCGTTCGCGTGCATCCGTAGGGTCGGCGTGGAGACGGGGGGCTCGAACATCCAGTTCGCGGTCGACCCGGCGACCGGTCGCCAGCTCGTCATCGAGATGAACCCGCGTGTCTCGCGCTCGTCCGCGCTCGCATCGAAGGCGACGGGCTTCCCGATCGCGAAGATCGCCGCGCGCCTCGCCGTCGGCTATACCCTCGACGAGGTACGCAACGACATCACGCAGGCCACCCCGGCGAGCTTCGAGCCGACCATCGACTACGTCGTCACGAAGATCCCGCGCTGGGCCTTCGAGAAGCTGCCGGGCACGTCGGATCGGCTCGGGACGCGCATGCAGTCGGTGGGCGAGGTGATGGCGATCGGGCGCACCTTTCCAGAGTCTTTCCAGAAGGCGCTCCGCGGGCTCGAGCAGGGCCGGCTCGGGCTCAACTGCGACCCGGCCGAGGCGTCCTACGCAGCGGTCCCGGTCGAGGAGCTGCTCGCCGTCGCGACGGTCGCGACACCCGAGCGTCCGTTCCAGGTCGAGGAGCTGCTCCGCCGCGGTGTCGGCGTCGAGGCAGTGTCCGCCTCGACAGGGATCGACCCGTGGTTCCTCGACCGTATCGAGGAGATCGTCGGCGGCCGTCGCCTGCTCGACCGTCTCGCGGGCGACGGAGCCGGACCAGCCGGCGGAGCCGGCGGAGCCGGCGGCGAGGTGGCCCTCGCCGGGATCGACCGGAGCGGGTGGCGTCGGCTCAAGCGGCTCGGCTTCTCCGACGCGCAGGTCGCCTGGCGTCTCGGCGTGGGTGAGAGTTGCGTCCGGGAGGCCCGGCTCTCCCGCGGTGTCGTGCCGACGTACAAGACCGTCGACACCTGCGGCGCGGAGTTCGCAGCGGAGACCCCGTACTACTACTCGACCTACGAGGACGAGGACGAGGTCCGCCCCGCGAGCCGGCCGCGCGTCGTCATCCTCGGCTCCGGGCCCAACCGCATCGGTCAGGGGATCGAGTTCGACTACTGCTGCGTCCACGCGAGCATGGCGCTGCGCGCGGCGGGCTACGAGACCGTGATGGTCAACTGCAACCCCGAGACCGTCTCGACGGACTACGACACCTCGGACCGGTTGTACTTCGAGCCCGTCACGGAGGAGGACGTGCTCGCGGTGATCGACGCGGAGAGCCGGGCCGGCGCGGGCGGGGTGGTCGGCGTCATCGTCTCGCTCGGGGGGCAGACACCGCTGAAGCTCGCAGACCGCCTTCCAGCAGCGCTCGTGCTCGGGACGAGCCCGGCTGCGATCGACCTCGCCGAGGATCGCGAGCAATGGTCGGCGCTGTGCGCGCGCCTCGAGATCCCCCAGCCGGCCGGCGGTACTGCGCGCAGCTACGCCGAGGCGCGCACCGTCGTCGACAGGATCGGCTACCCGGCCCTCGTGCGGCCGAGCTACGTGCTCGGAGGGCGAGCGATGGAGATCGTCTACGACGACGAGGGTCTCGAGCGGGCGATGGCTGCCCTCGCGAGCTTTTCCGCCCCCGTCGGCTCCGGCCCCCGGGGTGGGGCCGGCTCGCTCGGTCGCGAGGGAGGGCTCTCTGCCGAGCGGCCGGTGCTCGTCGACCGCTTCCTCGAGGATGCGATCGAGGTCGACGTCGACGCGATCCGAGACCGCGCAGGAGAGGTGCTCGTCGCGGGCGTCATGGAGCACGTGGAGGAGGCGGGCGTGCACTCCGGCGACTCCGCGTGCGTCATCCCGCCCCCGACGCTCGACGCGGCGACGATCGGTGTCATCGAGGGCTACACACGCGCCATCGCAGAGGCGCTGGCCGTGCAGGGTCCGGTCAACGTGCAGTACGCGGTCAAGCAGGGTCAGGTGTTCGTCATCGAAGCCAACCCCCGCGCGAGCCGGACGGTGCCGTTCGTCGCCAAGGCCACCGGCGTCCCGCTCGCCAAGATCGCCGCGCGCGTCGTCGTCGGGGCCACGCTCGGCGAGCTTCGCGACGAAGGCCTGCTCCGGCGAGGCGACCCGCGCCGGCTCACCCACGTGAGCGTCAAGGAGGCAGTGCTGCCCTTCGACCGCTTCCCTGGTGTCGACGCTCTGCTCGGGCCGGAGATGCGCTCGACCGGCGAGGTCATGGGCATCGCCTCGACGTTCGGGCTCGCGTTCGCGAAGAGCCAGATCGCGGCGGGTAGCCGCCTGCCGACGGAGGGCACGGTCTTCCTGTCGCTCGCCGACCGTGACAAGGATGCCGGAGTGATCGCTGCCCGGGCCTTCGCCGAGCTCGGCTTCGACA
>DAHXNN010000091.1 GCA_027365385.1 Acidimicrobiaceae bacterium | reverse complement strand
ATGGGTATTGGAACGAGCTTGATCGTCTTTGCCGTCGGGGCCGTGATGCGCTTCGCCGTATCGGCCACCGCTACCGGGTTCAGCATTCACACGATCGGCGTCATCTTGATGATCGTCGGCGGGGTCGGATTGGTCCTGTCGGTCGTCTTCCGGAACTCCTGGGGCGGCTTTGGCGGCTCGGGCAGCCAACGACGGACGACGACTAGCGGGCCGGGCGGTACGACGAGCACGACGAGCGAAGAGCGGTTCTCCTGAGCTGCCATCAATCGGCTCCGGCCGACTAGGGATCACTAACGCATAGTTGGCCGGGCCGGAGAAGACGTCCGCGGCCTTGATAGTTCCCACCGCCTCGGTCGAACATCACAGGTCGAACATCACAGCCGGCCGAGGCGGTGGGCTCGAGGTGGTCTCTTGCTGCTGGCAACAGGGTGGTCCCTTCGGCCTGACAGATGACGATGTCGCCGAGGAACCCGTCGACGTGGGGCACGGGCTGTGTGTTCACTGGATCCTCGTGCCGGCGAGCTCGGAGAAGTTGACCTTTCCGCGGCCGCCGATCTCCGACCCCTGACACAGCGCGAGGCTCCGTTGGCACGGATCACCGTCGCCACGGTCCGGTGTCTCAGCTTCGCGGGTCCCGGCTACTCGCGCTTTGGACGAGATTGGCGAAGTGGCCGGCGTCGACGTTCCCCCCGGAGAGCACGACCCCGATGCGGGCACCGAGCTGACCGGCCGAGCCGTTGAGAAGTGCCGCGAGCGCGGCGGCCCCGCTCGGCTCGACGACGACCTTCAGGCGCTCGAAGCAGAAGTGCATCGCCGAGACGATGTCGTCGTCGCCCACGACCACGACGTCGTCGAGCAGACGGCGGTTCACCTCGAAGGTGAGCTCCCCGGGCACTGGAGCCCGGAGGCCGTCCGCGATGGTTGTCACGGCTTCGCGAGCGACGCGGTGCCCGGCGGCGATCGAGCGACGGGTGTCGTCAGCCCCCGACGGCTCGACGCCGACGATCCTGCAGGCGCTGCCGAGCCTGGCGCGCACGGCGGTGGCAACACCTGCCAGGAGGCCTCCGCCTCCGACGGGGACGAGGACGGCATCGATCGCACCCGCGTCGTCGAGCATCTCGAGAGCGAGAGTGCCTTGGCCGGCCATCACCTCGAGGTCGTCGAACGGGGGTACGAGGACGGCGCCGCGGCGCCGGGCGATCTCCGCAGCGACCTCCTCGCGGCGCTCGTGAGCGGGATCGTATAGGCGGACGTCAGCACCGTAGGCTCGGATCGCTCGCAACTTCACCTCGACAGCGCCGGCAGGGACGACGACCGTCGCGCTAGCACCGAGGATGGAGGCAGAAAGAGCGACCGCCGCGCCGTGGTTGCCGGACGAGTAGGTCACGACGCCGGCGGCCCGCTCGTGGGGAGTCGTCTGCAGTAGCCGGTTGAGCGCTCCTCGGAACTTGAACGAGCCGGTCCGCTGGAAGATCTCGGGCTTCAGGAGTACCTGAGCGCCGGCGTGTGCATCGAGGGACGCCGACGTGAGGAGACCCGTGCGCCTGGCGATACCGTCGATCCGCCGCGCTGCGGCCTCGACACGCTCGATGTCGAGGCGTTCCACGGTCATCGGCCGGGCTCGAGGTCGATCACCACAGGGCCAGCGTAGGGCGGCAGGTAGACGCAGGCAGCTCCTTCGAGCCGAACCGCCGCCACGATGCGGGTGTCCGCCGACCCCGTCACCGGAACGACAAGTTCTCCTGTCAAGATAGGCGGCCGATGAGCGATCTCGTGGCTGCCCCGCCGTCGACGCGCCGCCACCGGTCCCGGCGCTCTGCTGGGGCGGCCGTGGTGGCCTTTGCAGGGCTCGTCGACGTGGTCGGAGCGCTCAGGCCACCTCTGCACGGCCGTCTCCACCTCGTCGACCTTGTTGTTCCTCTCGTGGTCTCCCAGGCTGCCGCTGCTCTCGTGGTGCTCGCGGGCTTCGGCCTGCTTGTGCTCGCGCGGGGCGTCCAGCGGGGGCAGCGCCAGGCGTGGGCGGTTGCTCTCTGCCTTCTGGTCGGCAGCACGGCTCTCCACCTCGTGAAGGGGGCGGACATCGGCGGATCGATCGTCTCGCTCGGCGTCCTCGGGATGCTCGTCGCGAGCCACCAGTCCTTCCGCACGGCAGTCGACCGACCGTCTCGCAGACGTGGCTTGTTCGCTCTGCTCTTCGGCGGCTTCGCGACGGTGTCCGTGGCGACGATCACGATCGAGGTAATGGCGCGTCTCGACAACGACGGCCCGACCCCACCCGTGGGTCGTACCGCGCTCGCCGTCGGACAGCGCCTGATCGGTTTGCGTACCGTGGCACTCCCTGCCCAGCTCGGAGCGAGCCTCGACCCCGGATTGCTCGCCATCGGGATCGTGCTCATCCTGGCAGCGTCCCGGCTCGTGCAGCGACCCGTCGTCGACCGCAGGGGTGCTGCGGCAGTGGCCTCCTTGCTGCGCGCCCGTGCCGTCGTCGGGCGCCACGGGTCGGGAAGCCTCGACTACTTCGCGCTCCGTAGGGACAAGCAGCACTTCTTCCACCGTGAGACCCTCGTGACCTACGCGGTCCATGGTGGCGTCTGTCTCGTGTCACCCGATCCCATCGGCCCGGCGCGCGAGCGCGGGGAGGCGTGGGCAAG
This sequence comes from Acidimicrobiaceae bacterium, assembly GCA_027365385.1. Classification (GTDB taxonomy): domain Bacteria; phylum Actinomycetota; class Acidimicrobiia; order Acidimicrobiales; family Bog-793; genus JAJZCK01. Next base: position 5,214 of record DAHXNN010000091.1, on the reverse strand, counting down.
CTTTCGCGAGTTCGCGGACCGCAACGGATGGAAGGTGGCGGCTCTCGGCACGGGCGAGGAGTGGCTGCGCTTCTACGAACGGGCGGGAATGCGGCACCTCTATGTCGGCGACGAGGCGGTCGTCGATCTCGCCGCGTTCCATCTGGCCGGCGGCAAGCGCAAGAGCCTCCGCCAGGCTGTGAACCGGATAGCGAACCACGGCTATACCGTCTCGTTCCACGACCCAGCGGCGCTCGAACCGGGGCTCGCGCACGAGCTCGAGGCAATCCTCGCGGCTGGGCGCAGGGGCTCCTGTGAACGTGGGTTCTCGATGACCCTCGGTCGAGTATTCGACCCCGACGACGAGGGACTGCTCGTCGCTGTCGCCCACGCACCGGACGGCGCTGCAGCCGCGTTCTGTCAGTTCGTGCCCGCTCCGGGGATCGGCGGCTACTCGCTCGACCTGACCCGACGCGACGGGCTTGACCACCCCAACGGCCTCGTCGATTTCATCGTCGTCTCGACCATCGATCACCTGCGTGACCAGGGCATGACCGGTCTCGCTCTCAATTTCGCCGTGATGCGGTCCATCGTCGCCGGCGAGGATCGATCGCTCGCCGCGCGAGCGCAACGGCTCGTGCTGCGCAGGCTCTCGGCGTCGATGCAGATCGAGTCGCTCTGGCGGTACTGCGTCAAGTACGACCCGCAATGGGTCGCTCGTCACGTCGTCTACGAGCGGCTGGCAGACCTTGCCCCCATAGCGCTCGCTGTCGCGCGGGCAGAGTCGTTCGTCGATCTGCCTGTGCTCGGCAGGCTCGTCGTCGGGAGCGCCGGACAGCAGTGGCGCGGCGGGATCTGGCGCCGTCCGGTGACCGTGCGGTCGCATCCGGTGGAGGCTTGACGAAGCGCCGACGTGCGAGTGACGTCCGCTGTGGGGTGGGCGTCGTGGCCCTCACGCGGACGAGCACGACCACCTGAACGGGGGGTCGTGCTCGTCCGTAGTGTCTGAGAAGGCTCAGACGGCCACGGGAGGTCTCGTGCTCGCGTCTAGTGCCCCTCGGGCGTCGCGGGGGGTCAGTGGAGATCCCGCCGCATGTGCTCGAGAGCCTCGAGACGATGGTTCATCTTGTCGGCGTCCGCAGAATCTCGGTCTCGGATTCGCGCTTCCAACGTCTCGAGACGTTGGAGCTCCTGGCCGACGAGAGCCGGCCTTTCGGATTCCGGCCGCTCGTTCAGCGCACGGTGGAACGCCTGGTAGGCGTCACGCGACCGCTTGAGACCCAACCGACCAGCGATCGCCGAGAACGATCGCCCTTCACCGCGCAAGGTGAGGACGTCCTGGTCGACGTTCCTACGCGGGCCGGGACGAGAACGCTCGGAGCCCTCGGACGAGGACTCTCCGGAACGTCGCTGGTCGAGGTGGCCTCCGCCCTGCCTAGGCAGGACGGACTGCCGAAGCCTGGAGGCCCTTCGGACCCTGCGTCGTCTCGTAGGAGACGTGCTGACCCTCGGCCAGCTCGCGGTAGCCAGATCCTTCGATCGCACTGTGGTGGACGAACACGTCCGCCCCACCGTCGTCCTGAGTGATGAACCCAAAACCCTTTTCAGCGCTGAACCACTTCACGGTGCCAGTAGCCATCGATTGTCTCGTCGTTTCCTCACGCACTAATCCGCAGACGAGCGGACGCCCGGACGCAGCGCTGCTCGGTCGCGTGATATCGCCGAGGGCTGAAGACACCGTAGCCGATGCTGGCTACGGGTGGTGCCGCGGGGGAAGCGACAGGAGCCTCAGCCGACGCGCTGCGCCACGTCCCTGCGCGCCCGGGACGGGCAGCTCTCGGCGTTGCGCTTGGCGGCGAGACCATCCGTCGACGGCCAGCGTACCTGCGACACCAGGCCGCCGAGCTCGAGCAGGCGGATGAGGCGCGCCGTCGAGTCCAGCTGGCGACGGTCGACGCCGTGACGGGCGAGCCGCGGGTTCGAATGGTGGAGGTTGTGCCAGTTCTCGCCCATCGACAGCAGTGCGAGCGGTGCGAAGTTCGTCGCGCGATCGTCGGCACGCGTCCGGAATGGCCGCTTGCCCCAGATGTGACAGACGGAGTTCACGGCGAACGTCGCGTGCTGGAGCACGAAGACGCGGACGAGACCCGCCCAAACGAATGCACCGAGCGCGCCGGCTGCCGTGCCGCTGATCGCCCAACCGAGAAGTGTCGGTAGCCCCAGCGACACCACGCAGAGCACGGGGAAGAGCCGGCTGATCGCGACCAGATCGGGATCGGCGGCGAGGTCCGGTGCCCATCTCGCGACGTCGGTCGTCCGACTCTGGAACAGCCATCCGACATGGGCGTGGAGAGCGCCCTTGAGCTTCGACCACGGCTCGTCCCCGCCGAGGTGGGGCGAGTGCGGATCGCCCTCGCGATCCGTGTACGCGTGGTGCTGCCGGTGGTTCGCCACCCAGCCGATCGCCGCTCCCTCGAATGCAAGGGACCCTGCCACGCAGAGAGCGATCTTGGCGCCGCGCCGCGCCTTGAAGCCTCGGTGCGCGAGCATCCGATGGAAGCCCGCAGTGACGCCGTGTCCCGCGATCGCATAGAAGACCACTGCGAGCACGACGTCGAGGATGTCTATACCTCGGCCGAACAGCGACACGACCGCTGCCACGACGCCTAGGAGTGGGCCGAAGACGATCAGCGCGGTGATCGCGCCATGCACGAAGCCGGGAGGTGGGAGGTCCGTCTGGGCCGCTACCGTGCAGTCGTCGTCGAGAAGTGCCGCAAGGCCGCCCGTGAGGAGCAGGTCGGAAGGGTCGAGAGAGCGATCTTCGCGTGCGTAGCCTTCGATGACACCGGCCGACGCTCCGGAGAGGTCGGGCGGTGCCGGGTTCGCGGCGTTCATCGAGTCCGTCCCTTTGGATCCCGAGGCTCGCGCCCCGCTCAAGACCGATATGTCCTCGTCGCCGAGGTGGCTGGATGGTAGCAACAACCGAGCCGTCATATGCCGCGGTCCGTGGCGCGGGCACCGCACTGCACCCCGTTCGTGCGCGAGCGCACGCCGGACCGGGTGCCGGGGTGGTCGAGCACCTGGTCCGACCAAGTTGCGGGTAGGCACAGGGGTGCGCATCTGGCGCCCGACTGCCGATGTAAGCGACCATGAGACGCCGGACGCCGGACGCCGGACGCCGGACGCCGGACGCCGGACGCCGGACGCCGGACGCCGGACGCCGGACGCCGGACGCCGGTCGGCTAGCGGCGACAGGCGAGGAGGCGTGACCGATGACGGGACCGTTGGAGAGCACGGGCGAAGGCGACGGGGGGAGCACGACCCGCGTGGCCGTCGTCCTCGCGGGTACGCAGGGCCTCGGCCTGGCGTGCGGCGAGGCCCTGGTGGCATCCGGTCACGCTGTTGTGACGTGCGGTCGGGATGCCGGTCGGCTCGAGTCGGCGGTGGCCCGTCTGCGTTCGGGTGGGGGCGAGGCGACGGGAATCGTGGCCGACGTGAGCGACGCGTCGGCCGCCGAGGAGGTTGTCCGTCACGCCGTCGACCTGCACGGTCGACTCGACGTGCTCGTCACGAGCTCGGGGGGACCGCGGACGGGTGAGTTCGCGGACCTGTCGCTCGAGGATTGGGAGGTCGGGTTCCATCTCGTCCTTCGAAGTGCCGTCGCTGCGATCGGCGCGGCAGTGCCGGTCATGGTGGCACGCGGGCGGGGCCGGGTGGTGGTGGTCGGCTCCTCGAGCGCTCGCAGCCCGCTGCGTGGCCTTACGCTGTCGAACGTCTTTCGGCCTGCGCTCGACGGGCTGGTGAAGTCCCTTGCCGTCGAGCTCGGCCCGGTGGGAGTCACGGTGAACATGGTCTGCCCGGGCCGGATAGACACGGCTCGAGTTCGTGCCCTTGACGAGCAGCGGGCCGAACACTCAGGGCGCGGATACGACGCGGAGCGCGCGGCAGCGGAGGCGCTCGTCCCACTCGGCCGCTACGGGCGTCCCGAGGAGCTGGCGGCACTTGTCGCGTTCCTGTCCTCCGACGCAGCAGCCTATGTGAGCGGTCAATGCATCCTCGTCGACGGTGCGATGGTCCCGACCCTGCCCTAGCAGGTACCCTCCTGGCCGGGTGGCCCCGGAGACCCGGGCCGGGGTGCTCTACGCGCCGATCATGGAGCTCGTCAGGGATGGCGCTCTGCGGACATCTCCTCGAACGCCGCATACGCGCGTGGCCCCCATACCGTCGCCGGACCACCGTTCATGAGGATCGTCACACCCAGCGCCTCGGCGAGCTCCTGCGAGCTCGCGCCGGCTCGGAACGCGCCTCTGGCATGCGAGGCGATGCAGCCGTCGCACTCCCGGGTGACAGCGATAGCGAGAGCGATCAGCTCGAGGAGCTTCGGCTCGAGCGCACCGCCGCCACGCATGGAGGCACCGTGGAGCTTCGCGTAGCCCGCGTAGACATCCGGTATGGCGTCACGCAGGCGCCGGCCCATCGCCGCCGTCTCGTCAAGCGTCTCACGAGCTGTCGCCACGACGCCTCCTTTGCCGACGGATTAGGACGGCTCCCCAAGTCACCCAGCGCTGCCAGCCTCGGTACATCCAGATCGTACCGCCGAGCGTGCCCGTCCCGATGGGTCCATCCCGATCGGTCGAGAAAGTCGCCATGAGATGGTCCGTCCAGTCACCGCACGCCCGCACGCCCGCAGGCTCGCTCGCGTCGCGGTCACCGCAGCTGGGGTGGGGGCCGTCGTTCTCGCCGGCATCGGCCCAGGGCCTCCTCGGACCATCCGGGTCCGGCCAGTCGACCTTCCTGCGGTGCGTCAACCATCTCGAGCAGGTCGACTCCGGGCGCCTCTACGTCGACGGGGTGCTCGTCGGCTACGAGGAGCGCGGCGATCGCCTCCACGAGCTGCACGAGCGCGAGGTCTCCAGGCGGCGTGCCGAGATCGGCATGGTCTTCCAGGGGTTCAACCACTTCCCGCATATGACTGCGCTCGAGAATGTGGCGGTAGTGCCAGTGCTCGTGAAGAAGGAGTCACGTGCCGTCGCCGTGGAGTGCGCGACGAGGGATGCTGTTCGACGAGCCGACGAGCGCTCTCGACGCCGAGCTCGTCAGCGAGGTGCTCGACGTGATGCGCGACCTCGCTGAGGACGGGATGACCATGGTCGTCGTGACCCACGAGATCGGCTTTGTCCGCGAGGTCGGTGACGCGCTCGTGTTCATGGACGGTGGCCGTGTCGTCGAGTCCGG
>DAHXNN010000090.1 GCA_027365385.1 Acidimicrobiaceae bacterium | reverse complement strand
TGCAGATCGTCGAGCTACTGGCACGCTCGCCCGCACCGCTCGGCGTCGTCGCGATAGCGGAGGCGACAGGTCTGGCCCAGGCGACGGCGCACCGGCTACTCCAGGCGCTCGCGAGCCGGGGCTGGGTGCGCCAGGACGGCGACCGCCGCTACGCACCGGGCATCACGATGTTCCGGCTCGGCGAGACCTCGCAACGCCACGTCGCGACAGCAGCACAGCCCTTCCTCCTCGATGCCGCGGGCACGAGCGGGGAGACGGCCAACCTCGCGATGCTCGAGGGCACGCACGCCGTCTACGTCGGCCAGGTCCCGTCGACGCAGCGCCTGCGCACCTTCGCCGAGGTCGGCCACCGTGTTCCGGTGCACTCGACCGCCGTCGGCAAGGCTCTGGTCGCGTTCCTCCCGGAGGCCGAGGTGTCGAGCCTGCTCGCACGCAGTGGTCTGCCCGCACGCACGGCCACGACGATCACCGACCCGGACCGCTTCCGCGCCGAGCTCGCGAGCGTGCGGCGGCTCGGCTATGCCCTCGACCGCGGCGAGGAGGCCGAGGGTGTCGCGTGCGTCGCCGTCCCGGTGCGCGCGCCGTCGGGACTGGTGATGTACGCCCTGTCCGTGTCGGGTCCCGAGACACGCGTCAAGCCGAGCGACTCGCGCCGCCTGGCCCAGGTCCTCGGCCCGATCGCGGAGCGCTTCGCGACGGCTCTGGCGCCGGCGGCGGAGACGGGCTGAATGCGGTGGAGACAGAGAGCGCGGTGCTAGACCGGTCTGCCGCGAGCGTCCGCAGCAGCGCGGTCCGCCAGAGCGACCGACGACAGGGAGGATCCGGCCATGGCGCCGAGTGACGGGATGAGCTACGCCCCCATGGGCAAGCCAGCGCCGGTATGTGCACCGGGCGACTTCGTCGTCGCAGCCGTCGGGCTCGACCACGGCCATATCTATGGGATGTGCAATGGCCTCGTCGAGGCCGGTGCCGAGCTGCGTCTCGTCTACGACCCCGACCCGGCGAAGGTCGCAGCGCTCTGCGAGCGCTTCCCCGGCGCGCGCCCTGCTGCCTCCGAGGAGGAGGTGCTCGAGGACGCGTCCGTGCAGCTCGTCGCGAGCGCAGCAGTGCCTGCGGACCGGTGCGGCGTCGGGCTTCGGGCGATGGACCACGGCAAGGACTTCTTCGTCGACAAGCCGCCGCTCACGACGCTCGATCAGCTCGCCGCGGCCAGGGCGAAGGTCGCCGAGACGTCGCTGAAGTATGGCGTCTACTTCAGCGAGCGCCTGCACGTGGAGAGCGCCGTCTTCGCCGGTCAGCTCGTCGAGCAGGGGGCCATCGGACGTGTCGTCCAGGTGATCGGGATGGGGCCGCACCGGCTCAACGCGCCGAGCCGCCCTGCGTGGTCCTTCGACCGCGAGCGCTTCGGAGGGATCCTCTGCGACATCGGCAGCCACCAGGTCGAGCAGTTCCTCTTCTATACCGGGGCGGTCGACGCCGAGGTGACCTCGAGCCGTGTCGCGAACTACGCGCACAAGGAGCACCCGGCGTTCGAGGACTTCGGTGACTGCACGCTCGTCGGCGACAACGGGGCGTCGGGCTACTTCCGCGTCGACTGGTTCACTCCGGACGGCCTCGGCAACTGGGGAGACGGCCGCACGTTCCTTCTCGGCACCGAGGGCTACATCGAGCTGCGCAAGTACATCGACGTCGCTCGCGACCCTGCCGGCGACCAGGTGTACCTGGTCGACCAGCAGGGCGAGCACCACTACAGCGTCGGCGGCCAGGTCGGCTACCCGTTCTTCGGGCGCTTCGTCCTCGACTGCCTGGAACGGACGGAGCGCTCGATGACCCAGGAGCACGCGTTCAAGGCAGCCGAGATCTGCATCACTGCGCAGATGGCTGCCCGCCGCGTCGAGCAGTAGCGCGACATGTCCGACGGACCGCCGGGCGCGAGCGCCGGCGCGCTCGGGCTCAGCCGCCCGAGACGTCCTCCAGCCGCTGGCGGCCAGCTGTGATGAACGGCATCATCGACCGTAGCTCGGCTCCGACCTTCTCGATCTGGTGCGCCTTGCCTGCCGCGCGGAGCTCGTCGTAGTGCGGCAAGCCCTTCTCGTTCTCCTCGATCCACTCCCTCGCGAACGTCCCGTCCTGGATCTCGTCGAGGACCTTGCGCATCTCGGCCCGGACCACCTCTGAGACGATCCGCGGGCCACGGGTCAGGTCGCCGTACTCGGCCGTGCTCGAGATCGAGAAGCGCATACCCGAGATGCCCTGCTCGTACATGAGGTCGACGATGAGCTTCAGCTCGTGGAGGCACTCGAAGTACGCAGACTCGGGCTGGTAGCCCGCGTCGACGAGGGTCTCGAAGCCAGCGGTGACGAGCGCCGTGAGCCCGCCGCAGAGAACGACCTGCTCGCCGAACAGGTCCGTCTCGGTCTCCTCGGTGAACGTCGTCTCCAGAACCCCGGCGCGCGTGGCTCCGATCGCGTCGGCGTAGGACAGTGCGAGCGCCATCGCACTGCCCGACTCGTCCGCTGCGACTGCGATGAGCGCGGGCACCCCGCCGCCCTCGGTGTAGGTCCGTCGCACGAGGTGACCCGGGCCCTTCGGAGCGACCATCGCGACGTCGATGCCCGGCGCGGGCACGATCGTGCCGTAACGGATGTTGAAGCCGTGGGCGAAGAGGAGCGCGTCGCCTTCGACGAGATGCGGGGCGATCTCTTTCTCGTAGACAGCCGCCTGCGCGGTGTCGGGCAAGAGGAGCATCACGAGGTCTGCCTCCGCTGCCGCCTCCGCGACCGGGAGGACGCGAAGTCCCGCCGCCTCGGCCTTGGCTGCCGAGGACGACCCGGAGCGCAACCCGACGCGGACGTCGACACCGGAGTCGTGGAGGTTCAGCGCGTGGGCGTGGCCTTGCGAGCCGTAGCCGACGACAGCCACCTTGCGCCCGTCGATGAGTGCACGGTCGGCGTCGTGTGCGTAGTAGAGCTTCGCCATGTCCTTCGGTTTCCTCGTCTCTCGCTGGGTTGCACGGGTGGAGCTGCACGGGTGGAGCTGTGCTGGTGGGGCCGACGCCCTACCAGCTGCGCCGGCAGTCGCCGGTCGCACGGTGCGATCCGGCGTCAGCTCAGCTCTCGTGGTCCAGCTTAGGTAGCGCGATGCGGCCGGTGCGCTGGAGCTGGAGGATCCCGTAGGGCCGGACGACCTCCTCGAAGTCGTCGAGCGCCTCCGGCGCCGAGGCGAGGCGGATCGTGACGGCACCAGGACCGACGTCGACGATCTTGCCGCCGTAGACCTCGGCGAGCTGGATGACCTGCGAGCGGCTCACGCCGTCGACGGCGACGGTCACGAGCAGCAGCTCCGCCTCCCGCGCGTCGAGCGGGTGGAGCTCGTCGATCTGGACGACGTTGACCAACTTGTCGAGCTGGTCGACCACCTGCTCCAGTGGTGCAGAATCGACATCGACGACGATGGAGATCCGCGAGAATCGTGGGTCGTGGGTCGGTGCCACCGCGAGGGAGAAGATGTTGAAGCCCCGGCGAGCGAAGAGTCCCGCCACGCGGACGAGCACGCCTGCCTTGTTCTCGACGACGAGGGTGACGACGTGGTGGCGGAGCCGCTTGCCCGCGCGCGGCGAGGGGGACCAGGGCGCGACGGCGGGACCGGGGCCGGCTAGCGGCTCCGTCGCGGCGAGGCGCGGCGATCCGGCGCTCATCGGGCGAGCCCTTGCTGGCTCGGGTGGAGCACGATCTCGTCGTTCGAGAGGCCCGACGGCACCATGGGGTAGACCTGCTCCATCGAGTCTGTCCGGAAGTCGATGACCACGGGTCGGTCGTCGATCTCGTTCGCCTTCTCGATCGCCGGCGTCACCTCCTCGGGGGAGGTGACGCGCAGTCCGACGCAGCCCATCGCCTCGGCCCACAAGACGTAGTCCGGAAGGTCCGGTGAGAGGTAGACCTCGGAGTAGCGCTCCTCGTAGAACATGTGCTGCCACTGGCGGACCATGCCGAGGTACGCGTTGTTCAAAATGGCGATCTTCACCGGGATGCGCTCGGCGGACGCCGTGACGAGCTCCTGTGCGGTCATCTGGAAGCATCCGTCGCCGTCGACCGCCCAGACCATCCGGTCCGGCCGCCCGACCTTCGCGCCGATGGCCGCGGGCACGGCGAAACCCATCGTGCCGAGGCCACCTGAGTTCACCCAGCTCCGCGGCTGGTCGAAGCGCCAGTGCTGCGCCGCCCACATCTGGTGCTGACCGACTCCCGAGACGAGCACGGTGTCCTCGGGCGTCGCGGCGCGGAGCTGCTCGATGACGTACTGCGGCTTCAACGGCGACGGCCCCCCGCGGGCCTCCGGCGCATCGGTGCGGTCGTAGGCGAGCGGGAAGCGCTCGCGCCACTCGTCGAGCATCGCGATCCACGGCGAGATCCGGGTCGGGTCGAGGGCTCCGGGGCGGGCGGCAGCCCGCTCGCGCAACGCGGCGAGGAGCGCCTCGATCGCGAGCCGGCAGTCTGCGACGACAGCGACGTCCGGGCGGCGGACCTTGCCGATCTCCGCCCGGTCGATGTCGACGTGGACGACCTTCGCGAGCGGGGCGAAGCTCGACACCTTGCCCGTGACGCGGTCGTCGAACCTGCTTCCGAGGGCGACAAGCAGATCTGCCCGCTGCATCGCGGTGACCGCCGTGTAGTTGCCGTGCATACCGGGCATGCCGAGGCAGAGCCGGTGCCCGTCGGGGAATGCACCGCGAGCCATCAGGGTCGTCACGACCGGGATGCCGGTGAGCTCGACGAGCCGTGCGAGCGCGGCGGAGGCGTCCGCTTTCAGCACCCCGCCGCCGACGTAGAGCACCGGTCGCTCCGCAGCGAGCACGAGCTCGGCTGCCGCCGCGATCGCAGCCGGGTCGGCAGCAGCCGGCGGCCGGTAGCCGGGCAGGTCGACCGGACCGGGCTCCTCCCATGTCGTCACCGAGTTCGCGACGTCCTTCGGGAAGTCGACGAGCACGGGGCCGGGACGCCCGGTCGTCGCGACGTGGAACGCCTCGGCGACGACGTTCGGGATGTCCCTCGCGTCCGTGACGAGCCAGTTGTGCTTCGTGACACCAGCGGTCACACCGGTGATGTCCACCTCCTGGAAGGCGTCCGTGCCGATGGACTTCGTGGCGACCTGGCCCGTGACGACGACGAGCGGAGTCGAGTCCATGAACGCGTTCGCAAGCGGCGTGACGATGTTCGTCGCTCCAGGTCCGCTCGTCACCATCGCGACGCCGGGACGCCCGGTGACCTGCGCGTAGCCCTCGGCCGCGTGCCCGGCACCCTGCTCGTGGCGGACGAGTATGTGCCGTATCGACGAGTCGATGATTGGATCGTAGACCGGCAGGATCGCCCCACCCGGCAATCCGAACACGACCTCCACGCCCTGGCTCTCCAGGCTCTTGATGAGCGACTGCGCTCCGGTGAGCTCCATCGTCTCCCCTCGGTTCTCCTGCGCGCCGGCCCGCGGCACGACGTGTCGACGGCGGCTCCACCAGCCGGGTGCGCCGCCGCCTTCTCGCGCCCGGAAACGAAACGACCTCCCTTGCGGGAGGCCGTAAGCGCACGAACGACGACGAGGTCGCCGTGCGCTAGGTGAGAAGTACGACGATGGTGGCGGTCGTCACAGTGTAGATCTTGCCAGAGCGCACGGTCGGGAGCAAGTCGCGAGATGCCCACGCCTCCCCCCGCCACTGACGGGGGAGGCGCGAAAGGCTCAGGCCTCGGTGACGGCGCCGCGTTCCGCGCCCGTGACGAGGCGGGCATACTTCGCGAGGACCCCGGAGGTGTAGCGCGCGGGTGCCGGCTTCCACTCGGCGCGCCTGTGCTCCAGCTCCTCTGGCGCGACGACGACGTCGATCGTCCCTGCCTCCGCGTCGACGACCACGCGGTCGCCGTCGACGACCAGGGCGATCGGGCCACCGATGGCGGCCTCGGGCGCGACATGGCCGATGCAGAAGCCCCGCGTCCCGCCGGAGAAGCGACCGTCGGTGACGAGCGCGCAGTCGGCACCGCGGCCTGCACCCGTCAGCGCCCCGGTGACCGCGAGCATCTCCCGCATGCCCGGCCCACCCTTCGGTCCCTCGTAGCGGATGACGAGCACGGTCCCGGGCTCGATCGTCCCCGCGAGGATCGCGTCCATTGCTCCGTCCTCGCCGTCGAAGACCCGGGCCGTCCCGTCGAAGCGGTTGACGTCGCTGCCGGCGATCTTCACGACGGCGCCGTCGGGTGCGAGGCTCCCGCGTAGCACCGCCGTGCCACCGCGGACGTGGATCGGCGAGTCGAGACGGTGGACGACGTCGCCGTCGGGGGTGGGAGGGCGCAGGAGGGCGAGGTTCTCCGCCACGGTCCGTCCCGTGACCGTGAGGCAGTCGCCGTTGAGCAGGCCCGCGTCGAGAAGCTCCTGCATGACGACGGGCACCCCGCCGATACGGTCGAGGTCGGTCATGTGGTAGCGCCCATGCGGCTTCATGTCGGCGAGGTGCGGGACCCGGCGGCCGACACGGTCGAAGTCGTCGATCGTGAGCTCGACACGGGCTTCGTTCGCGATGGCGAGCAGGTGGAGGACGGCGTTCGTCGAGCCCCCCAGTGCCATCGAGACGGAGATCGCGTTCTCGAACGCCTCCTTCGTCATGATCGCACGCGGCCGGAGGTCCTTCTCGAGGAGCTGGACGACCGCCCTCCCGGAGTCGTAGGCGACGTCATCACGACGACGGTCGACGGCGGGCGCGCTGGCTCCGGCCGGTAGGGCCATGCCGATCGCCTCGGCCACGGAGGCCATCGTGTTCGCCGTGAACATCCCCGCGCACGAGCCCTCCGTCGGGCACGCGTTGCGCTCGATCTGCGCGAGCGTGTCGTCGTCCATGTCTCCCGCGGCGTTCGCCCCGATCGCCTCGAAGACGCTGACGATGTCGAGGGTCCGGTCCCGCCAGTGGCCGGGCAGGATCGAGCCGGCGTAGACGAAGACCATCGGCAGGTCGAGGCGCGCGGCGGCCATGAGCATCCCCGGCAGCGACTTGTCACAGCCGGCGAGGCCCACGAAGGCGTCGAAGCGCTCGGCATGCATGACGGTCTCGACGGAGTCCGCGATGACCTCCCGGCTCACGAGGGACGCCCGCATGCCTTCGTGACCCATCGAGATCCCGTCCGAGACCGAGATTGAGACGAACTCGAAGGGGAAGCCTCCGCCAGCGCGCACACCCTCCTTCGCCCGGGCGGCGAGCCGCTTGAGCGGCAGGTTGCAAGGCGTCACCTCGTTCCACGTGGAGGCGACGCCCACCTGCGGCTTGGCGAAGTCGTCGTCTCGCATCCCGACAGCACGAAGCATCGCCCGTGCGCCGGCCTTGCGGGGCCCCTCGGTGACGTCCTGACTGTGGATCTTGAGCGAGCGGGTGACCGGGGCCGTGCTGTCGTCGCTAGGCATGCACCCCACACTAGGCAGGACGGCGCTCCGGCGCGAGCTGGCTAGGCGCGCGCCGCGCCACGCCGCGCGGCGAGCGCGGCGGCGACCGCCTTGCCGTTCGCCCGGCCCTTGGTCGCTTTCATCACCTGCCCGGTCAGCAGCTGCGCGACCTTGTCCTCCCCTGCGAGATAGCGTGCCCACTCCGCGGGGTGGGCCGCGACGACGGCATCGAGCGCGTCGGCGAGCGCACCCGAGCCGAGCGCCTCGTAGCCGAGGCGGCGTGCGATCTCCTCCGGCTCGCCACCGCCGACGAGCAGCTCGGCGAGGACGGTCTTTGCCTGGGTCGCGGACAGCGAGGCGCCCGCCTCGAGCTCCACGAGGCGGGCGAAGACCTGCGGATCGAGCCGCCTCGCGGCCTCGGGCGACTGCGCCGCTTCGTTGGCCGTGCGGGCGAGCGCGAGACGGGCGTCTGCGCCACACGCCACCGCGGCGACGACCAGGTCGTCGAGCCCGAGGTCGACAGCGGTCGCGACCTGGTCGACCGTGCTCGCCGGGAGGAGTCCGTCCGCTTCGTGTGGCGCGAGAGCCGCGAGGCGCGCACGGCGGTCGGCGGGCATGAGCGCGAGCCCGGCAGTTGCAGCTTCGACGAACGCCTCGTCCGGGGCGAGCGGCACGAGGTCCGGCTCGGGGAAGTACCGGTAGTCGTTCGCCTCCTCCTTCGAGCGCATCGCCGAGGTCCGTCCCTCGACCTCGTCCCAGTGGCGCGTCTGCTGCACCACGCGCTCCCCCGTCTCGACCAGCGCCACCTGTCGCGCCGCCTCGTGCTCGACCGCACGGCCGAGCGAGCGGAGCGAGTTGAGGTTCTTCACCTCGCATCTGGTGCCGAAGTGCTCCGAACCGATCGGGCGCACGGACACGTTCGCGTCGACCCGCAGGGAGCCCTCCTCCATCCGACCGTCCGAGGCGCCGGACGCGACGAGGATCGCCCGCAGCTCCGCCACGTACGCCCGCGCCTCGTCCGCGCCGCGCATGTCCGGCCGTGAGACGATCTCGACGAGCGGCACCCCGGCCCGGTTGTAGTCGACGAGGGAGCGGTCGGCGCCGTGGATCCGGCCGCCTCCGCCGAGATGGGCCGTCTTGCCGGTGTCCTCCTCGATATGGGCACGCTCGATCCCGATCCGCCGACCGCTCGGCAGCTCGAGGTAGCCGTCGACGTCGATAGGCTCGTCGTACTGGCTGATCTGGAAGTCCTTCGGCATGTCCGGGTAGAAGTAGTTCTTCCTGTGGAACGTCGACGGGCGGATCGTGCAGTGGAGCGCCCGCCCGATACGAACGGCGAGCTCGACAGCGCGGCGGTTCAGCACCGGCAGCGATCCGGGGAGCCCGAGACACACAGGGCAGACCTGGGTGTTCGGCGCCGCGCCGAAGCGGTTGGGACAGCCGCAGAAGAGCTTGGTCGCCGTCGCGAGCTCGCAGTGGACCTCCAGGCCGACGACGATCTCCCAGCCCGCAAGGCGATCGTCGCCCG
>DAHXNN010000084.1 GCA_027365385.1 Acidimicrobiaceae bacterium | reverse complement strand
CAGATCCGGCGTCCACCCCCGCCGGACGGCTGTCGCCCACCGGTCCCGCGGCCACGGTGCCCGCCACGGTGCCGGCCGTCCCGTCCGATCGGCGATCGGCGATCGTGATGGCCGCCCACGCGGCCCAGCCCAACGGGAGGTAGCCCCAGAAGCTGACGATCCGGTAGCACAGCACCGCGGCGACCGTCGAGACCTCGCCACCACCGAAGGCGACGAGCGCGATCGTCATGCTGCCCTCGACCACTCCGAGACCACCGGGCGTGATCGGCAGGTTCGCTGCGAGCTGTCCCGCGCCGTAGGCGAGGAGCAGGCCTCGCCACGGCACGGCAGCCCCGACGGCGAGGAAGCTCAAGGCGAGGGCCGCGCAGTCGAAGGCCCAGTTGCCGAATCCCGCGCCCACCGTCGCACCGAGGTCGCGCCAGGTGAGCTGCACCGACGTCAGCCGTCCGAGCACGTCCTCCACGACCTCGACGCCTCGGCGCCGAGGCAGGCCGAGCAGACGGTGCGAAAGCTCCAGTATCGAGACGAGGGCTCGCGCCGACCAGCTGCGCTGCCAGACGACCGCGTCCGCGACGACGGTGAGCGCGAGGACGCCGAGCGTGACGCCGACGAGGTCGTACGACGCGCTCTCGCTCGTCGCGAGCAGCACCCCGGCGGTCGCGAGCAGGGCGAGGCTGAGCGCAGCACAGACAAGGGTCGCGGCGAGGGTCCAGCCGGCGTGCGCGTCGTCTGCACCGTGCCGGCGGTACTGGCGGAAGGCGTACACACTCGAGAACGCGGGCCCGGCGGGCAGCGAGTCGGCGATCGCGCCCGCGGCGAAGCTGAGCAGGCTCGCGTAGCCGAGCCCGACCTCGACCTTCCCGCACGCGAGGAGGCGACGTTGGAGCACGCCGAAGCTCACGAGCGAGACGACCTCGCTCGCTATCGCGGCTAGCAGCCAACCGACCTTGATCCGGGCGAGGTAGACCGACGCACCCGCGAGCTCGCCTCGCTGCCCGTCGAGCGCGTAGAAGGCGACACCCGCGAGAGCGAGCCCGACGACGAAGCGCATGACACGCCACCACCTGCGGTGACACCGTCGCGTCCCGGGACTCGCCACACCCAAGGGTACCGTCGACCGACCACTGCCGAGCGTCCTACCCGGCGACAGCCAGTGCCTCGCGGATCCCGTCGCGGAACGCGGCGCGCGACGCCTCGAGGCTATAGCGCGCTGCCTGGGACTGTCCTGCCTCGACGAGGGCCTCCCGGGCACCGGGGGTCGTGAGCACCTCGTGGACGGCTGCGGCGACGAGGACTGGGTCCTTCGCGTCGAGGAGCAGGCCTCCCTCCCCCACGGTCTCGGGCAGCGCGGCCACGTCGTTCGCCACGACGGGGACCCGCCGGTGCATCGCCTCGACGACCGGAGCGCAGAACCCCTCGTGGTCCGAGCAGCAGACGAAGACGTCGGCGGCGGCGTAGTACGCAGCGAGCGCGGCGGCTGGCACCGACCCGGGCAGCTCCACCGCTGCTGCGAGGCCGAGGCTTGCCACGTAGCGCTGGAGGGCGTCCCTGTACGCGCTTCCCATCTCCCGGCCGACGAGATGGAGCCGGGCCGCCGGGTCGTAGGCCGCCCGGTAGCAGGCGAGCGCCTTGACGACGTCGTGCTGGGCCTTGTGCGGCGCGAGCTGGCCGACGAAGAGCCAGTCGCTCCCCCCGCCGCCCTTGGCCGTTACGAGGCGGGCGAGCACCGCCGGGTCGGGTGCTGCCTCGACGTTCGCCGTCTCGACGAGCACGGGCACCACCCGGGTCCTCGCGACTCCGGCGTGATCGAGCTCGGTCGCGTTGTAGGCGGAGTCGGCGAATCCGGCGACGACCAGCGGTGCCAGCTCGGTGAGCTGCCTCCGACCGAGGCGGGCCTCCTCCCCGAGGGGCGGTATCCAGCGCTCGACGAGCTCGGCGGGCGTGATGTTGTGGTAGTCGATGAGCTTGCGACCGCGGTGACGGGCGAAGACCTCTGCAGCAGGGCTACCGATCGAGGACTGGTACAGCAGCCACTGGCGCTTCTCGCCGAGATCGGGCAGCTCGTCGATCGGGCGCACCCGTCCGACACACCCGGGGCCGACGATCCTCGCGAAGATCTCGGATTCGAAGCCCATCTCGACGAGCAACCTCTGTGCCTCGAACGTGTGGTTGCTCACAGCGTCGTGCTCGACGATCGCGGGGATCACCTGGTCGATCCGCTCGGGGGCTGTCATGTCCGACGATGCCTCGACTCCGCGAGCGCGAACACCTCGCGCACGATCCGGTCGCCGAGACGCACCAGCCGTCGTATCGGCGGGCGCGCCTTGTCGGGAACGACACGCTTGGCGACGCGGCGGAGCCGCGCCGACCTCTCGGCGAGCGCTGGCACGCGCAGAGCCCGCACCGCTGCAGCCTCGAAGCGCTCGTCGAGGTCACGCTCGAACGCCTCGGTGACGGTGCCGCTACTACGCAGGCGACGCGCCTCGGCGGTGGCCGCCGCGCGCAGACCTGCCGGGCTCGGCGATCCGGCTGCCACTAGCTGAGCGGGACGACGAGCGCCGCGCCAGGGCGCGCCGGGACGACGACCACGGTGCTCGTCGCAGGGTCCTGGCGCGTCTCACCGTCTCGGCTCATCCTGCAGTCTCGACGTGGCGCCGTCTCCCCGCGTTCGCCGGTCGCCAAGTCAGCGGGCCGACGCAATGGCCTCGGGTTGGTCGGCGGCTCCCGGAGGACTCACCGTCACCCGCAGCGGCAGTCCGACGAGGCCCTTCGCGCGGCCAGGGTTCATGACCTCGAAGTGGCAACCCGGATCGAGGATGTCGAGGACGACTCCGCCGGCATCCCTCACCTCGATGGTCGCGGAGAACCGTCCGTCGAGGAGCAGCATCGAGTCGAAGGCGAACGTCGCGCTCCCGCGCCCGACGTCGAGAGGCATCCCCTCGACCGATCCGGCGCTCGTCGACGAGAAGACAATCGCCTCGCGGTCGGTGAGCAGCGTGATCTTGAACTGGACGCCACTCACCGGCGCGGCGACCTCGAAGTCGACCCGCACAGAGATCGGTTCTCCGCTCTCGATGTAGTTGCGCTCCTCCTGCCTGTCGTAGAGCGCCGTAGCAGACAGGAGCTTCACCCTGCGCTGCGGAGCGACGACATCGACAGGACCACCGTCCCCGTCTGCCGGCGCGCCGGCATCTGGTGCAACAGGCTCTGGAGCGAAGCCCGACTCGATGAGCCGCTCGCGAAACACCCGGATCGCCTCGCCGGCCGCTGCGATCGTCACGACCTTGCCCCGGTCCATAACGAGGACGTTGTCGCAGATGTCGCGCATCAGGTCGGGCGAGTGGGAGACGACGACGATGGTCCGGCCGTCCCGCTGGAACTGCTGGATGCGGTCCATGCACTTCATCTGGAAGCGCTCGTCCCCGACGGCGAGGACCTCGTCGACGAGAAGGACGTCCGGCTCGACGCTCACCGCTACGGAGAAGCCCAGGCGGACGTACATTCCCGAGGAGTAGTACTTCACCTGGTTGTCGATGAACTGCTCGAGCTCGGCGAATGCGACGATCTCGTCGAAGCGGCGGTCGATCTCCTTCGTCGACAAGCCGAGCAGGGAGCCGTTCAGGTAGATGTTGTCCCGTCCGGAGAGCTCCGGCTGGAAACCTGCGCCGAGCTCGAGCATCGCAGCGAGCTGGCCGCGCACGACCACCTGCCCGGACGTCGGCTGGAGGATGCCCGCGATGCACTTCAGCAGCGTCGACTTTCCGCATCCGTTCCGCCCGAGTATCCCGAGCGTCTGACCTGCGGTGATCTCGGCCGAGACGTTCTCGAGAGCCCAGAACTCCTCGAAAGGCACATGGCCGCCGTGGACGATCCGCTCCTTCAGCGACGTGTACTTCTGGTGGTAGAGGCGGAAGCGCTTCGAGACGCCCTGGATGTCGATTGCGACGCTCACCGCGAGATCACAGCTCCTCGGCGAAGTTGCCCTCGATGCGGCTGAAGACCCGCATCGCACCGAGGAGGAGCAGGACGGACGCGACGAGGACCGCCGCGAGCATCTCGAGGAAGAAGTGGTAGGGGTAGCCGGCGAGCACCTGGTAGTGCGCGTAGCCCGGGATGTTCGAGACATTCACGTGACCGTAGAAGAAGCGCTGGAACGCCAGTATGAGGGGCGTGATCGGGTCGACGAGGTAGAGCCCGAGCAGCCAGTGCAGGTGGTGCTTGAGCAGCTCCACGTAGACGAGGTTGAAGTTGTAGACGACGGGGATGCCCCAGAACCACGCCTGGAGGAGCACCGCGACGAGATGCTCGACGTCTCGGTAGTAGACGTTCACCGCCGACAGGAAGATCGCACACGCCGAGGTGAGCACGAGCAGGTCGACCAGCGCGAAGAGCACGACCGGCGCGTACGCCCAGTCCGGCGCGTACTGGAAGCCGATCAGGAACAGCGCCATCACGATGGACTGGAAGAAGAGGAACACGGCGCCGGTCCCGACCTGGGACAGCGGCAAGATCTCTCGCGGGAACGCCACCTTCTTCACGATGCCGGCGTTGGCGACGATCGTGGACGACGAGCCCGGCAGCACCGTGGAGAACAGGTTCCAGACGAGCAGGCCGGAGAACAGGTAGAGCGCGAAGTCTGGCGTGGGATTCTTCAGGACGTACTTGAAGACGACGTAGTACACCATAAGCACGACCGCGGGGTTGAGCATCGACCAGAGCAGACCGAGCACGCTGCTCTTGTACTTGACCTTCAGCTCCTTGCGGACGAGGAAGACGAAGAGCTCGTGCGAGCCCCAGATGTCGGCGAGGCGGGTACGGAGCCGCACCTCCGACGACACCACCCGGTATGGCAGGTCCTGCTCGCCCCTCGCCACCGGAGACGGCACGGAGCCCGCAGCGCGCGGCTCGACGAGGGTCCCGACCGCGCTGGACGGACCTGCGTCGCTCGTCGTCGTCATGGAGTCCGCCCCCTTCCGTGCTCGTGGCCGCGCCATCGCGTCGGCCACCCGTCGCCCCGAGCTGCCGCCTCTTCGACGACAGCCGTGACCGCGAGGCCGCGTATCTTCTGGCCGGCGGTCATACCGGCACTCGGTCCGGAAGGCTCCGACAATGCTAGCTGGCACCCGGCGATCCTGGGCCCGCACGCGCGGCTGGCACTGCAGCGCACGAAGGTCGCTCCACTGCCGCCGCTCCGTCTCCTAGCATGGCCACGGTTCCGACGAGCGAGGAGCAGATGGTGCCCGAAGCTGGACCCCGCCGGGTCGTGAGCCGCGCACGGACCGCGGCGGCGTTCCCCGGGCGCCTCGTCGCCGTCGAGGACCGTTGCGCCGCTCTCGAGACCCGCGTCGCGGACGTGCTCGACGAGATGCGCAGCGAGCTCGCGGAGATGCGTGCGCTTCTCGGCGCGACGCTCGACGGCCAGAGCGACCTAGCCGTTCTCGTCGGAGGTCTGCTCGCCGCCACCGGCAGCCGTATCGACGCGCTGGAGAGGCGTGTCGAGGGCACGTCCGGTGCGTCGAGGACTCGTTCTGGCGACGAGCCCGCAGCGAGGAGCGACACACCCTGAGCGCGCGTGTCGGGCAGGCGATCGCCACGGGAGGCGTCGTCGTCGACCTGCAGGCCCTCCAGAGCCCGGCCTATCGAGCCCGCGGGATCGGACGCTATTGCGGCCAGTGGGCGAGCGCTCTCGAAGAGCACCGCCCGGATCTCGTCGGCCGCTACCTGCTGCGTCCCGACCTCCCGCCGCCGGGACCACTCGAGGAGCTGCTCTCGACGGGCAAGGTGCGCTACGTCGACGCGTGGGATGCCGTCCCCACGACGAGCAGGGTCCTGCACACCCTCGCGCCGCTCGACACCGCTGTCGCTCTCGGCGATCTCTGGCCCCTCCCGGCTCGCCGAGCCGGCCTCGTGCGCAGCGCGACGGTCTACGACCTGATACCCGAATCCGACCCCGACACCTACCTCGCGGACCCCGCAGAGCGGAGTCGCTACCGAGTCCGCCTCGAGTTGCTCCGCAGCGCCTGCCAGCTCCACGTGCTGTCGCGAGCTGTGGCGAGCGATCTGACGCGACTGCTCGGCGTGGTGCCGGACCGGATCGTCCTCGCCGGTGCCGCACCTTCCGCGACGTTCAGCCCTCCGGCGGACAGGGGGTCGGCGAGGCTGCGCGCCCGGTCGGTCGTGCATGGCCTCACGACGCCATACGTCATGTACCCGACGGGCCACCACCCGAGGAAGAACAACGAGGCACTCGTCACCGCGTGGTCGCTGCTCCCACGTCAGGTCACGCAGGGCTACCGGCTGCTGCTCGTCGGGGCCCTCCCGCCGGCCACGGCCCACCACCTCGAGCACCTCGCAGCGTCGCTCGGCATCCCAGGCTCCGTAGTCGTCGCGGGCTACGTCGACGACGACGCGCTCCTCCGGCTCTACCAGGGAGCGGAGCTGCTCTGCTTCCCGTCGCTCGCCGAAGGCTACGGCCTGCCTGTCGCCGAGGCGCTTGCCTGCGGCGTCCCGGTGATCGCGTCGGACCGCCCGCCCCTCGACGAGCTCGTCACGCGGGAGCGTCGCTTCGACCCCGAGAGCCCTCGCTCGATCGCCGAGACGCTCCTCGCTGCGCTCCACCCACGGGGCGATCAAGACGGCCACGGCGAGCGGGTCGGCCAGGGCGAGCGGGTCGGCCAGGGCCGAGATCCCCTCGCCACACGGGCCATGTCGGTCCTTGTGCCGACCTGGCGCGACGTCGCGACGCGCACCGCCGCCGCGTTCGACGAGCTGCTCGGGTCCCTCGGGACGCATACCGCCACACGACCACCGACCCGCCGCTCCCACGACGGTCGCGAGCGTGCGCGGGTGGCGTTCGTCTCGCCGCTTCCCCCCGCTCCCACAGGTGTCGCGTCCTATAGCTACAGGCTGCTCGAGGCCGTGCGGGACCTCGGCAGCGTGTCCGTCGACGCGTTCGCGGACGGGCCGGCACCGCAGCAGCGCAGCCCCCGCGGCGTCGAGCTGTTCCACGCGCGGGCGCTCGAGACGGTCGAGCAGGTACGCGGCGGCTACGACGCCGTCGTCTACGCGCTCGGCAACAGCCACCACCACCTCGGCGCCCTGGCGGCGCTGCGCCGCAGGCGTGGCGTGGTCTTCGCCCACGACGTGCGCATGACGAACCTCTACGTCCACGAGCACGGTGACCCCGGACTGCTGCCCGGTGGGCTCCAGCGTGCGATCAGGGCGATGTACGGCGACAAGATGCCCGACGAGGTCGGCCACGACGGGTCCGTGAGCCCAGCGGACCTCGCCCGCTACGGGCTCCTCATGGCACGAGAGGTCGTCGCCTCGTCCGATCTGTTCCTCGTCTCCTCCCACGCGGCGGCGGACCTCGCGGCTATCGACGCGGGGACGGCGCTTGCAGAGCGCGTCGATGTGCTGCCTTTCGCTCTCGCTGCGCCACGCGGGGGTCCCGACGACGCGTTCGTCGGCGCCCGGACGCCGCCACCCCCCTCGCTCCCCGAGCCGTTCGCGAGCCGCTGGGCCGCGGGGCCCGAGGTGTCCGGCGGCCGGACGGTCGTGGCGCACCTCGGCATCGTCGACCCTGCGAAAGAGCCGGACCTGCTCCTCGAAGCCTTCGCTCGCGCCCGCCTCCCCCGCCCGGATCTGCTCCTTGCCTACGTCGGCCCGGTGAGCGACGAGCTCGCCCTCTTCCTCGCCCGGCGCAGTGCCGAGCTCGGAGTGGAGCACCACGTCGTCGTCACAGGAGGCCTCGATGCTGCCGGCTATCGGGCCTGGCTCGCCCGTACGACGGTCGCGGTGCAACTGCGAAGGGCCTCCAACGGCGAGGCGTCGGCCACGATCGGCGAGTGCCTCGCTTGTGGTGTGGCGACGATCACGACCGATCGTGGGTGGGCACGCGAGCTCCCCGACGACGTGGTCGTGCGGGTCCCTCCCGGGGTCGACGCGATGCAGCTCGCGGGCGAGATCGCAGCGCTCGCAGGCGACGAGCAGCGGCGGGCGGCACTCGGCTCGGCTGGTCGAGCGTACGCGGAGAGGAACGGCTTCGACCGCGCCGCCGCGGCACTGATCGACGCTCTCGCCGGCGCGCGCGGCACCTACGTCCCGGCGTCCCGGCGGGCTGCCTTGGCCCTCGGCGCGAGCCGGAGCAGTCGGACGGGCTAGGAGGAGCCGGCCCGGGCGCTCGCAACCCGGGCGCGCAGCTCCCGCCCGAGACGGGCAGCGACGACACGTGCGAGATCCGCAGCCCGAGGCACCGTCGAGCGGGGCATCGGACCGGCGAACGGGTCGCCGACGTCGTCGGTCGCTCCCGCGGCGAGCGAACGCCCGGCGAGATCCACGCTGCGGCTCCGGGCAGCACGGTCGCGCACGAGCGCCTGGATGCGGTCGCGCAGGTCGTCGTCGGTCGTCGAGGGCCACGACCGGTCGTGCGCCTCGGCGACGGAGGCAACGGACACGGCCGGCTCGACGTGCACGCGCTCGGGTGCACAGCCGGGAACCGCGAGGAGCTGCTCCCGGTCCTCCTCGCACTCGACGACGATGCTCGCCGCCCTCGCCCACAACCCGCTCGACGCCCGGCCACCCACACCGCCTGGGATCGGGATCGGGCTCGGGCAGCGGATCGTGACCTCCCCGAAGCCCCTGCACGCCGCACCGAGCGCCGCCAGGGTGAGGGCGCGCGCGGCACGATCCACGTCAGCGCCGAGAGGGAGTCCCGGAGCGATCGCGAGCACGAGGGCGTCGAAGTGCCGGGCCCGGCGCGCGAGCTCGACCGCGAGCAGGATCCCGGACAGGCGCGCGTGGTGGTGAGCCGCGCTGCGCTCGTCGGGCGATAGGACCTCGACGTGATGACCGTCCGCAGCGAGGCCAGCGGCCACCGCTCCGAGACGCGCTGCGGCTGCTCCCCCCGGTGGTGGGACCGTGCCGACGACGAGGACCCTCATCGGTGGTGTGCGCTCGCGACCGCGTCGAGAGAGCGCTCCATCGCGTCCAGCACGACGTCCCAGGTGTAGTTCTCGAGCACGTACTGCCGGCCACGCTCGGCCAGGGCCGCAGCGGCCTTCGGCGCCGCGGCCACGAAGGCCAGGCACTCGCCGAGCTCGCGCTCGTCGGCGTACGTGAGCCCCCCACCGGAGCGCTCGCAGTGCCACGCGACGACAGGCGACGCCGCGTTCGCGACGACGGGCGTCCCTGCCAACCACGCTTCGACGACGGTACGGGAGAAGCTCTCGTTGACGCTCGGCTGCACGAGCGCGTCCGCCGCGGCGAACGCGCCGGGGAGCTCCTCGGCGTCGAGGTAGCCGAGATCGACGACCACGCCGGCGAGGGCGTCGGGGATGCCTGCCGACCCCACGCCGAACGTGACGAGGTCGAACGGCAGGCCGTGGTTGGCCACGGCTGCGGCGAAACCTGCGAGCAGCGACCGCCACCCCTTGCCTTCCTCCCGCCGCCCCGCGTAGAGGACGAAGGGCCGTTCGATGCCGTGGCGCTGGCGGAACGCCTCAGGGTCGTAGGAACGAGGCACCTCGACCGCCGCGCCGACGACGGCGTGCAGCGGCGCGAGCGCCGGGGCGACCCGATGCCCGAGCTGGTGCTCGGGCTCGGAAAGGAACCACGCACCCGCGACGCTCGACAACGTCGCGCGGACGATCCCGAGCCACGCGTAGGGCTCGTCGTGCAGGCACGGCATGACGATCGTGCGCTCGGGCGCGACCCGGGCGGCGTAGACAGTCGACCAGAACAGGTACGGCGACAGGACGATCGCGTCGAAATCCCGCGCGCGGCCGGCAAGGTGGAGGTAGAGGTCGGGAACCCGGAAGCGTCCGTTGACCCACGCGAGCTCCTCCGCCACCGAGAGCGGCTCCGAACGTTGGACGCGCTGCTCGAGGCGGGCTGCCGCGACCCGGGAGCGCGCCGGGACCGTCGGAAAGCGCCTGATCGTCACGCCTGTATCGTGCGTGGTGCCCTCGGGGAACTCGTTGGCCCAGCTGAAGTGGCTCTTCGCGCACGTCGTCAGCATCTCGACGTCGTGACCGCGGGCCGCGAGCCCTCGCGCCGCTTCCGCCATGACGGACTCGGAGCCTCCGACGACTCCGGGACCGTAGCGAGGTGCTACGAAAGCAAGATGCACGTCGGCATCGTAGGTGATCGGCCTCACGCTGCCACCGCCTCGCGCGGAGAGTGTCTATTTGACCACATGGAGTACTCTCACCATATGGGCGCCGCCCGGGAAAGACGACGGAGGGTGGGTGTTCGACGCTCACGGCTCGCGCGCCAGGTCGCCGTCGCCAGCCTGCTCGCGGCTTCGGCGGCGGGAGTCGCCCTGAACGGTACAGCGGTCGCGGCACCCCACCTCGTGCACCGGACGACCGTCCACCTGCGGCGTCACCGCTCGTCGCAGCCACTGGCTGGCTCGCGCCTCACCGCCCGGGCCGTCCCGGCACAGCACATCGCCCCGAGCGTGTCGTGGCCGTCGCCCGAATGGGTGTCGCCTACTGTCACCGGGACCAGCATCGGCTACGTCGCGCAGAGCTCGCCGACGGTCGCCACCTACGACGGGCGGACGATCGTCGCGGTCGGTGCCGAGAACGGCGACGTCTACGTCGCCGACGCGACGACCGGAAAGGAGCTGCCGGGTTGGCCGCAGCGCATGGCAGCGCCTCCGGGTGCCTCCATCGCGATCGAGTCGAGCCCTGCCATCGCCTGGCTCGACGGACCGGACTCTCCACCGTCGATCGTCGTCGGATCGGGCTCGACATGGGTACCGGACAGTGTCGGCGAGGTCGAGGCGTTCCGCCTCGACGGCGCCAGGCGCTGGGTGTTCCGGGTGGGAGCAGCACCGCACACAGCCATCGGGGTCATCTCCAGCCCTGCGATCGGGGACATCACGGGCAGCGGTCGTCCCGACGTCGTGTTCGGCTCGTGGAACCACGACGTCTACGCACTGGACAACGCAGGCCAGGTCCTGCCCGGCTTCCCCTACGACAACGCCGACACGATCTGGTCGTCCCCTGCCCTCTACCACCTGCCCGGCCACAAGGGAGAGGACATCTTTCTCGGGAGCGACGCGTCGGGACGGGTCTTCACCGACGCGGCGGGTCACCAGCGCTGCGTCGGGGGATTCGTGGGCGACTATCGTTACGTCGACCGCACGGTGCGGCGCGTCTGGTTCCACTGTGAGAACCAGTCGATCTGGTCCAGCCCTGCTATCGGGGTGATCGGCAGCTCGACGCGCCCCGTCGTCGTCGTGGGCACGAGCTTCTACTACCAGCCGTTCCCGTCCGACACCGACAAGGTCTTCGCCTTCTACGCCGACAACGGCGCCCCGGTGCCCGGCTGGCCCGTGAGCACTCGTGGTCCGGCGCTCGGCTCTCCTGCGATAGGGGTGGTGAACAGCTCCGGCCAGCCGGCAGTCGTCGAGACCTCCTGGGTATGTAACGGACGTGACCGCGTCTCCTGCCTCGCGAGCGGGCACTCCGCGGTCGAGGCGTGGAGCGGGAGCGGGAGACCCTTGTGGTCCCAGACGCTCATCGGGCCGACGGACCTCGCGTCGCCGGTGCTAGTCCCCCTGCGTGGAGCGAGCACCGACGACGTCCTCGTCGGGTCGCCCAACGGGCTGTACCCGCTCGACGGTGCGACCGGTGCCTACCTCTACGGCACGAACGGGACCAACCAGTTCGCCGCGGTGAACCCGGGCTGCCGGGTCTTCAACTCCGTCGCGGTCGCCGACGTGCCCGGCACCGGCAGGGCGGGTGGCTGGCACGCCTTCGAGGCATGCGGGGGTCCGCGTGCGTTCGCCGACCCCGGAGAGATCGTCGACTACCGCCTCCCGGTGCAACCCTCGACGCAGGCCGCGTGGCCGATGTTCCGCGGTAGCCCCGAGCACGACGGCATCGCGTTCACGAGCATGCCCGGCCCGGTGGCGAGCGTCCCCGGGATAAGCCCCGTCGTCGCTCCCGCCTCGGGAGGCTGAGGAGAGCCACCGAGCGATCCCACAGCCACCTCGGAGTCGGGCAGGATCACTCCATGCCAAAAGCAGACCGCTCTCGTGCCGCGCGTCCCCGCCCGCGTGCGCTGGCTCTTGCGTCGCTCTGCCTGGCGGTCGCGACGGTGGCTCTCCTCGCCGCTCCCGCCGCGTCGGCGGCACCGCCTCGACAGGCGGCTTCGTTCCCAGCGCCGAGCTGGGTCGACACGGTCGGACCCGTCGCGTTCAGCTCGCCGACCGTCGCGACGATCGGAGGGACCCAGGTCGTCGTGTTCGGCTCGGAGAGCGGCTACGTCTACGTCGTCAATGCGGCTACCGGAGCGAACATGCCCGGCTGGCCGGAGCCGGCGGACATCGCGCCCGGTGCGCCGACGGCCATCGAGTCGAGCCCTACGGTCGCCTACCTAGACGGGCCGGGCAAGTCCCCGACGATCATCGTCGGAGCCGGATCGACCTACGTCCGCAACCAGCAAGGCGGCCTGATCGCGTTCAACGCCAACGGCACCGTGCGCTTCGTCTTCCACACCCAGGACATCTACAACGAGTGGACCAACGCCCCTTATCCCGACGGCTACGACGAGGCGGTCTTCTCCACACCCGCCGTCGGCGACATCACGGGCAACGGCCAGCAGGACATCGTCTTCGGCTCGTGGGACCACGAGCTGTACGCCATCACGCCGGACGGTACCCTCGTGCCCGGCTTCCCCTACCAGACCGAGGACACGATCTGGTCCTCGCCCGCGCTCCTCCACGTCCGCGG
Source organism: Acidimicrobiaceae bacterium (assembly GCA_027365385.1). GTDB lineage: Bacteria > Actinomycetota > Acidimicrobiia > Acidimicrobiales > Bog-793 > JAJZCK01. Next base: position 8,903 of record DAHXNN010000084.1, on the reverse strand, counting down.
GAAGTCCGGCGCCGAGGACATCTTCACGGGCGGGGACGCGAGCGGGCGTGACGGCTGCAACGGCGGGTTCGTCTACGACTTCACCTATCGCGCTGGCGCGCCCCGGCTCGTCTGGCAGCACTGCGAACGCCAGACCGTCTGGTCCAGCCCGGCCGTCGGTGTGATCAACGCAACCGGTCGCCCCGCAGTCGTGGTCGGTACCGGCTTCGGCTACCCGCCGCCCTACACGTCCGCGTCCGACAAGCTCTACGCCTACTACGCCGACAACGGCGCTCGAGTCGCGGGCTGGCCCGTGTCGACGGCGGGACCCGTGTTCGGCTCGCCGGCCATCGGGGTGCTCGCCGGATCGACGACACCAGACGTCGTCGACACCTCCTGGTGCGTCGCCTGCACCACCTCGCCGTCGATCGGCACGTCCTACGTCTACGCGTGGACGGGGACCGGCCAACGCCTCTGGCGCACGACGGTGGCGGGACCGGACGACTTCGCCTCCCCGGTCCTCGTGGACCTCACCGGATCGGGCGCGAACGACGTCGTGGTCGGCTCCGCGGGCGGCATCTACCCGATCGACGGGGCGACGGGGGCATTCATGTTCGGGACGAGCTTGGCTGACCCGATCAACACATGCTCGGACCAGAACTCGCCGACCGTGGCCGACATCACGGGGTCCGGGCCGGGGACGGGATGGCGACTGTTCGAGAGCTGCGGTGGCCCCCACGAGGTCACCGGCACAGGGAAGCTGATCGACTACCCGCTTCCCGCCATTCCAGGTGCACCACCCCCGTGGCCGACGTGGCGGCAGGACACGACGCACTCCGGTGTCGCCACCTCGACCCTTGCTGCGGCGGTACCGGGCGCCTCGACCAACGGCGGGCGGCGCGGCCGCCTGTCGCTCAGGTCGCGGACCGGCGCTGCAGCGTCGAGCGGTCGATCACCTGGTCGATGAAGCCGTAGTCCCGCGCCTCCTCGGCAGTGAACCCCCGGTCGCGGTCGGAGTCCGCCTCGATCCGCTCCACCGGTTGGCCGGTGTGGAACGAGATGCGCTCGGCCATCATCCTCTTCAGGTAGACGATCTGCTCCGCCTGGATCGCGATGTCGGCGGCCTGGCCCTGCATCTGCCCGGACGGCTGGTGCATCAAGATCCGTGAGTGCGGCAGCGCGTAGCGCTTCCCCGGCTCGCCGGCGCACAGGAGAAACTGCCCCATCGAGGCGGCAAGCCCGAGACAGATCGTCGAGACGTCGCAGCGGACGTACTGCATCGTGTCGTAGATGGCGAGCCCGTCGGTGACCGACCCACCGGGGGAGTTGATGTACAAGCTGATGTCCCGGTCCGGGTCCTCGGCTTCGAGGAGCAGCAGCTGGGCGCAGATCAAGTTGGCCGAGGTCTGGTCGACCTGGGTGCCGAGGAACACGATGCGCTCCCTCAGCAACCGCTGGTAGATGTCGCCGGCGGGATCGCCCATGGGCGACGCCGGAGCGGCGCTCTCGAAGCCGGCGGGCAAGCGGTCTGCGGTCATGGCCAGAGGCTACCCGGGCACGCCGGGCCTGGCGCGCGAGCCCGCTGCTAGCCTGCTGGCCCGCGGATGCGGGCGTGGCGAAATCGGCAGACGCGCCGGGTTTAGGTCCCGGTCCCTTCGGGGGTGGGAGTTCGAATCTCCCCGCCCGCACTACGCGGCTGAGCTGGGTGTCCATGTCCGGGCACCTCGCCGGGCGGGCTCGGACTCGGTGTGGCTCGCGCACCGGTCTCGGCATCAGCTCGTGAACTTCCCGAGGGCGAGGACGAACTGCGGCTCGTCCTGGAGGATGCTCGCGTACCCGGCACCGGGGAAGACGAGCTCCTTCGCGTCCCGGATGCTCGCCACGAGCTGCGTGGAGTCCGCCAGCGGGAAGACGGTGTCGAGCGAGCCGACCACGACGAGGACCGGCAGCGACAGCTGCGACAGCCCGCTCGCGACCGCACCCTCCGCCCACGCCGAGGCCTGGAGGGCCGCGTCTCGTGCAACCGACGACGCCGCCAGGACGTCTGACGGGATCCGAGCGACCGACGCGGTCCAGGCCGCGCGTGCTGCGAGCGACGCGGGGGGGTCGAGCGCGGCGGAGAGCTCCGTGTAGGTCGCCGCGGGCGACGCGAGAAGCGCTGCGTCGCCGGGGGACGACCGCACCGCCGACGGACCACCTGCAGAGGTGTCCGCGAGCACGAGCCGGCCGGCGAGGCCCGGATGGCGCTCGGCGAGAGCGAGCGCCACCTGGCCGCCGAGGCCCCAGCCGAGCACCGTCGGCGACGTGAGACCGAGCGAAGCGCTGAGCCCGGCGACGACGTCGGCGACCTGCCCGACCGTACGTGCCCCGGGGTCCGGACCGGAATAGCCGGTCCCGGGCAGGTCGAAGGTGACGACCGTGTACTGCTGGGCGAGAGCCGCGAGCAGCGTCGAGCCCCACCAGCTCATCGAGGCGTGCTCCCCCGGGACGAGGAGCAGGTCGGGTCCCGACCCGAACTCCCGGAACGCCACCTCGACGGTGCCGGGCGTGTCGACCTGGAGGACGGTGGAGGTGGTCGCCGTCGACGAGGTCGCCAACGGCTGCGGCAGCGTCGTGGCACCGACAGCGAGCGGCACCACCGCAACGCGCTCCACAGGCCCGAGATCGGCGAACGAGCCGCCAGGGCGCGTGCCGGGCACGAGGATCGGCTGCGGCAACGTGGTCGTCGTGGCACCTCCGACCGTCGTCGAGGTCGTCGAGGTCGTCGACTTCGGCGTGGACGTCGAGGTCGGCGTGGTCGTCGAGGTCGGGACGGACGTCGCAGCACCCGTCGTCGCCGGACCCGTCGTCGCCTGACGAGCTGCCGACGGCGGCCGGCTCGATACGGCCGGCGAGGAGCCACAGGCTGCGAGGACGATCCCGGCGGCGAGGATCGCTCCTGCGCCGGCAAAGCGTCGGCATCGGCCGGCGCGCGGCCGGCGCCCCACCTTCGTCACCTCGACGCCACGAGCGGTCAGCGATCCCGGCGGAGAGCGCCCCTGGTCAGTGTCGTCGCGAGGCTCACGAGCGCAGAGCTCTTGCGCGCGCTCGTGAGCACGTCGTCGAGTGCCTCGACGAAGAGGTCGACCTCGTCCTGGCCCGCGACGAGCGGCGGCAGGAGCTTCACGACGTTCATCGAGTCGCCCGCGACCTGGGTGAGGATGCGGTGCCGCTGGAACAGCGGCCCCACGACGAGCTGGGAGAACAGGCCCTTGTGGGCAAGCTCGAGCAGCTTGAATCGCGCGCGTGCCCCCCCGCCGGACGGCTCGCCGAAGACGAGCCCGACCATCAGACCCTCGCCACGGACGAGCTGGAACAGGTCGTGCCGGTCGAGGAGAGGAGCGAGGGCCTTCGCCATCGCGTCCCCGGTGACCCGGGCGCGGTCCACGAGGTCCTCGTCGTCGATCGTCTGGAGGGTCGCGAGCCCGGCAACCATCGCGAGGGTGTTGTTCTTGAACGTCGACGAGTGCACGAGGGCGCGCTCCATCGAGGAGTAGACGCTGTCGGACACCTCTGTCGAGCAGACCATCGCGCCGACGGGGACGTAACCGCCCGACAGCGCTTTCGAGACGGTCACGACGTCTGGAACGAGACCCCAGTGCTCGTGCGCCCACAACCTTCCGGTCCGGCCGAGACCGGTCTGCACCTCGTCCACGACGAGCAGGGTGCCGTAGCGGTGACACAGCTCCTGGACGGCGTCCCAGTACGCCCGAGGCGCGACGTTGACGCCCTTGCCCTGGATTGGCTCGACGACGAACGCTGCGACGTCGCGCGAGCGCAGAGCCTTCTCGAGCGCGTCGGCGTCGCCGAACGGGACCTCGTCGACGCCCGGCAGGTACGGTCCGAAGCCCTTGCGGAACTCCTTGCCGCCGTTCACCGAGAGCGCCCCGTAGGTGAGGCCGTGGAAGGCATGGTCGCAGTAGACGATGCGCCGGCGCTTCGTCGCGTAGCGGGAGAACTTGAGAGCCGCTTCGACAGCCTCGGCGCCGGAGCTCGTGAAGAACACCCGACCCATCCCCGGGTGCAACCTCTTCAGCAGCTCCTCGGCGAGCACGCCCGCTAGGAGCGGCGTATCCAGCTGGACAAGGCTCGCGAGGTCGGCGTCGAGCGCGTCGTGGAGCGCCTTCTTCACCACCGGGTGGCTGCGACCGAGCCCGAACACACCGAAGCCGGCGAGGAAGTCGAGATAGCGAGCACCCCCGGCGTCGTAGAGGTAGCAGCCCTCCGCTCGCACGTACTGGCGGTCGAACCCGATCGTCTTGAGCACCCGCACGAGCTGGGGGTTGACGTTGCGACCGTAGAGCGCGAGCTGCTCCCCCGCCCGCCGCTCGAGCACGTCGCGCAGCTCGAAGCTCATCGCCACCTCCTGGCCTGGTCCACGTGCCAACACTACCGGCGCGGGCCTCGTGCGCCCGGCAGCCCCCCGGGCCGCCCCGCCGCGCCCGGCGGACGCCCAGCCCCCCGTTCCCGGGACGTGACCATCACGGGCGTCACTGCCACTCGCTAGTGTCGTGCCGCGATGGCTGGAAGCGCGAGCGACAGCGACCACACTCGCTCATTCTGCTTCGTCCACGCAGCGGACCTCCACCTCGACACGCCGTTCTCGGGAATCCACGAATCCGCCCCGTTCGTCGCCGAGGCTCTGCGGGAAGCGTCGCTCGCGGCGCTCGACGCGATCGTCGCGCTCGCTCTCGAGAGAGACGCCGCGTTCCTCGTCGTCGCCGGTGACGTCTACGACGGGCCGGAGCGTGGGCTACGCGCCCAGCTGCGATTCCGGGACGGGCTCGCCCGGCTCGCCGATGCCGGCATCGCAAGCGTCGTCGTCCACGGCAACCACGACCCGATAGCGAGCGGTTGGTCGGCAGTTGGCTCGTGGCCCGACGCCGTGACGGTGCTCGGCCACGAGACGGTCGGACTCGTCAGCATCGAGAGGGACGGCGAGCAGATCGCGACTGTGCAGGGGATCAGCTACGCGACCCGTGCCGTCGCGGAGAACCTCGCGCGGCGCTTCTCGCGCCCGGACGGGCCAGGGCTCCACGTCGGTCTCCTGCACTGCAACGTCGAGGGCGCGGCCGAAGGCTACGCGGACTACAGCCCGTGCACGCTCGACGACCTGCGGAGCACACACCTCGACTACTGGGCGCTCGGCCACGTGCACCAGCACCGCGTGCTCGCCGAGGGGACAGGTCCCGGGGATCCGTGGGTCGTCTATCCGGGCAACAGCCAGGCTCGCAGCCCACGCCCGAGCGAGCGGGGCGCGAAGGGCGCGGTGGTGGTCCACGTCGCCGGTGGCCGTGTCACACGAGTCGAGCACGTCGCCTGCGACGCCGTCCGCTTCGCCGAGCGTGCGTGCGCTATCGACGGCATCGCCAGCCTGGACGATCTCGAGGATCGCCTGTCCGCTCTCGGTGAGGAGGCGCTCGAGGCGGCAGCGGGGCGATCGGTGGTCGTCCGGGCGCGCCTCGTCGGACGCGGTGGCCTCCACGGTGAGCTCGCGCGGCCGGGCGTGACGGACGGGCTCCTTGCGCACCTCCGCGACGCAGCCGGGCACGCAGCGCGCTTTTGCTGGTGGGACGCGCTCGTCGACGAGAGCCGGTCGGGCACTGACCTCGACGCCGTCCGCGCGCGCGGTGACTTCTCGTCCGACCTGCTGGCGCTCGCCGAGTCGCTCGCCGGAGACGACGCCGCTCTCGACGCCCTCGGCTCCGAGCTGGTCGGTGGCGTGCCACGCCTGCTCGCGAGGGACGTGCACGCCCTCGCCGGGGACACCGACGCGCTGCGCGCGCTCCTCGAGGAGGCGACTCACCTCGCGCTCGACGAGCTCGGAGCCGGCGAGCAGTGAGGATCTCCGGCTGGCGAGTCGACGGCTACGGGGTCCTGTGCGACCACCGCGTGACCGGTCTCCCACCGGGGGTCGCGGTGCTGCTCGGGCCCAACGAAGCAGGCAAGTCGACCCTGCTCGACTTCGTCCGGTCGGTCCTCTTCGGCTTTCCCGACCGCCGCCACAGCCAGCCTCAGCACCTGCCGCTCGCGGGCGGCCGTCACGGTGGGGCCCTCGAGCTGCTGGACGAGGACGGTCAGCCGTGGCTGCTCGAGCGGCACGGCGACTCGCGAGCAGCCGTGCTCACGGCTCCGGACGGCGCGGCGGGGACCGACGATGATCTCCGCCGCCTGCTCGGGGGGGCCGACGTCGAGCTGTTCCGCACCGTCTTCGCCTTCGGTCTCGGCGAGCTCGCCACCCTACGCTTGCTCGACCGAGACGAGGTCCGGGATCTCGTCTTCTCCGCCGGGATCCTCGGCGCGGGACGATCCGCGAGCCGCGCAGCCAAGGTGCTCGCCGAGCGGCAGGCCGCTCTCGTGCGCCCGCGCCAAGGCGACGCGACGGCGAACAAGCTCCACGCGCGCCTCGCCGAGCTCGAGAGCGAGCTCCGGGCAGCCAGGGCCGAGGCGGAGCGCTACCCGGAGCACGTCCGGGCGCTCGAGCGGGTCGTCTCGGCTGGCGCCGCCGCCCGCGCGGACGCGGGCCGCCTCCGGCGTCGTGCCGGGGAGATCGCCACGCTCGAACGCAGCTGGCCCGTCTTGGTCGCACGCAACGACGCTCTCGAGCAGCTGCGTGCGCTCCCGGCGCTCGACACCGACGCGGCGGCGCTGCTCGACCGGGAGCCCGCGCTCCAGCTGCTCGCCAAGCAGCGATCCGGACACGCCGCTCGGGTCGAGCAGCGCGCAGGGCTCGCACGCGAGCGCGCCGAGATCGACGACGCACTCCGCCGGCAGCTCGACGAGCTCGGGCACTCAGCAACGCTGCGGTCCGTCCTCGACGCCGTCTACGGGCCGGACGAGCGCGGCCGCCTCGCCTCGCTCACACGCAGGTCCGCAGAGCTCGCAGCCAAGTCAGATGCCGCAGCCGGCCACGTCGAAGATTGGGAAGCCGAGCGACGTGGACGACAGCACCGGCTCGGCGCCAGCGCAGAGGCGGCGGCGGAGGCGCGCTCGGTCGCCCAGCTCGAGGAGGCTCTCCGATCGCTCGCGGAGCTCCGCCAGCTCGTCGCGGAGAGAGACCGTCTCGCCGCGGAGAGAAGCGCGAACGAGCACGCCGAACGCCTCGCCCGTCTCGCCACCGGAGCGACGGGGCGCTCCCTGCCCGCCTTCGTCCCCACGCTGCTCGCGCTGCTCGCGCTCGCGGTCGCCGGCACCGCGGCGTCGGCGCGCCGGTCGGACGGCGCCGCGCCGACGGCGGTCCTCGCTGCGACCGCGGCCGTCCTCGCCGTCCTCGCCGTCCGGAGCTCCCGCCAGGGTCGTGGCGGCGGCGCGTCCGACGACGGTCTGGACGTGCCTGCGGCAGGAGCCGTCGATCTCGAAAGGATCGTCGTCCGGGTCGCCGACGGTGCGCGCGCTGCCGGACTCCCCGCCGCACCGAGCAGCGTCGAAGTCGAGGCCGCTGCGCGCCGGGTCGAGGGCGCCCTCACCGGGAAGCGCCACAGCGAGCAGCTCGCACACGACGTCGAGGAGGCGAGCGCGATGCTCGACGAGGCACGCAGGCAGCTCGCGGGCCTTCTCGACGGGCAGGCCGAGCTCGCGAAGGAGGTCGCCGTGCTCGGCACGGCGTTCGGCGTCGACTGCGACGGCGACGCCCACGCCCTCGCCGACGCCGTCACCGCCGTCGAGGAGATCCGTGCGCTCGCTCGCAGGCGAGCGTCTATCACGGCAGGCATGGCACCCCTCGACGACGCGATCGGCCAGTTCGCGGCCGAGGTCGCCGAGGTCGCCCGGGAGCTCGGCGGCACCGCCGGCCGCGCACGTGCCGAGGGGGGCCCGACCGCACCGCCCGACGTGCTCGAGATCCTCGACATCGCCGGGCGCAGACTCGACGACCTCCTCGCGATAGAGGACCGGCGTCGCTCGCTCGAGGCGACGGCCGCCGAGCGCGATACCGAGATCGACCGATCGCTCGGATCTGGAGCCGACGGCGAGCGGCTGCGCGCGGAGCTCGAATCTGGGGACGTCGTCGCGTGGTCGGCCGAGCGCGTCGAGCTCGCGGAGCGTATCGAGCGCGCCGACGCCACCCGGGAGGAGCTACTGCGCGCCCAGCACGACGCCGAGCGGGACATAGCGCAGCTCGAGCGCTCCGCCCGCGTCGCGGAGCTCGAAGCGTCGCGGGGCGCGTGCGCGGCCGAGCTCGGCACGGCGCTCGAGCAGTACGCAGTGCTGACCTTCGCTCGGTCCCTGCTGTCGAGGACGCTCGCCCTCTACGAGCGCGAGCGCCAACCGGCGGTCGTCGCGAGCGCCTCCACGCTCTTCGCCGCGGTCACGGAGGACCGCTACGTCCGCCTCGTCGCACGCGTCGACCCCGAGACGGGACGGAGCCAGGGCCTCGAGGCGATCTCGGCGTCCGGGGCGCGCGTCGACGCCGGCGACCTGAGCCGGGGCACCGCCGAGCAGCTCTACCTCTGCCTGCGCCTCGCTCTCGCCGACAGCTTCGCCGCGCGAGCCGCCGCCCTCCCGTTCGTGCTCGACGACGTCCTCGTCAACTTCGACCCGACGCGTGCCCGGGCCGTCGCCCGCGTAGTCGCGGACATCGGCCGCCGCCATCAGGTGCTCGCCTTCACCTGCCACCCCCACGTCGCAGAGATGCTCATGTCGGCAGCGCCGGACGCGAGGCTCGTCGAGCTCGACCAGTCGCGCTGAGCACCACCGCCCAGCTCGAGGAACCAGACCTCGAGAGCAGTCAGGCGGCGCCTGGATCATCGGCGTCGTCGTACGTCCACCCTGCGGTCGCGTCGTCCCATCCCGTGACGACGACGACGAAGAGCAGGAACGTGAGGACGTGGACGCTGGTGCACCAGAGGCAGATCTTCTGGATCTCGAACAGCTCCGCGTAGACGAGA
>DAHXNN010000033.1 GCA_027365385.1 Acidimicrobiaceae bacterium | reverse complement strand
CGCACTGAAAAGCCCGATCCAGACGATGTCGACGAAGTGCCAGTAGTAGCTGACCGCCTGGAACACCGGAGTCTCGCCGGGGTCGCCCTTCGGCCCGGCGAGCCGGCCGAGCAGGGCGATCATCGCGAGGAGTCCGAGCAGAACGTGCAGGCCGTGGATGCCCGACATGATGTAGAAGAGCGAGCCGTACGCGTTCGTCGACGGCCTGAACGGCAGCGTCGCCCATTCGTAGCCCTGGTTCCCGAGGAAGGCCGCACCGAGCACGAGGCTGACGACGATCCAGGCCCGGGCCTTGGCACGCTCACCTCGCTCCTGGGCCCACACGCCAAACTGCATGGTCGGGCTCGAGGCGAGCAGCACCACGGTGAAGATCAGCGCCTGGTAGGTGTCGAGCTTGGTGCCCGGCGGCGGCCAGACCGCGGCGTGCGCACGGATCGTGAAGAAGGCGGCGAACAGCCCGCTGAAGAACATGAACTCGCTACCGAGCCAGATCATGACGCCGACCGCGAGCAACTGAGGCCGCTTGACCTCGTGCTGACCGCTCACCGGCACCGGCGCCTCGACCGCCGCGACGTCGCTCACGGGGATACTTCTTAGCCCAACCTGTGCGCCGCGGGCCACACAGGCGCTCTCTCCGGGACTGCGTGCCGTGCGGCGGTAGGGTCGGTCCGTGCACGCCGGTCCGTCGCCGTTCCTCGCGGCCTGCAGGTCCGAGACGGTCGAGCGGGTCCCGGTGTGGTTCATGCGCCAGGCCGGACGGTCCCTTCCCGAATACCGGGCATTGCGCGGCGACGGTAGCATCCTCGACGCGATCCGGCGTCCGGAGCTTGCTGCCGAGATCACGCTCCAGCCGGTCCGCCGCTACGGCGTCGACGCTGCGATCCTGTTCTCAGACATCGTCGTGCCGGTTGCCGCGCTCGGTGTAGGGGTCGACGTCGTGCCCGGCCGTGGACCCGTCGTCTCCGAGCCCTTCCGCTCCGCGTCGGATCTCGGACGACTGCGGCCGCTCGAGCCCGAGCTCGACACCCCGTATGTCCTCGAGACGGTCCGCATCCTCAGCCGGGAGCTCGACGTCCCGCTCATCGGCTTCGCCGGCGCCCCATTCACGGTCGCGAGCTACCTCGTCGAGGGTGGTCCGTCGCGCGACTTCGCCCGCACGAAGGCCCTCATGCACACCGAGCCCGCCCTCTGGGCGTCGCTCGTCGGCAAGCTCGCAGACATCGCTCTCGCGTCGCTCCGCTCCCAGGTGTCCGCCGGGGCGTCCGCTGTGCAGCTCTTCGACTCGTGGGCAGGATCGCTCACCCGTGGCGAGTACATCCGCTTCGCGCTGCCGGCGACGCGGCAGATCCTCGACGGCCTTACCGACCTCGGCGTGCCGCGCATCCATTTCGGGGTCGGCACCGGCGAGATCCTCGACCTCATGGCGCCTCCGGGCGTCGACGTCGTCGGCGTGGACTGGCGCGTCCCGCTCGGCGCGGCCCGCGCCCGGGTCGGTCCCCGGCCGGCGCTCCAGGGAAACCTCGACCCCGCGATCTGCCTCGCGGGCTTCGACGTCGCAGCAGTCGAGGCCCGACGGGTGCTCGCGGAGGCAGGCGGGAAGCCGGGCCACGTCTTCAACCTCGGCCACGGCGTGCTTCCCGGCACCGACCCCGACGTGCTGACGCGTATCGTCGAGCTCGTGCACGACGAGGGACGCACGGCTGCGACCGGAGCCGCGACGGGAGCGGGGGTCGGCTCGTGAACAGGTCACCGACAGGCGTCGTCGTCATGGACTATGGGACGCCGAGCAGTCCCGAGGAGGTCCTCGAGTACTACACCGACATCCGCAGGGGACGCCCCCCGACGGCCGAGCAGCTCGCAGACCTCGTGCGCCGCTACGACGCGATAGGCGGCGTGTCGCCCCTCGCCGAGCGGACCTCAGCCCAGGTCGACGCCGTCAGGAACGCTCTCGACGAGCTCGCTCCCGGGCAGTTCAGCGTCGTGCACGGTTCGAAGCACACGAGCCCGCGTATCGAAGACGCCGTCGACGAGCTCGCGGGGCACGGGATCGAGCGGCTCGCCGGGCTCGTCCTCGCTCCTCACTACTCGGCACTGAGCGTCGGCGAGTACATCGAGCGCGCGAAGGAGCGTGCGGTCCACGACGGCCTCGAGGCGGTGTTCGTCGAGAGCTGGCACGACGACCCGACACTCGTCGACCTGCTCGCGGAGCGAGTCGCCGCCGCCGTCGAAGCGCTCGACGTCCAGGGAGACGAGCGGCTCGAGCTCGTCGTCAGCGCACATAGCCTCCCGGCGCGCATCCTCGACTCGGGCGACCGCTACCCAGGCGAGATCGCCGAGACAGCCCGCCTCGTCGCGGCCCGAGCCGGAGTCGCGCACTACCGCACAGGCTGGCAGAGCGCAGGACGGACGCAGGAGCCATGGCTCGGCCCGGACATCCTCGAGCTGCTCGCGATCCTCGCAGGCGACGGCGTCGGTGCCGTCGTCGTCTGCCCCGCCGGGTTCACCTCGGACCACCTCGAGATCCTCTACGACCTCGACGTCGACGCGCAGCGCGTCGCCCGCGAGCTCGGCATCCGCCTGGCTCGCACCACGTCGCTCAACGCCGACCCGCGTCTCGCCGCCGCGCTCGCCCGTCGCGTCCAGGGGCTCGTCGCCCGGACGTGGGGCAGCGCCATTCCCGGTAGCGCGATCTCCTGCGGCACGATCTCCGGGGCCAAGGTTCCGTGAGCGGCACCGACGTGGCAGACCCGCTGTGAGCGGGCGGCGGAGCGTCCTCGTCGTCGGAGGCGGTGTCGCCGGGCTCGTCGCGGCACGCGCCCTCTCCGCCCGGTTCGACGTCGTCGTCGTCGAGCGCGAGCCCGCGGCCGGCGGGAAGCTAGCGACGGACGAGCTGCGCGGACGGCCCCTAGACCTCGGTCCCGACAGCTTCCTCACGCGAAATGGTGCCGGGGAGCGGCTCTGCCGGGAGCTCGGGCTCGGCGACGAGCTCGTCGCGCCCGCCACCTCGGGTGCTTCGGTCCTCGCTCGCGGGCGGGTGCGACCCCTCCCGCCAGGGCTCGTCCTCGGGGTGCCGATCGACCTCCTGGCTCTCCTCCGCTCCGGCGTCATCGGACCGTCCGCCGCTGTGCGCGCGGCGGCGGACCTCGTCATGCCGTCATCACCGTCGTCCGGCGACCCGACGATCGCAGACGTCGTCGGGCGCCGGCTCGGGCGCTCGGTTCTCGAGACCCTCGTCGACCCCCTTCTCGGAGGTATCAACGCCGGCGATTCCCGACGGCTCTCCTTCGCCGCCACCGCTCCGACCCTTGCTGCCGCGGTCGCGGGCCGGCGCAGCCTCGTCGCGGCACTGCGCAGCCGGCCAAGGGGCGCTGGCAGCCGCCCGGAACGCGGCTTCGGCGCCCCGGGTGGAGGGAGCGGATCGGACGGGGGCTCCGGGACTGCGACCGGCAGCGGCGGCCCGCGCCCCGCTTTCCTCGGTCTTGGCGGAGGGATCGCGTCGCTCGCCGAGCACCTAGTCGACGACTGCGTGCGCCGCGGCGTCGTGGTGCGGACATCGACGCCGGCCGACACGCTCGAGCGTGGCGGGGAGCCGGGGGTGCCCTGGCAGCTGCGCTTTGGCGAGGAGCTCCTCCCTGCCGACGGCGTCGTGCTCGCCGTGCCGGCGTCCTCGGCGGCGTCGCTTCTCGCCGAGCTCGATCCGGTGCTCGCTAGCGAGTGCGGCGCGATCCCGTACGCGGACGTGGTGACGGTCGCCCTCGCCTGGCCCGACGCGGCGATCCCGCCAGGCGTGCTCGAAAGAGCCGGGAGCGGCATCCTCGTGCCGCGCCCCTCCGGGCGGCTCGTCACCGCGATCACGCGCACGTCCGCGAAGTGGCCGCGCGCGGCGAACGCGGGCGAGACCGTGCTGCGGGTCTCCGCTGGCCGCGACGGTGACCTGCGGCCGTCCCGTCTCGACGACACCGCTCTCGTCGCTGCGGTGCGCGCAGAGCTCTCGGCGATCCTCGGCCTCACGGCAGAGCCGCTCGCCACCGTCGTCCGTCGGTGGCCGTCCTCGTTGCCCCAGTACCTGAGCGGCCACCTGGACCGCGTCCGGCGCATCGAGGAGCGGGCGGGCGGGCTTGGCACGGTAGCGTTCGCTGGTGCCGCGTACGGCGGGATCGGGATCCCGGCCTGCATCGAAAGCGGAGAGCGGGCCGCGGCGTCGATCGAGGTCATGCTGAGCCAGTGAGCCAGTGAGCAGGCGTGCCGAGCGGCCGAGCGGGGCGGCCCGCGTGCTCCGGCCGGCCGCCGCGCTGCTCGCACCGCTGTGCGCGGGCCTGCTCGTCGGCGCCTCGCTCCCACCGAGCGACCTCTGGCCCCTCGGCCCGGCCGGCATCGCCGTCCTCGCTCTCTCGAACACCGGGCAACCGTTGCGCCGGCGCGCCGCGAACGGTCTCGCTGCCGGGGTCGGCCAGCTCGGGCTGGGCTGTGCGTGGGTGCTCCAGTTCACGGGCGCGGGCTACGTGGCACTCGTCGCGCTCGAGTCCGCGTTCTTCGCGCTCGCCTGCGCGCTCTCGCCGCCGCGCCGTGGACGGCTCCCGGCGCTCGCCGGCCTGCTCACCCTGGCGGAGTGGGCGCGCGGGTCGTGGCCCTTCGGCGGCCTACCCCTCGGGGGGATCGCACTCGGGCAGGTCGCAGGCCCACTCGCCGGCCTCGCGCGCCTGGGCGGGCCGCTCCTCGTCGTCGGCGGTACCTACCTCGCCGGGACAGGGCTCGCCGCCATCGCCTCCGGCATCGCACACCGCAGCCGGCACGGTGCGACCGCGGGCGCATGCGCGCTCGTGGCTGTCGCGGTGACTGCCGCCGTCGCCGCGCACGCCCCAGACGGCGGGCGGACCGTGCGGCGCCTCGTCGTCGCAGCAGTCCAAGGCGGTGGCCGCCGTGGTCTGAGCTCCCTCGTCGTCCCCGCGGCGTCGGTCCTCGATGCCCAGCTCGCGGCTACCGCTCGCGTCGGCAGTGACGTCCAGCTCCTCGTCTGGCCCGAGGATGCGGTATCGCTCGCGACATCTCTCGCCCGGTCGCCGGTCGAGCCCCTGCTTGCCGAGATCGCTCGCCATCTCGACACGACGCTCGTCGCGGGCGTCACCGAGCCGGCAGGTCCGGGGCGCTTCAGGAACGAGGCCGTGGTCCTCGGCCCGTCGGGCCGCCTGGTCGCGGAGTACGAGAAGCAGCACCCCGTGCCGTTCGGGGAGTACGTGCCACTGCGCTCGGTGCTGCGCCACGTCGTCAGCCTGGCCGCGGTCCCCCGGGACATGGTCACCGGACATCGCGTCGGCATGGTCGCCACGCCAGCAGGCAGGATCGCCCTGCTCGTCTCCTACGAGACGTTCTTCTCCGGGCTCGGCCGCGCCGAGGTGCGTGCAGGCGGCGAGCTGCTCGTCGTGCCGACGAACACGGCCTCGTACTCGAGCACCCAGGTCCCGGCGCAAGAGCTCGCCGCGTCGCGTCTCCAGGCGATCGGCGAGGGGCGCGACCTCGTCCAGGCGGCTTCGACCGGCTATAGCGCCGTCGTCGACACCCGCGGGCGCGTGGTCGAGCGCTCAGGTCTCGGGACGCGCGAGGTGCTGCGCTCCACCGTGGCACTGCACACCGCTATGACCCCCTACGACGACCTCGGGGACGCACCTGCGCTGCTCCTCGCGCTGGCCGGTGCAGGCTCCGGCGCGGCAGCACTCGGCATGGGAGCAGCCGATCATCGGCGGCACGTCGCCACCCGGCGGGCGGGGCGGCGGCGGGCGACGGGCGACGGCGGGCGGCGGGCGGCGGGCGACGGCTCAGTCGGCCCCCGGCCCGGTCACCGCTGCCGGATCCGGGACGAACAGCACCTTGTTGAACAGCACGAACTTGGCGACCCAGATCACGCCGTAGGTGCCGATGTTCGCACCGAGCACGACGAGCGTCTCGAGGGAATGTGAGTGCAGGTGAGCCTTCGCGGCGCTGTCCGCGGCCCCCACGGCGATCGTCGAGAGCACGAGGCTCACGGCAGCGATCGTCCAGAACGGCACCACTTCGCGCATGACATGCGACTTACCCGTCTTGCCCCAGGCCCAGGTCCTGTTCAAGTAGTACGACGGCACGGTCGCGATGCCGGCGGCGAGCGCGTTGCTCTCTGCGGCCGAGCCGACCTTCGCGACGCGGAAGAAAAGATAGAGCAGGACCTCGGTGAGGACGGTCGAGATGACCGAGACGGCTGCGTAGCGCCAGAGCTTCGCGAAGGCGGGCGTGTGGCGGAACTCGCGTGCGCGCTCGAGCCGCGAGGAGGTGCCCGGCGACATCGGGGCGAAGTGTACCGTGTGCCCGATGGGTGCACCGGCGGACGAGCTGCTCCGCCTGCTCGACCTCGAGACGATCGAGCTCGACATCTTCCGAGGCATGAGCATCGACGAGGGTCGGCTCCGCGTCTTCGGTGGGCAGGTCGCAGCCCAGGCACTCGTCGCAGCCGGCAGGACAGTCGACCGGGGGCGGGTCCACTCGCTCCACTCGTACTTCCTCCGGCCCGGCGATCCCCATCGGCCAATCGTCTACGAGGTCGACCGGATCCGGGACGGTCGCTCCTTCACGACACGCCGGGTCGTCGCCGTCCAGCGCGGCGAGGCGATCTTCAACCTCCAATGCTCCTTCCATCTCGAGGAGGCGGGCCTCGTCCACCAGGACATCGCACCCGCGGCACCGCGGCCCGAGCTCATCGACCCGCCCGGACGACCCGTGAGCGACTCGGGTGTCACGCCTCGCGGCTACCCGGAGCCACACGGCCTCGAGGTTCGCTTCGTCACCGAGCTGCCGTGGCACCGCAACGGTGAGCTGCACGACCGCGAACTGCTCTGGCTCCGTGCCGGCGGCCCGCTCGGCGACGACCCGATCGTCCATGCAGCGGTCGTCGCCTTCGCATCGGATCTCACGCTCGTCGACTCGATCCTCCAGCGCCACGGGATCTCGCCCGGCCATCCCGGCGTCGCCGGGGCGAGCCTCGACCACTGCATGTGGTTCCACCGACCACTGCGCGCCGACGACTGGCTTCTCTACGACCACCGCAGCCCCGTCGCCTCGGGGGCACGTGGGCTCGCCCAGGGCGTCCTCTACGACACGGCGGGCAACCACGTCGTGAGCGTCGTGCAGGAGGGGCTCGTGCGCCTCCGGTCAGGCGTCACGTTCGACTCGTCCGGATCCGCCGGCAGCCCCGTGGTCGGCGGGCCACCCGGCCCTGCGGGGAGCTAGACGCAGATGGCCTTCGACGCGGGCTTCGCAGCCTTCGTCGCGTTGTCCCTCGTGCTCGTCATCTCGGTCGTGCGCTACTCACGCCGGCTCGGA
>DAHXNN010000068.1 GCA_027365385.1 Acidimicrobiaceae bacterium | reverse complement strand
CGAGCGCTCCTGCGAGCGCGACGACTTCCGACCGAGCCCCTCGCCGCTGTGCAAGAGCTGCTCATTCCAGCGGTACTGCCCCGCGTTCGGTGGGAATCCGGACGAGGCCCGCGCCGGTGCGGACGCACCCGCACGCGCCGCGGTCGGAGCCGGCGCCGCGGCCGATTAGCCTTCGACGACGATGCTCCACCGCCTGGTCCACTCCTTCGACGACCGCGTCGAGTCGCTCGTCGTTCCGCTGCGCGGCCGCAGCTGGGCCGACCGTGTCTTTTACACCGCGTCGGCACTTGGCGACTTCGGCCTCATCTGGGTGGTGTTCGCCATGCTTCGGGCTCTGCGCGGTGGCAAGGCGAACGAGCGGGCGGCTCTCCGAGCTGTCTCGGCGACAGGTATCGAGTCCGTCCTCGTCAACGTGCTGCTCAAGTCCCTTTTCAGCCGGGGAAGGCCCGAGGAGCAGCCAGACCACCCGCTCCCCGTCCGCCAGCCGCTCTCCTCGAGCTTCCCGTCCGGCCATGCCACTGCCGCGTTCTGCGGAGCGACGCTGCTCTCGGACGGCGACCCGCTCGCGCCGGCGTACTTCACGGCAGCCGCGATAGTGGCCGCGAGCAGGGTCTACGTCGGTATGCACCATGCCTCCGACGTCGTCGGAGGCATCGCCGTCGGACTCGGCCTCGGACAGCTCGGCAAGGTGATCGTCCCGATGGGCTCCGGCACCGCACCAGCCGGCTCGTCCCGGTTCCATCCGACATCGAGAAGCAGGAGGCAGAGATGAGCGTCGGCATCGTCATGGGGAGCGATTCCGACGAGGGGGTCATGCGAGCGACGGCCGACGCCCTCGACGAGTTCGGGGTGGCCTGGGAGATGAGGGTGCTGTCCGCACATCGGACTCCGGACGACGCCGTCGCCTTTGCCCGCGAGGCGCGCGGGCGCGGCTTGCAGGTCATCGTCGCCGGCGCAGGTGGCGCCGCCCACCTTCCGGGCGTCCTTGCAGCTGTCACGCCTCTTCCCGTGATCGGTGTCCCGATCTCGTTGAAGGTCCTCGACGGCCTCGACTCTCTCCTCTCGATCGTGCAGATGCCACGCGGCATCCCGGTCGCGACGGTCGCCGTCGACGGCGCGCGCAACGCCGGGCTGCTCGCCGTACGCATCCTCGGCGTCGGCGACCCAGCGATCTCGGCCGCCATCGTCGCTTTCCAGCAGCGCCTCGCCGCTGAGGTACGCGCCAAGGACGCAGCGCTCCAGGCCCGGCTCGGCGGCTGACGGCGGCGGTGGCACGAGAGGTGACGCTCTCCGAGCGGCTCGGCTTCGGACGCGATGCCAAGGTGCTCGTGGTCTGCTGCGACGAGCTCGGCTTCTCCCACGCGTCGAACGTCGCCGTCTACGAAGCACTGCGCACGGGCTCAGCCACGTCCGCGTCGCTCATGGTGCCCGCCCCGTGGTCGCGTGGCGCGGCAGAGGCCTACCGCGGTGAGGATGTCGGAGCGCACCTCACACTCAATGCCGAGCTCGATCTCTACCGCTGGGGACCGATCACCCAGGCACCCTCCCTCCTGGACGGAGACGGCGGCTTCCCCCGCACGGTCGAGGACGTCTGGGAGCACGCAGACCTCGACGAGGTGCGCCGCGAATGGCGCGCCCAGGTCGAGCGGGCGATCTATTGGGGCTTCGACATCAGCCACCTCGACGTCCATCTCGGCGGAGTCGAGCTGAAGCCGGAGTTCTTCGACGTCTACGTCGAGCTCGCAGAGGAGCTCTGCCTCCCCGTACGCCTGCCCGGCGCGGAGGAGGAGCCGCGTGTCGGTTTCCCCTTCCGGACGCTCGCTGCCGAGCGCGGCATCGTGGTGCCGGACCGGGTCGTGA
Source organism: Acidimicrobiaceae bacterium (assembly GCA_027365385.1). Taxonomy (GTDB): domain Bacteria; phylum Actinomycetota; class Acidimicrobiia; order Acidimicrobiales; family Bog-793; genus JAJZCK01. Next base: position 4,411 of record DAHXNN010000068.1, on the reverse strand, counting down.
CCCTCGCCGCGCTCGCAGCTGGCCCGTCGTCACTGCTCGACGCGCTGCTCCTCCTACCGAGCGGTGTGACCGAGATCCACACGCACCCAGCGATCGACACACCCGAGCTACGGGCGGCGGCGCCGGACTGGGAGGAGCGCGTCGGCGAGCAGCTGGCCCTGTCCGAGCGCGGGATACTCTCCAGGGCGCTCGCTGCCTCCGGTGCGCACCTCGTCGGCTACCGCACGCTCCGCCAGCTCATGCGAGAGTCCGCGCCAGCTGAGCGACCACTGCGTCCTCGTCAGTAGCGGCGCCTCAGTAGTAGCGAGGCACGTAGGCCCCACGACCCATTGCGGCGCTCTCGAAGGGATCGACGGAGTCGTCGACGTCGCCACGAACCTCGCGTACCCAGTCGAGCCGCTCCTTCAAGAGCCGCTCGACGCCACCTTTGAGCGTGCTCGACGATATGGCGCACGAACCGCATGCGCCTTGGAGCTGGACCTCGACGATCCCGTTCTCGTAGTCGACGAATACGACAGCGAGGTCGCCTCCGTCCATCTGGACAGCCGGGCGCATCATCTCGACAAGACTCTCGAGCGCCGACCTCCGCTGCTCGATCTCGTCCTCGCCTAGCGCGAGCGCGGGCACGGGCGTATCCGACGCGTCCGAATCCGACGCGTCGGATACGTCGACGGCGAGCGCAGCCCCCGTACCCACCTGACCGTCTCCGACCTCCTCCGGAGCTGACGAGAGACCAGATGCTCCCCCGGTCATGCCGCTCGCCGTCACGTATGCCACGGGAGGAGTCGGAGCGAGTGCCGGCTCGTCCCAGCCCGAGCTGTCCTGTCCTGCCCTCGACATATCCTCATTCGTCCCGGGAGACGCGGTGCCAGGCCCTGCATCTCGCACCCGTTGCCTGCCTAACAATCTGCTAACGCGCATAGGACACCATTCGAGTCTCCGGCACGACGAGAGCACCTAGGATGCCCGTCGTGCAGCTCGTGATCCTCGCCGCGGGACATGGCCGGCGCTTCGGGGGGCTCAAGCAGCTTGCCCCTGTCGGCCCGAACGGCGAATCCATCATGGACTATACGGCGCTAGCGGCGGTGGCCTGCGGCTTCACGGGCGTCGTCGTGGTGGTGCGCCAGGAGATCGAAGACGAGGTCGCCGCGCACGTCCGTCGGCGCTGGCCCGCGCACCTCGACGTGAGGTATGCCCGGCAGCCGCCCGTACCCGGCACCGCACAGGCCGTGCTCTGCACGCGATCTCTCGTCGACGGTCCCTTCGGAGTGGCTAACGCCGACGATCTCTACGGCGAGGCAGCGCTCAGGCTCATCGTCGAGCACCTCGACGCGCCCGACGGAGCATCCGGCGAGACGCTCGACGAACGCCGCTCTGCCGATCGCCACCTGCTCGTGGCGTACCAGCTCGCTCGGACGGTGCTGTCAGGGGCGACGGTCACGCGTGGTCTATGCGCGGTGGGCAGCGACCACCGGCTCGAGCGGATCGCAGAGCACAAGGTCCACCTGCACGACGACGGGACGTTCGACGCGGTGCCACTCGCCGACGCGGCACCGAGAGCGCGAGTCGGTGGCGGACGCTCTCGCACGCAGGTCCTGCTGTCGGGGCACGAGCTCGTGTCGATGAACCTGTGGGGCTTCCACACCCGGCTCTTCGACGAGCTGGACGAGGCGGTCGCAACGTTCGACCCCGACACCGCGGAACGTCCCGAGCTGCTCCTGCCCGACGTCGTCGGCAGGCTCGTACGCAGTGGACGGGACGAGGTCCACGTGGTCGAGACGGCCAATCGCTGCATCGGGATCACCCATCGCGAGGACATCGCGATCGTGCGGAGCGAGGTCGCCCGCGAGTCCGCGCACCTCGACGCGGTCCGGGCCCGGCAAGCCTGAGGCGGAAGGCGTCACCTCGGGCTCCAGGCCCCGGGCCCCGGAGCGGGGAAGCACCCCGCGCCGGTACGCTGGACAGGTGACCATTCGGGCGCGGCGTGCGTCTCGAGGTAGCCGCCCAGGGCAGACCGGCGGCAGGGAGCGGTTGCCGATGCAGCTCGGCCACGGCCACGAGGGCTCGGCGACGACGCGAGCCCGGCGAGTAGGCGCGGCTCTCGCGGTCAACCTCGTCATCGCTACCGGCGAGGTGGTCGGGGGTATCGTCGCCCACTCGAGCGCCCTGTTCGCCGACGCGGGCCACGACGTGGCAGACGTCGGTGGGCTTGCCCTCAGCTTGGCGGCCGTGCGTCTCGCACGTCGCTCCCCGACCGACCTCCGCTCCTACGGCTACCACCGGGCGACGATCGTGAGCGCCCTCGCGAACGTCGCTCTCGTCCTCGTCGTCGCGGTCCTCGTCGTCGCAGATGCCGCGGGCAGGATCGGTCACCCCGGCCACATCGACGGGGGCCTCGTCGCCGCGGTCGCCGGAGCGGCAGCCGTCGCCAACGGCGCCGGCGCGCTCCTTCTCGCCGACGGCTCGCACGACCTCAACCTACGTGCTGGCGCCGTCCACCTCGCGAGTGACGCTCTCACCTCTGTGGGGGTCGTCGTGGTCGGTGTCGTCGTCTTCGTGACAGGCCGCTTCGCCGTGCTCGATCCGGCCCTCTCGCTCGCGATCGCCCTCCTGGTGGCATTGCGCGGCTGGACGGTCGGACGCGAGGGTCTCGACATCTTGCTCGAGGCGTCTCCCGGCGACGTCGACATCGACGAGCTGAGGACGGCTATGAGCTCGGTGCCGGGCGTCACCGAGGTGCACGACCTCCACTGCTGGAGCCTCTCGAGCGAGGTCCGTGCCCTCTCCGCTCACGTCGTCCTCGAAGGCCATCCATCCCTCGAGCAGGCGAATGCAGTCGGAGACGACGTGAAGGCGTGCATCGGCGAGCCGTTCGGCATCGTGCACACGACTCTCGAGCTCGAGTGCGAGCGGTGTGCCGAGCCGGACGAGGTGACGTGCGCGATAGACGACCGCTCCCCCGTCCGCAGTCCGGCGCGGCTGGCCACGGCGCAGATCCTCTCTTCCGAGCGCGCACGCACCGGCGGGACGGCACCGACCCGCTAGGGCCGGCCTCCCGCTCGCTCGACCTTCCCCGCCGCCCCGTTCACCCGGGCCCCGTTCCCGGCCGCCGCGACAGGCGCCGTCCCGACAGGCGCCGTCCCGACAGGCGCCGTGCGAGGCCGGAAACGCTCGACGCGCGTGAAGCCCTGGCGGGTCGCCTCGGCGATGCCGCCGGGGTCGAGACCGAGCCGGGCGAGGATGACGTCGGGCTTCGCGTGGGCGATGTAGGTCGTCGGCACGCCGAGGTGGACGCATGTGGGACCCTCGAGGCCACGCTCCGCTGCAGCGGCTCCGATCGCCGCGGTGAGGAACTGCCCCGCACCGCCGTGGACGAGGCCGTCCTCGACGCTTAGTACGAGGCGTGCGCCGACGCAGGCCTCGACGAGCTCGTCGGGCACGGGACGCACGACGCGTGGGTCGATCACCGTCGCGTCGATCCCGTCTCGTGCGAGCAGCTCCGCGGCCTTCTGCGCCCGGGCCGCCATCTTGCCGATCCCGACGAGCACGACCTCGCCGGCACCCTCGCGCAGCGTGCGCGCACGAAGCCCTTCGCCCGGGGGGCCGAGGCGCTCGTGGCACGGGGTCTTCGGGTAGCGGATGAGCGCCGGGGCACGCAGCTCGAGCGCAGCGCCGAGCATCGGGGCGATCTCGGCGGGCTCGGACGGGGCGAAGACCGCGAGGCCGGGCACCGTGAGGCCGAGCACCATGTCGACAAGGCCGTGGTGGCTCGGGCCGTCGTCGCCGGTGATCCCCGCCCGGTCCGCGCAGATCACGACCGGGGCACCGTGCAGGCCGACGTCGAGGTGCTGCTGGTCGAAGCAGCGGGAGAGGAACGTCGAGTAGATCGCGACGACCGGGTGCAGCCCGGCCATCGCCATGCCCGCCGCCGCGGTCATCGCGTGCGCCTCCGCGATGCCGACGTCGACGACGCGCTCGGGGGAGCGGGCCTCGAGGCCGAGAAGGCCCGTCGGTCCGGGCATCGCCGCGGTGATCGCGACGAGCCTCTCGTCCTTCTCCGCCTCGGCGAGCAGTGCCTTCGCGAACGCCTCGGTGTAGCTCGCGTCGAGCGACCGGGGCCCGACGGCGAGCGCTCCCGCGTCACGCAGGCTCCCGGGGGCAGCGACGGCGGACGAGGCCTTCATGTCGTGCAGGCACTGGACCTCGTCGGCCTCCGCCGGGCCGTAGCCCTTGCCCTTGCGGGTGAGCACGTGGAGCACGATCGGTCCGGGGAACGCCGCTGCACGCTCGAGCGCCTGCTCGACGAGGCCGACGTCGTGACCGTCGATCGGCCCGGTGTAGCGGATGCCGAGCGCCTCGAAGAACACGTGCGGCTCGACGAGCTCTCGCAGCGCGGAGGTGAGGGAGCGCA
>DAHXNN010000045.1 GCA_027365385.1 Acidimicrobiaceae bacterium | reverse complement strand
GCCAATGGACGCGCGAGCGCGTTGGGGCGCGCCGCCCCGCCGGCGCGGGCCAGAGTGCAGCGCAGGGCCGCAGGAGAACCTGCGAGCCGGAGCGTCAAGCGCACGACGCTCCCAACGACCGTCATGGCGTCAAGCACGACGACGTCGTCGAGGACCTCGGCAAGTGCAGCCGAGGCGAGGTGCTCGACGACACGGGGCTGGATCGGCACGAGCTCGGGCACGGGAGTGTAGAAGTAACCCTCACTGAGCAGTCGAAGACCGTCGAGGGTCACCACGCGCCCTCCCCCCCACGTCCCACACGGGCGCGCCCCGACCGCGCCGGGCGTGACGGCACTGAGCCGACCGTCGCCGGCGCGGACACCGGCACCGACGAGACGAACGCCGCGGAAACGGCCGGACCCCGTGTCGGCGCGTAGGTGGCGAGCACGTGGCCGGGGGGCGGCACGACGGGTGCAGCCGCGGTCGACTCGCGGAGCGTGATCGCCGGAAGGATGAGGTGTCCCTCCGGGGGAAGCGCGGGATCGGCAAGGCGCTCGGTGAGGAGCCGGACCGCCTCGACTGCCATCTCCGCGACGGGGTGCTGCGCCGCCGTAAGCCGCGGCGACAGAGCCTCCGCCCACCTCGCGTCTGCGAGCGACAGGATCGAGGTGTCGTGCGGTATCCGGCGGCCGGCGAGTGTGAGCGCCTGGTAGATGCCGCCGATCGCGTAGTCGTTCACGACGACGAGACCCGTGAAGGACGGATCGTCCGCGAGGATCTCGGCGGTCGCGCGGAACCCCGCTTCGGGGTTGGACTCGCAATAGACGACCCGGCCCCGCACACCGAACTCCGCGCACGCGTCGAGGAAACCGCTTTGCGCCCGGTGCGCGGGTCCGTAGCCCCGGTCGTACGACGCTCGCGAGCTGTTGAACATCACGAGATCCTCGTGTCGCAGGTCGGACAGGTGCCGGACGAACGCTCGCACGAGGGAGGAGAAGTCGATGTCGACCCAGGTGATCGCGCTCGGGTCAGCGGTCCGGCCGACGGCGACGAACGGGAGACCCGCAGCCGCGAGCCGCTCGACGCGATGATCCTCGAGGCACACCTCCAGCAAGATGATCCCGTCGACGCGCTCCTCCTCGACGAGCCGTGCGAAGACCTTCTCCTCCTCGAGCGAGGTCGAGACGAGCACGTCGTAGTCGCTCGCCCTCGCCGCCTGGACCACACGGGCGATGAAGTCCACCTCGAACGCTGACAGCGAGCTCCCGGCAGGCGGGATGAGGAGCGCTATGGAGTCGGTCCGACCGTGCGCGAGCGCCCTCGCGCTCGCGTTCGCCCGGTAGCCGAGAGCGGCGATCGACTGCTCGATCCGCGCGCGCGTCGCGGCGGAGACGGGCCGTTTGCCGGTGAGCATCGCGGACACGGTCGTCGGCGACACGCCGGCGTGGCTCGCTATGTCATAGATCCGGACCCGGCGTGCGTCGCCCTGCCTGACGACGTCGGCTCGACCCATGCCCACTCCCTGCTCCCGGTGTCCCGCCCGCCCGACAGAGCGGCGCTCGACCTGCACAGCAGCGGTGGCGCAGACACGCCCAGGAGCTCCATGACCCGCAAACCGCTTTGCATCCGCACGGCAACGCGCCCTCGAAGGACTGTCAACGGTGCATTGCAGGGAAAGGAAGGGAGGCTGGAAGAGGGAGGCTGGAAGGCAGGGGAGCGAAGGGGTGTCGGCGTCAGTCGCCGCTACGAGCAACGGGCCGAACGGCAGACGGAGTCAAAGTTGCGTCAGCCGCCATCCGAGCGATGCTGACCCGAGCGAGCCACGAGCGACGAGCGGGACGCTCCTCGTCTCGCTACCGAGCCGGACCGTGAGCACGCCGACGCGATCGCCGGCCCGGACCGGGGCAACAAGGCGCGGGCTGACCGCTACCGACTGGGAGAGCCGCGCGCCCGGCCACACGACCATCTCGACCGAGCGCGCCGCGACGAGAGGAACACGGGCTGCGTAGCCGGCGTCGAGAGACGCTGCGATCTCGCCTGCAGGAACGACCGTCCGATCCGACAACCCGGCGTCGGCCGCGCGCACGAGATGCTCGGCGTCCGTGAGCGCGGTCGGCAACGGGGAGCCGTTGCTCACTCCGACGACGGCACCGAAGAGCATCTCGCGCCGCCCGGCGACGAGGTGCCGGGCGGCGAAGACGAACGACGCCCCACCTTGGGGGACCCAGCCGGTCTTCACCCCGACGATGCCGTCATGGCCGAGGTCGCCGTCGACGTTGTACTGCAGACCAGCGACCGGCAGGACGACCTGTGGCATCGAGACGATGCTGGCGATCACGGGATTGCGGAGCGCTATCTCGGCGAGCCTTGTCTGGTCTGATGCAGTCGACGCCGAGCCCGGATCGACACCGCTCGGGCCGCTGTAGCGGGTGTGCGCGAGGCCCAGCCGTCGTGCTTGCGCGTTCATCTTGGCGACGAACGCCGCCTTCGAGCCGGCGTCCCATGTCGCCAGCATGCGTACGATGTTGTCCGCGGACGGGACGAGGACAGCCTCGATAGCCTCGAGCTCGCTCATATGCTCGCCGGCGCTCACTCGGACGACCGAGTCGAGCGATGCCTTCTCGCGCAGATAGCTCGCGACATCCGCTGCCGTCACCGGGATCAAAGGTCCCTGCTCCCCGATCGAGAGGGGATGGTCGGCGAGGACGACGAGGACGGACATGAGCTTGGTCACCGACGCGATGGGAGTCTCGCTGTTGCCGCCGGCGGACGCGATCGTCCCGACGCCCGAGAGGGCGACGGTCGTCTCCGCCTGAGGCGGGAAGGGAAGAGTCCACCCTCCCGAGGGCACGCGCACCACGCTCGGGGCGATGACCTGCACGGCGAGAGCTGGCTTCGGGCGCAGGAGCTGCACCGCGGTGAAGACGGCGGCGAGGACCGCGACGACGAGCGCGGCGACCGCGACGGTACGCAGCACGCCCCTCCCGCGGTGCGCCACGTAGACGCTGTGCCTCGCACCGAAACTCCGGCGGCTGGGTAGAGGTCGGCGGGGTAGCCCGGTACTGCCGTGTCGTGGTGTCACGGGACGCAAAGGTAGGCGCGTGCCCGCGCGAGCGGGTGTCGCCGGCGCCTTCCGATGGGCGGCTGGAGATGGCGGCTCAGGGCGGAGACACCGGGAAGCGCGCGCTCGGCTCGGCGCCTGCGCCGATCGACGTGGACCCGTCCGATGCGAGCCGCACATGACCCGCCGCGGCGATCATGGCCGCGTTGTCCGTGCACATCGCACGGCTCGGGAGGAAGACCGGAAGACCCTCAGCCTCGCACGCTTCGACCGTACGCTCCCGCAGCCGGCCGTTCGCTGCCACACCACCCGCGAGGCAGACCCCACGCGCCCCGACGGCACGTGCAGCCGCCAGAGTCTTGTGGACGAGGACGTCGACGACGGCCTCCTGGAACGCGGCGGCAACGTCCGGTGTCCGCACGTCGGGATGGCGGGTGACGAACTGCACGACGGCGGTCTTCAACCCGCTGAAGGACATGTCGAGACCCTCGGCGAGCATCGGCCGAGGCAGTGGGACGGCTTGCGAGTCGCCACCGCTCGCCGCGTGCTCCACGGCAGGGCCCCCCGGGTAGCCGAGGTCGAGAAAGCGCGCCACCTTGTCGAATGCCTCGCCCGCCGCATCGTCCACGGTCTCGCCGAGGACCTCGTAGTAGCGGGGGCCGTGCATCACGACGAGCAAGCTGTGGCCACCCGACACGAGAAGGACGACGACGGGAAGCGCCATCCCAGGCTCCTCGAGCAGCGAAGCGTACAGATGGCCTTCCAGATGGTTCACGCCGACGAACGGGACGTCCCACGCGAGGGCGAGCGCCTTCGCGAAGGAGACGCCGACGAGCAGCGCACCGACGAGGCCCGGCCCCGTCGTCGCCGCCACAGCACCGACCCTGCCCTCCCGGCCCGTTGCCGGCAAGGGGCGACCCGTGGGGTCGAAGCCCGCGTCGGCGAGCGCCCGGCCGACGACAGGGACGATCTGCTCGACGTGCGCTCGTCCCGCTATCTCCGGCACGACCCCGCCAAACCGCTCGTGCAGGCCAACTTGGCTGGAGACCACCGAGGAGAGGATCGTACGACCACCCTCGACGACGGCCGCTGCGGTCTCGTCGCACGACGTCTCGATCGCGAGCACGAGCCCGTCGCCTCCGGTCACGGCCGGACGTCCCGCGTGGCACTGGCGCCGATCCGGGCCGCGAGACCTTCGAGGCGCGCCACATAGGCTTCCGCGTCGACGTCGTACGCCCACATGACGAGACCGTCCTCGTTGACCTCGGGATAGTAGTCCTTGCGCACACCGACCGGGACGAAGCCGAAGAGCGCGTAGAGCTGCTGGGCTCCCCGGTTCGACATCCGCACCTCGAGGGTGAGCGCGTGGCAGCCCCTGTCGCGCAGCTCGGTCACGAGACGGTAGAACAGTCGCATCCCGACGCCGCGGCGGTGCCACTCGGGAGCGACCCCGACCGTCGTGACGTGCCCTTCGCCCGCGACGAGCATCGCTCCCGAGTAGCCCACCACTGCGCCGTCGACGAGACCGACCACGTACACCCGCGTCGCCGGGGACGAGATCTCGCTCAGGTAGAGGGCGGACGACCATGGCCGGGGAAAGATGCGCTCCTCGATTGCGACGACGTGGCGGACGTGGCGGCGACGCATGGCGACAACCTCGAGCGCCGCATCGTCGCGGGGCTCGGGCACGCCTGCCCAAAGCCGGGAGCGGGCGCGCCGCAGGCTCATCACCATGGCACGGCGGTCGGGTCGGCCCGAGCTCCCACGTCAACGACCGGCGCCGGACGCGACACCCAGTTTGCCCGGGCATCGGGTGGCCGCAGATAGCACGGCTCGGCGCGTGCGGCATCGGTCGTCGCCCCTGCGGCGAGCCGGCGGATGCCGAGGCGAGCGAGCGCCGCGACGCCGGGGGCTCCGAGATCCTCGCTGGAGATGCGAGGCGCGGCGCCACCGAGTGCGACGGTCGCTTCCACGATGGCCACGCCATAGCGCAGCGCCCCGTCACCGACGAGCATCGCCTCTCCTTCGAGGCCGGCGAGGTCCGCTGCGAGGTCCGCCGTCGAGCCGAGCCGCATGTCCCGGCCCGGCGCTGCCCATGCCACCTCCCCCCTGCGCATGTCGACGACCGGCACGACGGTCAGCGCGACGTCCTGCGCGGCTTCGGCGAGGACCTCGAGGCTGGTACAGGTGACGACGGGAACGCCGAGACCGAAGGCGACGCCCTTCGCCGCGGCGACTCCGACACGGATCCCGGTGAACAGTCCCGGCCCGACGTCGACGCAGACCGCTCCCACGCTGGCGAGCGGCGTCGATGCTGCCGAGCAGACCGCCACGATGGCCGGGTGGAGCGTCTCGACGTGACGGCGGCCAGGGCGCGCGACGAGCGCGGCGAGCAGTCCGCCTGGACCCGCGAGAGCGACACCTACCTCGATCGTCGCGCTTTCGATGGCGAGCACGATCACCTCGCGTCGAGCCCTTCTGCGAGAGCTCGGTCGACCAGGCAAGCGAGCCGGGCCACCCACGACGGGCCCCCCGCCGTCACGGTCACGACGCGGACGTCCCGCGCCGCGTCGTCGCCCTGCACGTCACCGTGCACGTCTCCGACGTCTTTCGCCACGTCTATCACTACGTGGAGCGCGTCCTCGCCGAGGAGCTGCTCGGCCGCTTCGCCCCACTCGACGACAGCGACGGCACCGTCGTCGAGCAGCTCGTCGAGACCGAGATCGCCGATCTCGCCCAGCTGCTCGAGGCGCCAGCAGTCGACGTGTGCGACCACCGGCTCCGTCGCGTAGGTCCGCAGCAATGTGAAGGTCGGGCTCGTCACCTCGCCAACGGCGCCGAGAGCCGCCACGAGCCCCTTGGTCAGCGTCGTCTTCCCCGCGCCGAGGCCACCGGAGAGCAGCAGCACGTCCCCGGGCTCGACGAGGCCGGCAAGGATCGCTCCGAGCGATCTCGTCGCTCGAGACGACCTCGTGACGACGACGACCCGCTCGGGGCGATCGCCGGGCTCAGCCACGGCTCTCGGCGGCGCCACCTGACGGGCCGGCGAGAAGCCGCTTGGCCCGCACGAGGTCGGCACGCACCTGTGCGACGACGACGCCCCCGCCGCGGAGCGCCGCAGCCGGATGGAACGTCGGGACGAGCATCGCGCCAGCGAAGCGGTAGGCGTGGCCACGGAGCTTCGTGACCCCCTCGGCCGTACCGAGCAACGCCCGCGTCGCGAAGTTGCCCAGCGTGACGACGACATCGGGAGCGACGAGGCGGACCTGCTCCTCGAGGTAGTGACCGCACGCGCCGACCTCGCTCGGCGTCGGGTCCCGGTTGGCCGGGGGACGGCACTTCACCACGTTCGCGATATAGCACTCATCGCGCCGCAAGCCGATCTCCTCGGCGACAAGACGGTCGATGAGCGCTCCCGACCTGCCGACGAACGGCTGACCGGTCAGGTCCTCCTCGCGACCCGGGGCCTCGCCGACGAGCATGAGCCGGGCCGAGGGGTCGCCAGCACCGAACACCACAGTGGTCCTGCTCGTCGACAAGGGGCAGGCGACGCACGCACGAGCAGCTAGCTCGAGGTCGACGAGCGCCGGCACGTGCCGATGCTACCGCCGCGACGCGACGGGCGGGCCCAGGGAGGTCCAGGAAGATCCTGCGGGAGGGTCGTCTCCCGCAGGGCCAGCGGGACCCTGGCCGAGATAGCGGCGAGGCACCCGGGGCCCGATGCCGCAGAGCACCTCGTGGCAGATCGTGCCGAGCCTGTCCGCCCACTCCTGCACCGTGATCTGCTCGGCTCCCTGGCGACCGATGAGGACGGCCTCGTCGCCCGGTCGCACCGAGTCGTCGTCGCCGAGATCGACGACGACCTGGTCCATCGTCACCATCCCCGCGATCCGCCGCCGGCGCCCTTTCACGAGCACCTCGCCCCCCGCGCGGCCGAACGCTCTCGGCACGCCGTCGTGATAGCCGACGGGCACCACGCCGACGAAGGAAGGGCGCTCGAGCTCGTAGGTGCGCCCGTAGCTCACCCGCTCACCCGCCTCGAGCCACCGGACGATATGGATCTGCGCCTTCCACGTCAGCGCTGGCTCGAGCGCCTCGCCTTCGCCGAGCTCGCGTTCCAGCACGGCGCCGAGGGCCGGCGACGGCAGGTGGCCGTAGAGTGCGATCCCGCAGCGGACGAGGTCGAGCCGCGCCGCGCGATGCGCGATCGCGCCAGCGGAGTTCGCCGCGTGGAGCACGCCGGTCGGGATTCGCGCAGCCGCGAGTGTCCGCTGGGCACGGCGGAGCCGCCGGAGCTGCTCAGCAGTGAAGGGATCATCGGGCTCCTCCGCCACCGCCAGGTGCGTCCACAGGCCCGCGCCGACGAGCTCTGGGGCGTCGTCGACCGCCTGGGCGAGGGCGAGGAGCGCGTCGGGGTCCGCCCCGACGCGATGCATTCCTGTATCCACCTTTAGCTGGACGTCGACTAGCCGACCGGCGGCGGACGCGGCAGAGCGGGCGGCGACCACACCCTCCGGCCGATAAAGGGTAGGTGTCAGCTCCTGGGCCACAGCCTCGCCCATCGCCCGGGGGGTCGGCTCCGAGAGCAGCAGCACCTCGCTCGTGCAACCTGACTCACGCAACGCGACGCCCTCCTCCACGAGTGCGACTGCGACGAGGGAAGCCCCGCCGCGCAGCGCCGCGCGTGCCACCTGAGGTGCGCCGTGGCCGTACGCGTCGGCCTTGACGACAGCGCAGAGCCGGGCAGGGGCGACGAGGCGAACGAGCCGGCGTGCGTTCGCACAGATCGCGTCGAGGTCCACCTCGACCCACGCCGGGCGCAGCGTAGGCGATCGGATCATGGCGATCCTGCGTCGGCAGGGCCGAGATCGGAGAGGACCTCGGCGACGAGTCGCGGGAGGTCGCCTGCGACGAGCCCGAGGACGAGCCCACGCGCCGCAGCCCGGCCGTGGACGTGGGCGGCCAGAGCGGCAGCGTCGGGTGCCGCCATGCCGCAGGCTAGGAACGCTCCGACGATCCCGGCGAGGACGTCACCGGTCCCGGCGGTCGAGAGCCGCCGTGATCCCGCCACGACGATCATCGCGTCACCTTCCGGCGTGGCGACGATCGTCGCAGCGCCCTTCAGCAGCACCACCGCTCGCGCGCGCCGAGCAAGGTCACGCGCCGCGCCGAGGCGGTCGGGGCCGGGCTGGCTCCCCACGAGGCGGGCGTACTCGCCGTCGTGGGGCGTCAGCACGATCGGCGCGCGCCGCGATGCGAGGACGCGGGCGGCTTCGTCGAGAGTGCCGAGCGCGTTCAGGCCGTCGGCGTCGAGCACGACTGGTACCGCGACCTCGGCGACCAGCCGGCGCACGGCCTGCGTCGTCTCGGGTGTCGCCCCGAGACCGGGTCCGAGCACGAGTGCCCGGGCGCGGCCGAGGTCGTCGAGCACCGGCACAGCCCAGTCCTTCTCCGGGAGGCGGCGCGCGACCGCCTCGGTCACAGGGACCGACCCAGGGACGACACCGGGCGAGCCGAGGCGTACCATGCCTGCACCGGCCCGCTGTGCTCCCGTCGCGACGAGAGCTGCCGCTCCGAGCATCCCGGGCGAGCCGGCGACGACGTAGAGCGCCGTGTCCCATTTGTGGCCGTTGCGCTTGCGCGAGACGTAGGACCGGGCGACGTCATCGTCCTCGACCATCCAGGTGCGAGTCTGTGACTCCTCGACAGGAAGATCGAGGTGGTCGAGCACGACCCGGCCCGCATGCTCTGGCCCATCCCCGAGGACGAGACCCGGCTTGTGGGCTCCGAAGGTGACGGAGCAGTCGGCCCGCACCGCTCCCGGGCACGCCTCGCCGGTGTCGGCGTCGACACCTGAGGGGACGTCGACGGCGAGCACGAGCGCCTGGCCCGCGCGAGTCCCAGTGGGTAACGGCGGGACGGGCGGTGCCGAGTAGTGGCCCCGGAACCCGGTGCCGAACGCCGCGTCGACGACGAGGTCGCAGGCCGGCAGGTTCCCGCCGTCCGGGCACATCTCGAGCACGTGCGCTCCACGTCGCCGGAGGCGGCGGGCCGCGACGCGTCCGTCGTCTCCGTTGTGCCCGCGGCCGGCGACGACCACGACGCGCCGGCCGTACGCGCCGCCGAGCATGGCGAGTGCCGTCCGCTCGACCGCCGTCCCCGCGCGCTCGACGATCGCCTCGAAGCTCTCCACGCGTGCCGCCGCAGCATCGACGTCCGCCATCTCGGCCCGCGTGAGGACGGGCTTCACGTCGCCACGACCATGGCAGCAGCAAGGCCGTCGGTGTGGGTCAACGAGACGTGCCACGCAGTGACCCCGAGACGGTCCGCGCGCGCGGCCGCACGCCCCGTCGCGACGAGCCTGGGCGGCCGGCCGTGCCCGCCGACCACCTCGAGCTCCTGGAACGCGATAGCACCGAGTCCGACGCCGAGTGCCTTCATAGCTGCCTCCTTGGCCGCGAAGCGGGCCGCGAGCCCTGGTACCGAGTCGTGACGCTCCGAGAGCTCCGCCCTCTCGCCCTCGGTGAAGAGGCGCAGCACCATCGCCGGCCGGCGAGCGATGGTGCTGCGGAACCTAGCGAGATCGACCATGTCGATGCCGATGCCGATCACGCTCAGCCAGCCGCCCGGCTCGGCGCCGCGCCGCGAGCGGGCCGCCCGTCAACGGTCACTCGACGGTGACGACCTTCGCGAGGTTCCTCGGTCGGTCGACGTCGTTGCCCCGCGCTCGAGCGATCGTGTAGGCGAGGCACTGGAGTGGCACGACGTTGACGACCGGCGAGCAGACCTCGGTGACGTGCGGGACCTCGAGCACGGCGTCGACCATTCGCGCCGTCTCCTCGTCACCCTCGTCGGCGACGGCGACGAGGACAGCACCGCGCGCGCGCATCTCCTCGACGTTCGCCATGACCTTCTCCCACATCGGAGATCGCGTCGCGACCACCACGACGACCGCGCCCGGCTCGATCAACGAGATCGGCCCGTGCTTCATCTCGCCCGCCGGGTACGCTTCGGCACGCACGTACGCGAGCTCCTTCAGCTTCAGCGCACCTTCGAGCGCGACCGGCAGTCCGGCACGACGGCCGAGGAAGTAGAAGTCCTCCCGATCCGCGAAGCGATGGCCGACCGCCTCGTACTCGTCGAAGCGCGCGAGCGCGCTCTCCACGGCCGCCGGCAACGACAGCAGCGACTGCGCCGCGCGAGCCAGCTCGTCACAAGCGACCCGCGCGCCAAGCCGTCCGAGGTGCAGAGCGAAAGCCTCGACCATGGCAAGCTGGGCGAGGTGACTCTTGGTCGACGCCACCCCGATCTCCGGCCCCGCTCGCGTGTAGAGCACGCCGTCTGCCTCACGCGCCATCACGGAGTCCACGACGTTGGTGAGGGCGACCACCCGTGCACCACGCCGCCGCGCCTCGCGCATCGCGTGGAGGCTGTCGACCGTCTCACCCGACTGGCTGACCGCGACGACGAGCGTCTCCTCGTCGAGGACCGGCTCGCGGTAGCGCATCTCGCTCGCGACCTCGGCATCGGCGACGACCCGAGCCCATCGCTCGACGGCCTGGCGCCCCACGAGGCTCGCGTGGTAGCTCGTTCCGCACGCGACGAAGAGCACCCGGCGCACCCGGCGCAGGTCGTCGCAGCCGATCACCAGCTCCTCGATCTCCGTGGAGCCGTCGGCGTGGACCCGCCCGAGAAGCGTGTCGCCGACCGCACGCGGCTGCTCGTGCATCTCCTTCGACATGAAGTCGGCGTAGCCGCCCTTCAACGCCCGCTGCACGCTCCAGGACACCGTCATCGGTGCCGGCTCGACGCGCCTGCCCGCGAGATCCCGGACGACGACGGTGCCGGGACGGACCTCGGCGACCTGGTCGTCGTCGAGCACGAACAGGTTCCGCGTCGTCGCGAGCGCCGCCGCGACGTCCGAGCAGACGATCCCCGCCGAGTCCGTCACGCCGACGATGAGTGGCGAGGTGCGGCGGGCCACGACGACGACGTCGGGCTCGCCCGCGTAGACGAACGCGACGGCGAAGTCGCCGCGCAGCGCGGGCAGGCAGCGGGCCACCGCATCGGCGAGACCGGCGCCGGTGGCTACCTGCTCCTCGACGAGATGGACCAGCACCTCGGTGTCGGTCACCGATGTGCGCTCGTGACCGCGCTCGTCGAGCCCGGCGGCGAGCTCCCTGTAGTTCTCGATGATCCCGTTGTGCACGACCGCGAGGCGTCGGGTGCAGTCGAGATGCGGATGTGCGTTGGCGACAGTCGGCGGCCCGTGCGTCGCCCATCGGGTATGGGCGATCGCAGACCCGACCGGCTGCGGCGCGTCGGCGACGAGGGCGCGTAGCCGCTCGATCGAACCGGCGTGCTCGGCGGCACGGACGCGCCAGAGCGTGCTGGTGCCGACGTCGCGTGCGGGATCGGTCGCTGCGATCCCGGCGGAGTCATAGCCCCGGTACTCGAGGAGCTCGAGGCCGGCGAGGAGCAGGGAACACGCGTCCTGCTCGCCCGTGACGCCGATGATCCCGCACATGGTCGACAGGCTAGGGCCTCTGGCGGATCCCGGTGAACGTCACCTGTCGGACCGGCCCAGCGGTCGGCCCGGAGCTCCGGCCCCCCGCGCTGCCGCGCTGCCGCCGAGCTCGCGCTCGACGATCGCGACGAGCTGCTCGACCGCCGATGCCGCTCGCTCGTGGCTCTCGGCCTCGACCATCACCCGGACCGCCGCTTCCGTCCCGCTCGCGCGCAGCAGCACGCGTCCGGAGGAGCCGAGATCAGCCTCGACCGCGGTCACCTCGGCCCACACCGCTGCCGCCGCTCCGAGGCGTTCGGGCTCGACGACCGGGACGTTCCGCAGCTCCTGCGGCAGCCGTGACATGGCACCGGCAGCGAGGACGTCGAGGGGGGTCGAACGGCGTGCCACGAGCTCGAGGAGCTTCAACGCCGTGAGCAGTCCGTCGCCCGTCGTCGCTTCGCGGCGGAACACGATGTGCCCGGACTGCTCACCTCCGAGCACGAGACGGTGCTCCTCGAGCGCGTCCGCCACGTGGCGGTCCCCGATCGGTGTCTCGACGAGACCGATGCCGCGTGCGCCGAGCGAGCGTCGCAGGCCGAGGTTGCTCATGACCGTCGCGACCATCGCTCTGTTGTCGAGCTGACCGCGCTCGTCCAGGTCGATGGCGAACAGGGCAAGGAGCTGGTCGCCATCGACGACCACGCCGTTGCAGTCGAGCGCGATCAAGCGGTCCGCGTCGCCGTCGAAGCATATCCCGAGGTCTGCGTGCGCCTCGACGACGAGACCCGCAAGCGCTGTCGCATGAGTCGAACCGCACCCGTCGTTGATGTTGGTCCCGTCGGGCTCCGCGGCGACGACATACGCGTCGACGCCGAGACTCTCGAGGACGCGCGGTGCCACCGTCGATGCCGCGCCGTTCGCGCAGTCGCAGACGACGCGCAGGCCCGAATCGGCGAGGTCCACGG
>DAHXNN010000027.1 GCA_027365385.1 Acidimicrobiaceae bacterium | reverse complement strand
ACCTGTTGACGAACTACTCGCAGGCCAGCTACCGCACCACGAGCCGCGTGCCGCCGGACAACCTGTACACGAGCAGCTCCGCCTTGTGGAAGCTCTTCCCCTCCCAGACGACTGCCCCGCAACCGATCTTCCGGTACTCGTCGTCGCTCCCGGCCGGGTCGAAGCCGGCGAGCTCGATCACACTCAACTTCTCCGCGGGCACCGACGTGCTCTGGAAGTGGCAGGCGTCGTCGGGCACGTGGCTGCACACGTACGCGGGCGTGCCGGACGTCGACGCTGCGACCAACCAACCGGTCACCGCGGCGAACGTCGTCGTCCAGATCGTCCACTACAGCTACGGCCCGTACCCCGAGAGCCCGGGGTCCACCGGTGACGTCGAGAGCAAGACCACCGGCACCGGCGCTGGCTACGTCTTTCGCGGCGGTCGTGCGATAGCGGTGACTTGGCACCGCAAGGATCTGAGCGCACCGACGACGTTCACGACGTCGAGCGGCCAGCCGGTCGGCCTCGCGCCGGGCAAGACCTGGGTCGAGCTGCTTCTCGACACGACGGCGAAGGTCCCCGGGGCGTTCAGCTTCGCCCCGTAGGCGCACCCTCGTGCCGGGCTCGACCCGGCATGTGGAGCATCCTGCGAAGCAACCAGGTCCGCAGGATGCCATAGGGCGGGTGGTGGACGGCGAGATCGGGCCAGGCCGGGCGCGCGTAGAGCGAACGGTGCTGGGTGAGCGCCTCGACACCGAGGCGACCACGCGACGATCCCGTCCCCGACTGACCTATGCCGCCGAAGGCGAGGCCGGCGATGCCGAGCTGGCTCTTCGCGACGTTGACGAAGAAGCCGCCGGACCTCGTCCCGTCGCGCAGCGCCCGGATGGTGCCCGCGTCCCGGGTGAAGGCATAGACCGCGAGCGGGTCCGGCAGTGCACCGACCACCTCGAGAGCCCTCGGCACGTCGGCGACGGCGACGACGGGCAGGACCGGACCGAAGATCTCCTCGCGCATGAGGCGTGAAGACAGCGCCGGCTCCCGTACGACCGTCGGTGCGAGGTAACGGTCGCCAGGGTCGCACCCACCTCCGAGGACGACGCGCCCTGCGTGCCCCTCGAGGATCTCGAGCAGCCGGCCGAGGTGGCGCCCGTCGACGATGCGGCCGTAGTCGGCACTTCGCCGGGGGTCCTCGCCGTAGAAGGCACGGACCGCGGCGCACACCTCGTCGGTGAAGCGGTCGGCGACCTCCTGCTGGACGAGAACGTAGTCCGGCGCGACGCAGGTCTGCCCGGCGTTCGCGAACTTCCCCCAGGCGATGCGGCGCGCCGCGGCGCGCAGGTCGACGGTGGCGTCGACGACCGCGGGGCATTTTCCCCCGAGCTCGAGGGTCACGGGCACGAGCAGTCGCCCTGCCGACTCGGCGACGATCCGGCCGACAGCCGTGCTACCCGTGAAGAAGAGGTGGTCGACCCCGGCGGACAGGGCCTCGTGGACGACGCTCGGCCCACCTTCGGCGACGACGACGGCCGGCGTCGCCGCGGGCAGGAGCCGGGCGAGAGCCGCACCCGTCGCGGGCGCGAGCTCGGACGGCTTCACCACTGCGCAGCTGCCCGCGGCGAGAGCCGAGACGACCGGCATCACGCCCAGGTAGACGGGATAGTTCCACGGTGAGACGACGAGGACGACGCCGAGCGGGCACCGCTCGACCGATGCTCGTCCCGGCCAGCCGGTGAGCCCGACACGCACCTTGTCGCCACGCAACCATCCGGCGAGGTGCCGGCAGACGTAGTCGATCTCGGCCACCACGACACCGGTCTCGGCGAGCATGGCCTCGGCCGCGGGCTTTCCGAGGTCCGCAGCGAGCGCTCGGGCAAGCACATCCTCGTCACGGACCAGCGCCGAGCGCAGGGCCGCGAGCTGGTCGAGCCTCCAGGCGAGGCTTGACGTCACCCCCGAGCGGACGAGCGCTCGCAGGCGCGAGACGTGCGCCGCCAGCTCGCCACCCGCGACCTGGCCGCCGGGAACCGCGCCGCCGGGAACGTCGCTCTGCACGCGCAGCACGCTACCCGGACCAGCCGGCGGCGGCGGCTCCCTAACACGTTCTTCGCAGATGGCGCCAGGAATCGCAACAACCGCCTGGCATTGTCGTCACCGATGCCCGCATGGCTCCGACGCCGTGGCGGCAAGGAGGACAGACGATGGCCGGACTCGTCGACGCTTTGTGGATCTCCCTAGCGCTGCTCGTCCTTGCGATGCTCGCCTTCGGAGCTGCGACGACGGTCGATCGCCCCGTCCTTCGCGAGCTGCGCGTCCGGCGGCGCGAGGCGCCCGCGGTAGCTGAGGTGCCCGTAGGGAGCCCCCGGCCCTCCGACATCTGGACCTAGCGCCCGAGATCGCGCCGCCCGCGGGCTGCGGGCCCGGCGCACGCTGCGCCGGCGTCATCTCGTCGCGCACACGAGGTGGCGCCGGCACAGGCGCGATACTCCGCGGCCGTGAGAAGTGTCGCGCCCGTCACGAGCCGCAACGAGGCGGGCACCGACCTGAGGGGCGACCAGGAGCGCCGCCCGACAACCCCGGACAGCTGTCAGGCCGACGTCGCAGCCTCCCCGGTGAGCCCGGCGCATATGCGGACGAGGAAGGCCCGGATCGTCGACTCCGCGAGCCGGTGGAGCAAGAGCTGGTCGACACCGCGCCCGAGGGCGCCTCCGGGTGGCTCGTAGCGGGCGCGCAGCGCGAGCTGGGTCCGCCCGGGGCCGAGCGGTGCGACCTCGAGGTCTGCGTCGAGGCGCGGGAAAAGCGAGGTCCCGGTGGTCGCCTCCCAGGAGAAGGCGAGCAGCACCGTGTCGCCGTAGGTGCGCAGCGAGCCCGGGTGGATGGCAACGGTCTTCGCGAGCATCGCGGGCCAGCCGGGCGGTCCGACGCGCGCCCGGAGCCGCTCGTCCTCCGAGCGCGCCATGTCGAGCGCCCCGGCGAGCAGCGCGTCCGTATCGGACTTGAGCCGCTCGACCACCTCGTCCCACGGCCGCTCCACCTCCTGGAAGTCCTGCAGGAACATCGTCTGGCTCCTCGTCGCAAGCGTGCCTCGGCTCGAACGGCACCACCTCGGGCGGGCGCGCACCCCCTGCCCCCGACGGCACTACGGTCGACCCCGCCATCCTGGCCGACGCGGGCGGGAAGCGCTAGGGCCGAAGGACCTGCAGCCCACACCTCGGCGCGTGCGCGCGGAGCAGACGCGTGCCACGATGCGACGGTGCCCTACCATGCGCTGCGGGACCCGGACAAGCTCCAGGCGCTGCTCGACGCGGTGCTCTCGGTCGAGGCCGACCTCGAGATGGCACAGATGCTCCGCCGCGTCGCCGAGGCCGCGCGCATGCTCACCGGAGCCCGCTACGGCGCGCTCGGCGTGCTCGACCTGTCTGGCAAGTCCCTTGCCGAGTTCGTCCATGTCGGCATGGCGGACGACGTCGCCGCGAGCATCGGCCGACTGCCCGAGGGCGCCGGGATCCTCGGTTCGCTCATCCTCGACCCGCAGCCGCTGCGCCTCGCCGAGATCTCGGCGCATCCGCATTCGGTCGGCTTCCCGCCCGGGCACCCGCCGATGCACTCGTTCCTCGGTGTGCCGCTCCGAATCAGGGGCGAGGTGTTCGGCAACCTATACCTGACCGACAAGCAGGGCGCAGCGGAGTTCTCCGCGGCCGACGAGGCGCTCGCCGTCGCGCTAGCGTCCGCTGTCGCCGGCGCGCTCGACAATGCCCGACTGTACGCTCGCGTCACCGAGCTCACCTTGAGCGAGGACCGCGAGCGCATCGCCCGGGACCTGCACGACACGGTCATCCAACGACTGTTCGCGACCGGCCTCTCGCTCCAGTCCGTCGTGCCGCTCGCACCGGACCGCGAGCTCCGCTCGCGCCTCGAGGAGGCGGTCGCCGACCTCGACGACACGATCCGCCAAGTCCGCACGGCGATCTTCGCGCTCGAGCCACCGCCAGCAGCCAGGTCGGGCGTGCGGGCCCGGGTGCTCGCGCTGTGCGCCGAGGCGGCCCGGGCGCTCGGCTTCGAGCCGGCGGTCCGCTTCGCGGGCCCGATCGACAACGCGGTCGCCAACCCCGTCGAGTCCGAGCTCCTCGCCAGCTTGCGCGAGGCGCTCTCGAACGTCGCCCGCCATGCTGGTGCGCGCAGCGTGGACGTCGAGCTGAGCGTCGGTGACGACGTGCACCTGAAAGTGGCCGACGACGGCATCGGCATCGGGCTCGGCGGCCACCGCACAGGTAGCGGCTTGCCCAACATGGCGACGCGCGCCGAGCTTCTGGGCGGGTCGTTCAGCCTCAGATCTCGGCCCGGTGGAGGCACAGAGCTCACCTGGCGTGTCCCGCTCGACAAGCGAGCCTGAGGCGGCGACCGCCGCCTCGAGCCCGAGGCGCGGCCGCCGATGGAGCAGCATGCCGCGAGGACAATGACGTCGTAGGCGAACGCAGGGCCGAACATCGCCGGTTGGAGCTGCAGCGCCGCATCCACGACCCAAGCGATGGTTGGCTTCACGCACCGGGTCGACCTAGCGGCGTTGGTCCCTGCTGCGAAGAGGCGAAGGTCCCGAGCTCCGATGTGCGACAGACCGGCCCCAGTGGTTGGCACGACCGGTCACGCTTCGCGTCGACGTCCGCGCCGGACCCCAGCTCAGGTCGCGCTGCGCTGCGCGGAGCTGCTCGGGAAAGTTCCCACCCTACGCGTATCTATCACCACTTTGCGTGCTTATATTACCGCCGATTGCGCCTTCGCGCCCTGGATATGGCAGCAATCAGGCACTAGAAAGGTGGCGCCGCCGGACACGAGGGAGCAGTGGTGACGAACGAGACGGGTAGGACCGCACTGCGGGCGATCGGCCAGTCGAGCGTCCTCGAGGGCCGGACGACAGACGTCGCCCGAGCGCGTGAGCGGTCGAGGCGGTCACGGCTGCGCACCGCGGCGCTCGTGCTGTTGCCGGTCTTCGTCGGGTTGAGCGTGCGGGCGGCACTCACACGCGAGGGACTGCCGGGGGTCCACCTGCCGGCCGGGGACGCTCGCTACCTCCCGGCGTTCGTCCTCGTCGTCCTTCTCGGCACCGTCCTCGTCGGACCGATGCTCGGCGCCGGCCGCTCGCCCCACGTCCTCTACCGCCCGAGCGAGATCGACGTCCGCTTCTCCGACGTGCGTGGCGCTGCGATGATGGTCGACGAGGCGGTGAAGACGCTCAACCTCTTCCTCGCCCACAAGACCTTCACCGAGGAGATGGGCGGAACGTCCCGCCGCGCGATCCTGTTCGAGGGCCCGCCCGGCACGGGCAAGACGCACCTAGCGAAGGCGATGGCCGCCGAAGGGGGCGTCCCATTCCTCTTCGTCTCCGCGTCGGCGTTCCAGTCGATGTACTACGGCCAGACGAACCGCAAGCTCCGCTCGTACTTCAAGGCACTGCGCAAGTACGCGCGCAGCGAGGGCGGTGCGATCGGATTCATCGAGGAGATCGACGCGATCGGCGCCGCGCGCGCCGGCATGGGGATGCGCTCCGAGGGCGTCTCGGGAGTCGTGAACGAGCTGCTCGTCCAGCTCCAGTCGTTCGACCAGCCGCCACTGTCCCGGCGCGCCGCGGGCAAGCTCGTCGACGCGGTGAACGCCTGGCTCCCCGCGCACCGCCAGCTCCGCAAGCCCCCGCCTCCGCACGCGAACATCCTCGTCATCGGGGCCACGAACCGCGCGGCGGACCTCGATCCGGCGCTGCTGCGCCCGGGGCGCTTCGACCGCAAGATCTACTTCGACCTCCCGTCACGAGCGGCCCGACGCGAGATCCTCGACTACTACCTCGCGAAGAAGGCGCACGAGCCCGAGCTCGACGAGGAGTCCAAGCGGGAGTCGCTCGCGGCGATGACCATCGGGCACTCCCCCGTGATGCTCGAGCACCTGCTCGACGAGTCGCTCGTGTGGGCGTTGCGCCGTGGTGGCGACCGCCTGTCGTGGAACGACCTCCAGCAGGCGAAGATGGCCGAGCAGATCGGCCTCGGCCAGCCGGTCGAGTACACGGAGCAGGAGCGCCGTGCGATCGCGACGCACGAGTCCGGGCACGCGACCGTCGCCTGGCTCGTCGGCAAGGGACGCAAGCTCGACGTGCTCTCGATCGTCAAGCGTGGCACGGCGCTCGGCCTGCTGCTCCACAGCGACACCGAGGAGCGCTTCACGCGCACGAAGATCGAGATCGAGGCGCTCATCCAGATAGCGTTCGGCGGGATGGCAGCCGAGGAGCTCTTCTTCGGCGGCGCGGGCTCGGGTGTCGCGAGCGACCTGAAGGCAGCGACCGACGCCGCGTGCCAGATGGTCGGCGCGCTCGGGATGGGGAGCTCGCTCGTCTCGCTCGAGACCGTCGAGGCGGTCGGGGGGCGCAACCTCGCGGCGAAGGTGCTCGCTTCCGACAGCGCCCGGGAAGAGGTCGAGGAGGTGCTGCGGCGCCTCAAGGCAGCGGCATACGAGATGCTCGACGAGCATCGCCACGTAGTCGAGGCGCTGCGCGACGCGCTACTCGAGCGCCACGAGCTCGTCGGTGACGAGATCCTCGACGTCATCGCAGACGCCGGGCGCGGAGCGGGCCGCGGCGTTGGCCGGCGGGGTGCGAAGGCGGCGAGCTGACGCGAGGCGGGCCGGAAAGGTCCGCGGTCCGGACCGTTCAACCCGCCTTGAGGCTCGCAAGCATCGCGAGAGCTCCAGACCGGTCGAGATCGGCGTTCCCCCATCCGCAGTCACCGTCGTAGATGCAGCGCGGGCCGCCGGCGGCGACGTACTCCTGGTAGAGCTCGGGGACGGCTGCGCTCGGCACGTCGTGGCCCGGCCGGACGAGGGTGAGGAGCTCGTGCTGGACGGTGGGAAGCCGCGCGGGTGCAGGTGACGACGAGGCGAGCCCGCCGAGGAAGATGCCCGCGGCCGGCGAGACGCGCATGGAGGCGGTCACAGACGGCGACGATGTGGTCAGCGTCCCACTCCTCGCAGGTCGCATGTGCGTGCGCCGCGTACGCGGGCAGCTCGTCAGCATCCTGTCGGTGCCGAGGCGTCGCACGTCGCACCGCCGGCCATCTCGGCGACGTGCTTACAGGTCGTCGGCTCCATGTCGCGTAGCTCGCCCGCGACACGCCCGAGCAACGAGCGGAGCCTGGCACCGTCGTCCGTGCCGAGGATCCCGAGCACGTCGTCCTCGACACCACGCAGCCGGCGCTCGAACTCCTCGAGGCGCCGCCCACCCGCCTCGGTGAGCACGACGCGCCGCGCCCGGCGGTCTGCGGGGTCCGGCTGGCGCTCGACGAGACCCGCCGCGGCAAGGTCGTCGAGGAGGTAGGTCACCACGGTGCGGTCGAGTCCCGCGCTGTGCGCGACGGCGAGCTGGCTCGGGAGATGGTCCCGGGCGACCGCGACGAGCAGGCGGAACGCGCGGCTGCCGCCTGGTAGGTCCTCGAGCACCCGGTCTGCGGCGTGCACGTAGGCACGCAGGACCGTCGTCAGCGCCCAGCCGAGGTCGGGGTGGCAGACCTCCTGCGGTGCGATCTCCACGGCGACACGACTCGAGCTCACCACCCGAGTCTATCCCCACGACCACTATAATCTTCCAAATATAGTATCTGTTAGACAGATCATCTGTTTTGTAGACATATACTAGAGACCACCACCGACACAGGAGGAAGACCTGATGACACGCCTGCTACGCGTCGACGCGAGCATCCGCACCACGGGCTCGGTGAGCCGTGCCGTCGCAGACAGCGCCGTGGAGGCCTGGCGCGCGGTGCACCCCGACGCCGAGGTGCTCCACCGCGACCTTGCAGCGTCCCCGCTCCCGGCCGAGACGTGGGCCCGTGCCCTCACGGCCAGCCATGCCCCCGAGGAGGGCCGGACATCCGAGCAACGCGACGCCCTCGTGCTCGTCGCGACCCTCGCGAGCGAGCTCCTCGGCGCCGACGCTCTCGTGCTCGCCTCGCCGCTGTACAACTTCGGGGTCAGCCAGCACACCAAGGCCTGGATCGATCTGCTCGTCGCCGACCCGCGTCTCGGCCCGGGATCGACGGCGCTCCAGGAAAAGCCCGCCCTCCTCGTCGTCGCGCAAGGTGGCGGCTACCGCGAAGGAACGCCCCGCCATGGCTGGGACCACTCGACGGGCTATCTCGAGCGGATCCTCCGGGACAACTTCGGCATGCACCTGCGCACGGTCGTCGCGGACCTCACGCTCGCGGGAGTGAACCCCGCGATGGCACACCTGGCCGACGCCGCCGAGCAGTCGCTCTCCGCGGCACACGAGGACGCGACGCGCCACGGTAGGAGCCTCGGGATCGCCGCCTGAGCTGGCCGCTCAGCCCAGCACAGGCCAGAGCTCCTCGGGCTCGCGTCCCTTCGTCTCGGGGAGGAGGAAGAACAGGCCAGCCGCGAGGACGGCGGGCAACGAGACCACCAGCGCACCCGTTGCGAAGCGGTTCCCGACGTCGGCGACCGCCCCGAACACGAGGAGTCCGGCGGTCGCGCCGAGCACGCTCGCCGCGACGTTCCAACCGGCGACCGACGCGCGCACCGATGTCGGGAAGAGCTCGTTCGCGAGCGACCCGGCCGCCGGGGCGAAGCTCGACGCCGCAAGGATCTGCAGCTCGTATCCGACGATGAGACCTCCCCGCGACCCGCTGTAGGTGAGCACTGCTGCTAGGGCGATGCCCGCCATGCTGATCGCCCCGGCCGTGCGCCGGCCGATCCGGTCTGCGGCGAACCGCCCGAGCAGCAGGCCCACGAGACCGACGAGGCCGGCGGCAACAACAAGCACCGCCGCGGCGGCGGCGGCAAGGCCGAGAACGTTCTCCGCGTAGAGGAAGACGAAGCTCGTCGCAGGGCCCGTGACGACGGAGACGAAGAAGGCGAGGAGCAGGACGACAGCGAGCCGGCGCCGGAAGGCAGGACCGATCGCGCCGAGCACCGGGAGCGGATGGCTCTTGGACGCTGCAGCGATCCTGTACCGGTCCGCCTCGACGACCCGCCGGCGCAGCGACGGGAGGACGAGCAGCGGCACGATCGCGAGAGCGAAGACGCCGCGGAAGCCGAGCGACCGCTCCGCGAGGCCGTAGATTACCGCGGTCAGGCCCGCGCCGACGCCGTATCCGGCGGTGACCAGGGCGATCGCCTTCGCGCGGTCGCTCGACGCGGTCTGCTCCGCGGCACCGACTTGGGCGATCGCACTCGTGGTGCTGAGCAACGGCCGGCCGAGCGCGAAGATCGTGATGAACCACCAGTAGCCAGGGCTCGCTGCCGCCAGCGCCGTGCAGACCAAGCCGGCACCGCAGCTCACCACGAGGACGGTCCGACGCCCGAGCCTGTCCGCCATTCCCGAGAGGGGGAGCGCTCCGAGCGAGGCGAGACGCAAGATGGCGAGCCCGAGACCGAGCTCGGTACCCGACAACCCTGCCCGGTCGGCGAGGGTCGATCCCCCGGTGACGTGCCCGAAGCTCCTCGCGACGTCCCCGAGCGCGGCCACTGCACCAAACTGCCCGAACCCCGCCAAGAGCGCGAGGAGGCCGAGAGCGCCAACCGCCGGGTC
>DAHXNN010000025.1 GCA_027365385.1 Acidimicrobiaceae bacterium | reverse complement strand
CGGGCGGCCGACGAGCCCTCGGTCGGGGTCGCCTTCGACGACGAGCCCGGACGAGATGAGGACGTCTGCGAGGCTCGACACGGTGGCTTTCGTGAGGCCGGTCCGCTCCGCGAGCTGGGCACGCGCGCACCTACCAGCTCGGGCTATCGCTCCGAGCACGAGGGCGAGGTTCCGCTGGCGCAGCAACTCGGCCCTGGCAGGCCCGCTCGTCGTCCGACCCGGCTGCCCCCAGCCTCGCGTCACCTACGTCGACGACTGAGGTGGCGGGACACGCCGGTCGAGGGTGTGGTCGCGGGCGGCGGCATAGGCGGAGCGCACGTCCGGTCGAGGTGCGGCGTCGAAGGTCGCCGTCCCCGGCGACGGCCATTGCGGTGGCCCGGCGGTCGGGTCGAGCGCCCATGCGGCCTGGCGCGCCGCGCCGTCGGCCACGTACTCGCCCGGCGGGGGGACGACGACCGGCTGGCCGAGCACGCTCGGCGCGATCTTCCGGACGGCCTCGGCGCGGCTGGCGCCGCCGACAAGGATGATCCTCTTCACCGGCACACCGAGAGCCCGGAGCGCGTCGAGGCCGTCCGCGAGGCCGCAGAGCATCCCCTCGACGGCAGCACGGGCGACGTGGGCAGGCGTCGTGTTCGAGAGGTCGAGGCCGTGCAGCGCCCCTGTCGCGTCGGGACGGTTGGGTGTCCGCTCGCCTTCGAGATACGGGACGAGGACGAGGCCGCCGGCTCCGGCCGGCGCCGAGAGGGCAAGCGTCGAGAGCCCTTCTTGGTCGACGCCGAGGATTGCGGCGACGCGCTCGAGGACCCGCGCGGCGTTGATCGTGCAGACGAGCGGGAGGTGGTGACCGGTCGCGTCAGCGAAGCCCGCGACCGTTCCGCTGGGGTCGACGACCGGGAGCTCGGCGACTGCCGACACGGTCCCCGACGTGCCGATCGAGACGACGACGTCGCCCGTCCCGGCTGCCACGCCGAGGGCAGCCGCAGCGTTGTCACCCGTGCCCGCGGCGAGTAGGGCACCGTCGCGCGTGCGTCCGGCGTAGCCTGCCGGCTCGAGGACCCTTGGCACGAGCGGCCGGTGGCCGAAAGCGCGTTCGAGCAGGTCGAGACGGTAGTCGCCGGTTACGGCCGACCAGTAGCCCGTGCCGCTAGCGTCCCCGCGGTCGGTGGCGAGATCGCGCAGGTGAGCGCCACCGCTCGCCTGGCCGCTCTCCAGCTGCCATGTCAGCCAGTCGTGCGGGAGGCATACCGCCGCCGTCCGCGCCGCTGCCTCCGGCTCGTGCTCCGCGATCCAACGAAGCTTGGTGATCGTGATGGAGGCGACGGGAACGACGCCGACGGCGTCCGCCCAGGCTCGCCGCCCAGTCTCGCCACCGCCGAGCTCGCCGACGAGGTCCTCCGCCGCCCTGCCGGAGCGCAGGTCGTTCCAGAGGATGGCCGGGCGGACGACCACTCCGTCGCCGTCCAGGCAGACAGCACCATGCTGCTGTGCCGCCACAGCGATAGCGGCCACGTCGGCGAGCCCACCGGCACGCGTCGCCGCGACGTCGAAGGCGGCGCGCCATGCCGCGGGCTCGATCTCCGTGCCCGCCGGGTGCGGCGCTCGACCTTCGCGCACGAGTGTGCCCGACTCAGCGTCACGGATCACGACCTTGCACGCCTGGGTCGAGGAGTCGACGCCCGCGACGAGGGTGCGGACTGGCATCTGTCAGCGTGCGCCGAGGACGTGCTCGACGGCGAGCTGGTCGAGGTGGGCGAAGCCGTACCCGTGGGAGCCGGCCGCGTCGACGTCGAAGTCCTCGAACGAGCTCGCGTCCGCGAGCAGCTCGGCAAACGACTCACCGGGCGCGAGCGTCGGGATGGCGAGCTCGCGGACCTGGCTCGCACGGAGCGCCTCGAGGACCTCGGGGTCGGAGCGGAACGCCGCGGCGCGTTCTTTGAGGAGGAGGTAGGTGCGCATGTTCGACGCCGCCGACGTCCAGACGCCGGTCATGTCCTCGGTGCGAAGCGGCTTGTAGTCGAAGTGCCGCGGCCCGTCGTAGGCCGGGCCACCGCCGGGAGCACCGTTCTCGAGCAGGTCGACGAGGAAGAAGGCGCTCAGCAGGTCACCGTGGCCGAACACCAGGTCCTGGTCGAACTTTGGCCCGTGCTGGCCGTTCAGGTCGATGTGGAACAGCTTCCCGTGCCAAAGTGCCTGGGAGATGCTGTGTACGAAGTTCATCCCGGCCATCTGCTCGTGACCGACCTCGGGGTTGACGCCGACCATCTCGCGGTGCTCGAGCGAGGAGATGAACGCCAGCGCGCTCCCGACCGTCGGCAGCAAGATGTCGCCACGGGGCTCGTTTGGCTTCGGCTCGATCGCGAAGCGGATCGCGTAGCCACGGTCGAGGACGTACTCTGCGAGCAGGTCGATCCCCTCGCGGTAGCGCTCGAGAGCGGAGCGGACGTCCTTCGCCGAGTCCGTCTCCGCACCCTCGCGGCCTCCCCAGAACACGTACGTCGTCGCTCCGAGCTCTGCCGCGAGGTCGAGGTTGCGCATCACCTTGCGGAGTGCGTAGCGGCGGACACCGCGGTCGTTGCTCGTGAACGCGCCGTCCTTGAACATGGGGTGTGTGAACAGGTTCGTCGTGACCATGGGCACGGCCATGCCGGTCGCGTCGAGTGCTGCCCGGAAGCGCTTGACGTGCTGCTCTCGCTCGCCGGCATCCGATCCGAATGGGATGAGGTCGTCGTCGTGGAACGTGACGCCGTAGGCGCCGAGCTCGGCGAGGCGGTTCACCGACTCCACGGGGTCCACCGCTGCGCGCGTGGCGTCCCCGAAGGGATCCCGCGCCTGCCAGCCGACGGTCCAGAGACCGAAGGAGAACTTGTCCTCACGTGTCGGCAATGCTGGCATGGCGTCCGCTCCTGCTCGAGTACCGGATTCGTTCGGGAGTTGAACTTAAGACTAAGATCATTCTCCGTCAAGATCGGTCTCAGTCGACCAGCTGCACGACGCAGACCGGCGAGGCGCGGACCGGCGGGGCGCCGGTCGGGCCGGGAACGGAGCGTGCTGGGGAAGGAGGGACGATGCACGTCGCGCGCTTCACGCGTTCGCCGGGTGCGCCAGTCGAGCTCGGAGTCGTGACGTCCGAAGGGGTCGCGCCCCTCGATGGGACCCTCCCTGCCCTTCTCGGCCTCGAGGTCGACGAGATCCGGCGGCGCTGCGACGCGGCGGTCTTCGCCGCCCAGGGAGACCGCCGTCTCGAGATCGGCTCGTGCACGTTCCTGCCGCCGGTCGAAGCGCGCATGGAGGTGTGGGCTGCCGGGGTGACATACGAGCGCTCGCGCGACGAACGGATGCGGGAGAGCGCGGCGGCGGCCTCGGTCTACGACGAGGTCTACGCCGCGGATCGACCGGAGATCTTCTTCAAGTCCGTGCCATGGCGGGTCGTGGGCGACGGCGGGCCGATCGGCATCCGCTTCGACAGCACGGTGGACGTCCCCGAGCCCGAGCTCGCTCTCGTCGTTGGGGCGTCCGGCCAGGTCGTCGGCT
Source organism: Acidimicrobiaceae bacterium (assembly GCA_027365385.1). Taxonomy (GTDB): domain Bacteria; phylum Actinomycetota; class Acidimicrobiia; order Acidimicrobiales; family Bog-793; genus JAJZCK01. Next base: position 2,995 of record DAHXNN010000025.1, on the reverse strand, counting down.
ATACCGTGTGCAACGACGTGTCCTCGCGCAGCATCGAGGGCGAGAACCCGCTCTACCTCCCGCAGGCGAAGATCTACGCGGGGAGCTGTGCGCTTGCCGCGCGCATCCGGCCCGCATGGGAGATCGCAGACCCGTACGCGCTCGGCATCGCCATATCGATCGAGCGCGAGGGAACGCTCGTCTACGAAGCCGAAGGCTCGACGTCGCAGCTCCACCGTCGCCTCGACGACCTCGTCTCGTGGCTCGGGCGCGAGATCGCGTTCCCCGACGGTGTCGTGCTGTCGACTGGCACGTCCCTCGTTCCCGACCTGTCGTTCAGCATGCGGGCGGGGGACGTCGTGCGGATCGTGGTGGACGAGGTCGGGAAGCTCGAAAGCCGTGTCGTTGACGCGCGGGAGCTCATGGCGGATAGGGACAGCTCGTGGCCCGCTTCCGCCCCCTCGACTCGAGGCAGCGGGAACAGCAGCACCGCGAACAAGGCATGAGGATCGTGCCCGACGAGCTGCCCCGCCCGCTCGAACAGGACCCGAGCCCAGGCGGGCTGTCCCATCGCGTTGCCTGTGACCGCCCTGGCGACAGCGGGGCCGAGGAGGAGGGCCGCGACGAGCTGGAGCAAGAACAGCGATCCGATCGTCGGTATGAGCCGGTAACCGGTGAGGTAGGGGTCGAGGTGGATGCCGCCGGTCAGAACAGGAGGGCCCCTCCCGCGCGGCGCAGGATCGTGCTGCGAAGCATCGTGCCGCGAAGGAGCACCGGCTTCCGATCGCCTTCCTCTGCTCCGTCACGCGTGCTCGCAGCTGCTGTCTTGCTCGGTCCGATGTGTACTAGTACGTGGCGGCCGGCTCCGTGGATCGCAACACGCGGCTAGGATCGCTGGAACCGGCCGAATGGGTCGGATTGATCGTCGGCTCCGATGCCGACGGGGCCTCGGGAAGTCACATCTCCAGTTGGCCTGCACCTTCTGCCGACTGGAGCCTCCGTGCCTGTTACCTTCGCCGACCTCGGCGTCCCGTCCGACCTCGTCGCTTCGCTCGCGGCCCGGCACATCACCGAGGCGTTTCCGGTCCAGGCGGCGACGCTGCCGGACGCGCTCGCCGGTCGCGACGTGTGCGGGCGCGCGCCGACCGGCTCGGGAAAGACGCTCGCGTTCGGCATCCCTCTTGTCGTAGGTATCGAGAAGTCGAGCCCGAAGCGGCCGCGCGGCCTCGTGCTCGTGCCGACCCGCGAGCTGGCCGCGCAAGTTGCGAAAGAGCTGACAGCGATCGCCGGCACGCGCCGGCTCTCGGTCGCGTGCTTCTACGGCGGGGCGGGCTACGACGGTCAGCTCCGCGCCCTGCGGCGGGGAGTTGACGTCGCCGTGTGCTGCCCGGGACGACTCGAGGACCTCGTCGCCCGAGGAGCAATCCACCTCGGTGACGTCCAGCTGGCCGTCGTCGACGAGGCGGACCGCATGGCCGATATGGGCTTCCTCCCCGCCGTGCGCAGGATCCTCGACGGTGCGCGAGCGGACCGCCAGACGCTTCTGTTCTCAGCGACGCTCGACGGTGACGTCGAGGTGCTGACGCGCCGGTACCAACGCGACCCGGTCCGCCACGACGTCGCTGACGTCGAGCGCGAGACGGGTCCGGTCGACCACCTGTTCTGGCGGTCGGAGCGTGACGAGCGTGTCTCGCTCACGGTCGACGTCGTGGTCCGGCACGGTTCGGTCGTGGTCTTCTGCCGTACGCGTCACGGCGCGGATCGCTTGACCAAGCAACTGGTGGACGCCGGGATCGGCGCGGTCCCGATCCATGGCAGCCGCACCCAGCGCCAGCGCGAGTCTGCGCTGGCGGCATTCTCCGCCGGGCGGGCGCAGGCGCTCGTCGCCACGGACGTAGCGGCTCGCGGCATCCACGTCGACGACGTGGCGTGCGTCGTCCACTTCGACCCGCCAGCGGACGAGAAGGACTATGTCCACCGCTCCGGCCGGACAGGCCGAGCCGGAGCGCAGGGAACCGTGGTCAGCCTTGTCGTCGCGGACCAGGTAGCGGCCGTCCGCTCGCTCCAACGTGCGCTCGGCTTCCCGCAAGGCCTCGGCCGTCCGGAGAACACGCCGGGTGACCGGGTCGTAGGCGCGCAGCGCTCAGCGGGAGCCCCCCGGCTATCGCGGCCTGCCGGCAATGCGAACGCGTCGGGCACGGTGAAGTGGTTCGACGAGCGACGTGGCTACGGCTTCGTCGCCGCCGAGACGGGTGGACCGGATGTATTCGTCCACAAGAGCCGGCTCGCCCCTGGTGGTCGTAGCCTGCGGGAAGGCGACCTCGTCGAGCTTGTCGTCGGTGCCGGGCCCCGAGGTCTCGAGGCGACCGAGGTACGCCTCGCGGGGGCGCTTGCGGGCGAGCGACCGCCTGCTGGACGGTCGACACCAGGACGGGCCTTCGAAGGGCGGACTGGCGCGCACGCCACTCCGCCCTCCCGGCGCCCCGGGCCCGCGGGCCGGAGCCGAGCGGACGAGCATGGGGGTCGGGACCGGCGGGCGAAGCGGGCGTCCTAGCGGTCGTCCCAAAGTGCTCACCGTCGACCTCTTGCGAGCAGGCATTGTGGTGTAAGGGTGACGCGGTGACGCGATGGTCGGTCATGTGGTGACGAGGAGGTCGTCGTGGAGCAGCGTGCATTGGGTGGCCTAGGGCTCGTCGTCTCGGCGCTCGGGCTCGGTTGCATGGGCATGAGTGAGTTCTACGGTCCTGCCGACGACGCCGAGTCGGTCGCCGTCATCCACCGTGCACTCGATCTCGGCGTCACGATGCTCGATACGGCTGACATGTACGGGCCGTTCACGAACGAGCGTCTCGTCGGTCGCGCGATCGCGGAGCGTCGCGACGAGGTCGTCGTCGCGACGAAGTTCGGGAACGAGAGGCGGGCGGACGGCGCTCGGCTCGGTGTCAACGGCCGACCGGAGTACGTCCGCGCGGCATGCGACGCGTCGCTCGAGCGGCTCGGGGTGGAGCATATCGAC
>DAHXNN010000022.1 GCA_027365385.1 Acidimicrobiaceae bacterium | reverse complement strand
GCTGCGCATCCGCCGGATGGCGACGCCTCCTGAGTACCGCAAGCTCGAGGAGGAGATCAGCAGGCTCCGCCTCGAGAAGGACTCCGCTCTCGAGAAGCAGAACTTTGAGCAGGCGAAGCGTCTCGCGGACCAGGAGACCTCGAAGCTCGAGCGCAAGACCGTGATGGAGCAGGAGTGGCGCTCCGAGGGCGTCGAGCTGTTCGACGTCGTCGACGAGGACGTCATCGCAGAGGTCCTCGCGAACTGGACGGGCATCCCCGTCTACAAGCTCACCGAGGAGGAGACCTCGAAGCTGCTGCGCATGGAGGACGAGCTGCACAAGAGGATCATCGGCCAGGAGGACGCTGTGAAGGCGCTCTCGCGGGCGATCAGGCGGACGCGTGCGGGTCTCAAGGACCCGAAGCGTCCGAGCGGCTCCTTCATCTTCCTCGGACCAACCGGTGTCGGCAAGACGGAGCTCGCCAAGTCGCTCGCGTCGTTCCTCTTCGGCGACGAGAGCGCGCTGATCCAGCTCGACATGAGCGAGTACATGGAGAAGCACACGGTGTCCCGCCTCGTCGGCTCGCCCCCCGGCTACGTCGGCTACGAGGAGGGCGGCCAGCTCACGGAGGCGGTGCGGCGCAAGCCGTTCGCCGTCGTGCTCTTCGACGAGGTGGAGAAGGCCCACCCCGACGTGTTCAACGCGCTGCTCCAGATCCTCGAGGACGGCCGTCTCACGGACGCGCAGGGACGAACCGTCGACTTCAAGAACACCGTCCTCATCATGACCTCGAACCTCGGGACCGCGGACCTGCGCAAGGTGTCGGTGGGGTTCTCGAAGACGACCGAGGCGGTCACCTACGAGCGCATGAAGACGAAGGTCCAGGAGGCCCTGAAGGGTCACTTCCGCCCGGAGTTCTTGAACCGCATAGACGAGGTCATCGTCTTCCACGAGCTCCAGCTGCACGAGGTCACCGAGATCGTCGACCTGATGATCAAGCGCGTGCGCGAGCAGCTCGAGAAGCAGGGCATCGGGCTCGAGCTCACGCTGTCGGCGAAGGAGCTGATCGCGAAGAGGGGCTACGAGCCGGCGCTCGGTGCCCGTCCCTTGCGTCGCGCTATCCAGCAGCTCATCGAGGATCCCCTGTCGGAGAAGATCCTCTGGAAGGAGTTCCGAGTCGGCGAGACGATCGTCGTCGATGCGGAAGGCGACGAGGTGGTCTTTCGCTCGGTGGAGGGTCTCGAGCCACCGCCGGTCGAGCTCGCGGGCGCCGGAGCGGACTCCTAGCGAGTCGGCTGTCATAGCAGCGCCGTAACCTCCGCTCCATGCGGGAGCGGACAGTCCATCGTTGCAGCGCGTGCCAGTCGGTCCACCTCCGCTGGGTTGGGCGCTGCGCTCAGTGCGGCGAGTGGAACTCCCTGGTGGAGGAGCGAGTCGAGCAGCCGTCCACACGGGCCATCGGCGTGGCGGCCTTCGGCGGGACCTCGGTAGAGCCGATCGCGCTCTGTGACGTCTCTGTCGACGCGGGCCAGCCCCGGCAGACAGGGATCGCCGAGCTCGACAGGTCGCTCTCGGGTGGTCTCGTCTCCGGCTCGGTGACCCTCGTCGGCGGTGAGCCGGGGATCGGCAAGTCGACCCTGCTGCTCCAGCTCGCCGCGTCGTGGGCGTCGGGCGGTGGTAGAGCGCTCATCGTCGCGGCGGAGGAATCGCCCGAGCAGGTGAGGAGGCGCGCCGAGCGGCTCGGAGCAGCCGTTGCCGGTGTCTCCATCGTCGCGACCACCTCGCTTCCAGCGGCCCTCGATGCTGCGTCCGCTTTCGGTCCGGACCTGCTCGTCGTCGACTCGATCCAGGCCGTCGCCGACCCCTCGGTAGCGTCGAGTGGCGGAAGCGTCACCCAGGTCCGAGAGTGTGCCGTCCAGCTCGTCCAGTACGCGAAGCGCGAGGGCGTGGCCACGGTGCTCGTCGGCCACGTGACGAAGGAGGGGGCACTCGCAGGTCCGCGCGTCCTCGAGCACCTCGTCGACACCGTGTGCAGCTTCGACGGTGAGCGACACCACGCCATGAGGGTCCTGTCTGTCGCGAAGCACCGGTTCGGGCCGACGGGCGAGCTGGGGGTCTTCGAGATGACCCCGGGCGGGCTCGCCGGGGTCGCCGACCCGAGCAGGCTCCTCCTCGGAGACCGGCGGCCCGGCATCGCCGGCAGCGTCGTCGTGCCCGTCCTCGAAGGGCGCAGGCCGATCCTCGTCGAGCTGCAAGCGCTGGTCGCTCGTAGCTCGATGGCGAACCCGCGCCGGTCCGCCCAGGGGATCCCGGCAGGTCGCCTCGCGCTCGCGATAGCGGTCCTCGAGCAGCGGGTCGGTTGCAGCCTCGCGTCGATGGACGTCTTCGCATCGGTGGTCGGGGGCGTCAAGGTCGGCGAGCCTGCTCTCGACCTCGGTCTCGGTCTCGCCCTCGTCTCGGCGATGACAGGCGTGCCGCTCGGGGCCGACCTCGTGGCCTGTGGTGAGGTCGGGCTCGGCGGCGAGCTGCGTCAGGTCGTCCACACCGACCGGCGCCTTCTCGAGGCCGCTCGTCTCGGCTTCACGCGCGCCTGCGTCCCGCGGTCCGCGCCGCTCCCGCCAGGCACGATGTCCACCGTGCGCGTCGCGACCCTCGCCGAGGCGGTCGGCGCGCTCGGGCTAATACCAGCGCCCAGGGGGCGGTAGGGGCCTCCGCCGGACGGCCCGCTCGCCACCTTGGCTACGATGCGACGGTGAGCCAGCCGGACGATGCATCGCTCGGCGAGCTGCTCGCTCACGTGGTCCCCGGGACGGCACTTCGCGACGGGCTCGACAGGATCCTGCGGGCGCACATGGGCGCGCTCATCGTCCTCGGCGACGGGCCCGATGTCCTCGAGATCTGCTCGGGGGGTTTCCACATCGACGCGGAGATGAGCCCGCAACGCCTCTCCGAGCTCGCGAAGATGGACGGTGCCATCGTCCTCGACCGCGCCGGGGAGCGCATCGCCTGGGCGAACGTCCATCTTGTGCCGGACCCCGCCGCCCGGACGACCGAGACAGGGACGCGTCACCGCACTGCTGAGCGCGTCGCACGCTGCGTGGCCGTCCAGGTCGTCGCGGTCTCCGAGGAGATGGGGACGATCACCCTCTACCGCGGCGACGTCAAGCGGCAGCTGCGGTCCACGGACATGATCGTCGGCCGTGCGAACCACCTGCTCCAGACACTCGACCGCTTCCGCGTCCGGCTCGACGAGGTCACGTCCGCGCTCACCACCTCGGAGATCGAGGACGTCGTCACAGTCCGCGACGTGGCGGCGGTCCTGCAGCGCGCCGAGATGGTCGTGCGCGTCGGGGCGGAGATCGCCGAGCTTCTCGACGAGCTCGGCGGTCACGGCAGGCTGCTCCGCCTCCAGCTGTCCGAGCTCATGCTCGGTGTCGGCGACGAGCTCATCCTCGTCGCGGACGACTATCGCGGTGCGCTCGGCGGAGCGTGCTGCGACGACGCGATCGCAGGCCTGTCCAGGTTGGCGACGGGAGACCTGCTCGGGCTCGAGCGGGTCGTCGAGGTCTTCGCGATGCCGGGGGTGAGCCCCCCGAGCCTCGGCGACTCTCTCGTGCCGCGTGGCCTTCGCCTGTTGAAGAGGGTCCCGCAGCTGTCGAGCACGACGGCTGCCCGACTCGTCGAGCACTTCGGCGACCTCTACGGGCTCGTCAGGGCATCCGCGGGCGAGCTCGCAGATGCAGGTGGCATCGACCTCGACCAGGCTCGTCTCGTGAAGGACGGCATCGCGAGGCTCGCCGAGACGAGCATCCTCGACCGCTACAGCTGACCTAGGCCACTGCCTGGCGGCAGCCGACGGGGTCGCTGTCCGGGGGAGGGGTCCGAGAGCCGGTAGAATGTAGCGTCGCGCCATCCCGCTCAGGTAGGCGCCCGCGCCCGGGCGAAGGTGTCCAGGTGCATCCAGTCGCTGAGCCCTTCGAGGAGCTGATCTGTGTTCGACGTCGGCGACAAGGTCGTCTATCCCCACCACGGCGCCGCGGTCGTCGAGAAGCGGGAGGTGCGCGAGGCGTTCGGCGAGAAGCGGGAGTACCTCGTGCTCCGCCTTGCCTACGGTGACCTGACCCTCATGGTGCCCGCGGACAACACCGACGAGGTCGGTCTGCGCGAGGTGATCAACGACGAGGAGGTCGAGGAGGTGTTCGCCGTCCTTCGCAAGAAGGAGGCGCGCATGCCGACGAACTGGTCGCGTCGCTACAAGAACCATGTCGAGAAGCTCAAGTCCGGCGACATCTACCAGGTCGCCGAGGTCGTGCGGAACCTCTCGATCCGCGACAAGGACAAGGGCCTGTCGGCTGGCGAGAAGCGGATGCTCAACCGCGCGCGGCAGATCCTCGTCTCGGAGCTGACGTTTGCGATCGGGGTGAGCGAAGCCGAGGCAGAGGAGCGGCTGAACTCCGCCCTGCCGTAGTCGTTCGCTTCCGGGCGTGTCGGAGATCTGGAGCATCGTCGTCGCGGGCGGCGAGGGCCGCCGGTTCGGCGCGCCCAAGCAGTTCGCCACGCTCGCAGGGCGTCCCGTCGTCGCCTGGGCCCTCGAGGCGGCACGGTCGGTCTCCGCTGGAGTCGTCCTGGTGCTCCCGGAGTCGGCGCTCGAGTCGGGGCAGTGGGCCGACGCGGCCGACGCAGTGGTCGCCGGAGGGGACTCCCGATCGGCGTCGGTCCGGGCTGGCCTCGCTGCAGTGCCGGCGTCTGCGGACGTCGTCGTCGTCCACGATGCGGCACGGCCACTGGCCTCCCGGAGCCTGTTCGCCGCCGTTGTCGAGTCCGTCACGAGCGGTGCAGACGGTGCCATCCCCGGCGTCGCCCTCCGCGACACGGTCAAGCGGGTGGAGGATGGTCGGGTCGTGGCGACCCTCGATCGCGACGGCCTCGTCGCCGTGCAGACGCCCCAAGCTTTCCGGGCTGCGGTGCTGCGGCGCGCCCACGAGGTGGGCGCGGATGCGACGGACGACGCGGGATTGCTGGAGCAGCTCGGCGCGCACGTCGTCGTCGTGGCGGGCGAGGTCGAGAACGTGAAGCTGACCAGTGCGTCCGACCTCGCCCTTGTCGAGTCCTACGTCGCTTCCCGCGATCCCCGGCGAGAGGCCCGGCGAGCGCACGCCCCGGCGGACCCGTCCGGCACAGCGGTGCGGGCGCCGCAGCGGCGAGCATGAGCGAGATGCGGATCGGTCTCGGCGTCGACGTCCATCGGTTCGCGCCACCGCCCACGGCGGGGGCCGGAGTCGCTGCCGGCGTGTCGCCCGACACGGCGCCTGGCGAGGCGAGGAGCCTTGTGCTCGGAGGCGTCGCGTTCCCCGGCGAGCGTCCGCTCGTCGGCCACAGCGACGCGGACGCGGTCGCACACTCGGTCGCGGACGCCATCCTCGGCGCCGCAGCTCTCGGCGACCTCGGCGCGCATTTCCCGGACAGCGACGAGCGCTGGCGCGGTGCCGACAGCCTCGAGCTGCTCGCGCAGTGCGCGGCGCTCGCTCGGCACGAGGGCTGGCAGCTCGTCAACGCCGACTGCACGATCGTCGCCGAGCGGCCACGGCTCGCGCCGGCGAGCGTCGAGATGGCGGTCCGACTGTCGGCGGCGGCGGGGGGACCCGTCCACATCAAGGCGACGCGGCCGGAAGGGCTCGGGAGCCTTGGGAGGGTGGAGGGGCTCGCATGCTTCGCCGTCGCGCTCCTCGGTCGTGGGGGCCTGCGCGGGTGACGAGGCTCGCGTGACCCAGCGCCAGCGCCAGCGCCAGCGCCGCAACGACGACGGCGACCTCGGCGGCGCCCAGGTGGAGGGGCGTCAGGCGGTGCGCGAGCTGCTCCTCGCGGGCCGCCGCCGCGTGCGCGAGGTGCTCGTCGCCGACGGCAGGGACCCGTCCGCCGTGCTCGACGAGATCGTCGAGCTTGCCCGGGCTGCCGGTGTGCCTGTACGTCTCGTCGGCGCCCACCAGCTGGCTGCACGCTCGTCGAGCGAGGTCCCCCAGGGCGTGCTCGCCGTGGCAGAGCCGCTCCAGGCCGCCGACCTCGAGGTGCTCGCACGGCGTCCGTCGATCCCACGTGCTCCTGCGCCCTTCCTCGTCGTGCTCGACGGGGTGACCGATCCGCACAACCTCGGAGCGATCTTGCGCACCGCTCTGTGCGCCGGGGCGACGGGGGCGGTCCTTCCGAGGCACCGCTCCGCGCACGTCACCGCGACGGTCGCGAAGGCAGCGGCCGGTGCCGTCGAGCACCTCCCGATCGCACTCGTGCCCGGCGTCGGCGCGGCACTCGATCTGCTCAGACGCGAGGGTGTCTGGTCGGTCGGGCTGGACGAGCAGGGCGCTCGTGTCGTCCACGACCTGGACCTCGCTACCGAGCCTCTCGCTCTCGTCCTCGGTGCGGAGGGCAAGGGCCTCGGCCGGCTCACTCGCGACCGCTGCGACGTGCTCGCGCGCGTGCCGCTCGCCGGTCCACTGGCATCGCTCAACGTCGCGGCAGCGGCCGCCGTGGCGTGCTTCGCCGTCTCGAGGGTGCGCGACTCTTCCCGCTGAGCCTGCCGCCGCGGTCTGGACGCGGCACCGCCCCGCCGGCAACAGCCGGCGGGGCGGTGCCCGGACCCCCCCTATATGCGGTCGGACCCCCTCCGACTGGTTGCGCCCATCTGTCTAGCGCATCGGCGCGATTCGCGCCAGAGATAACTGTCCGCGCCGCTCCATGTCGGGCGCTCGGGACTCGACGTCATGTCCGATCGCCGATGGCGACGTAGGGACGCTCCGGGCTGCCGGTGTAGAGCTGGCGGGGGCGGGCGATCTTGGTGTTCGCATCGAGCATCTCCGCCCAGTGCGCGAGCCATCCGGCGGTGCGGGGGATCGCGAACAGGACGGGGAACATGTCGACCGGGAAGCCCATCGCCTGGTAGATGAGTCCGGAGTAGAAGTCGACGTTGGGGTAGAGCTTGCGCGAGACGAAGTACTCGTCGGCCAGGGCCGCCTCCTCAAGCTTCAGGGCGATGTCGAGGAGCGGGTTCTTGCCCGTCACCTCGAAGACCTGGTAGGCGATCTCGCGGACGATCTTGGCCCTTGGGTCGTAGTTCTTGTAGACGCGGTGCCCGAAGCCCTGGAGCCGTCCGTGGCCCTCCTTCACCGAGCGCACGAAATCCGGCACGTTCTCGATGGACCCGATGGCCGTGAGCATCCGTAGCACTGCTTCGTTCGCACCCCCGTGACGGGGGCCGTAGAGAGCGGCGGCCGCAGCGGCGCATGCCGAGAACGGGTCGGCATGAGCGGAGCCCACGACGCGCATCGTCGTCGTCGAGCAGTTCTGCTCGTGGTCTGCATGCAGGACGAACAGCACGTCGATCGCCCGAGCGAGCGTCGGATGGGCCTCGTAGCGAGGCTCGGCCATCTTCCATATCATCGAGAGGAAGTTCTCGGCGAAAGAGAGAGTGTTGTCCGGGTACACGAACGGCATGCCGGCACTGTGACGGTGCGCCGCGGCCGCGAGCGTCGGCGTCTTCGCAATCAGCCGGACGATGTCCTCGTGGCGTTGGCCGAGGTCGAAGATCTGCTTCGCCTCCGGATAGAAGGTGGAGAGCGCAGCGATCTCGGAGACGAGCATCCCCATCGGGTGCGCGTCGTAGTGGAAGCCGTCGAGAAAGCGCTTTCGCATGTTCTCGTGGATGAACGTGTGCCGCCTGATCTCCCCTTCCCACGTTTCGAGCTCGGCTGTGGTGGGCAGCTCGCCGTTGAGCAGCAGATACGCGACCTCGAGGTATGTCGAGTGCTCTGCGAGCTGTTCGATGGGGTAGCCGCGGTAGCGGAGGATGCCGGCGTCGCCGTCGATGTAGGTGATCGAGCTCTCGCACTCTGCGGTGCTCGAGAAGCCCGGGTCGTAGAACCACAGCCCCGGGAGGAGCTTCGACCACTCTGTCGCGTTCACGCCGCCGTCGGTGATCGGGACCTCGATGGACTGACCCGTCCGGTTGTCGGTGATGGTGACGCTGTCTGCCACGCTCTCGGTCCTCCTCCTACTCGGGCGCTACGGCGCCCCTGCGCTCGGGCGATCCTAGGACCGCAGCCACGTTGGGCGACAGACGGCCCTCGGCGGGCAGCGGGCCCGGCTCGGGGTGCACGGTGGCGGTCGCCGGGTCTGCGTAGACGAAGCGACCACCCCGCATCCACGAGAAGGCCGCGGCGACGAGGCAGGCGACGATCGCGAACAGGAAGGCCTTGTGCAGGCCGGAGTGGAACGGCGCCGAGATCATCGAAGGGAAGAAGGTCTGGCCGGTGAGCACGTGCGCGTGGGCTCTCGAGAGCTTCGCGAGCACCGACGTGCCGAGCAGGTGCTGCATCGGGTTGTAGCCGAGGAAGGCGGCGAAGAGGATCGACACGGGCGGCAGGTGGGCGATCGTCGATACCGTGGCGGCAGGCACGCCCTCGGCGCCGAGGCCGCGGGTGAGCGCCTCGGGCAGGGTCGAGGACAGGCCGAGGATCATGAGCGTGAAGAAGATCCCGATCGACAGCACCTGCGCGGAGTTCTGGAAGGTGGAGTTCATCCCGCCGCCGACGCCGCGATGCTGCGGGGGGAGGCTGTTCATCACCCCGGCGCGGTTGGGCGAGGCGAACGCCCCCATCGCTAGACCGTTGAGCAGCAAGATGAGCGCGAACCAGGTGTAGGAGAAGTCGACCGGGAGCACGAGGAAGAGCCCGAAGCTCGCAGCCGAGACGAGCATGCCGCCGGTGGCGAACGGGCGGGACCCGAAACGATCGGAGAGCAGGCCCGATACCGGTCCTGCGAGGAGGAACCCGGTCGTCAGAGGGAGCATGTAGATCCCGGCCCACAACGGCGTGCGCGTGAAGCTGTAGCCGTGCTCGGGCAGCCAGATCCCTTGCAGCCAGATGACGAGCATGAACATGAGACCACCGCGCGCGATCCCCGAGAGCAGCGTCGAGAGGCTCCCGGCGGTGAAGGCGCGGATCTTGAACAGTGGGAGGCGGAACATCGGGTTCGCGCTTCGGGTCTCTATGATCGCGAACGCGACGAGCAGCACCACGCCGCAGGCCAGAGCCGAGATCACCCTCGGGCTCGTCCAGCCCATCGTCGAGCTCCCGTAGGGCTCGATCCCGTAGGTGAGGCCGATCATCACTCCGATGAGGCCGAGGGCGAACGTGACGTTGCCCGGCCAGTCGATCGTGCCGGGTCGCCGGACGCTGCGCTCCTCGAGCTTGAGGTAGGCCCAGACCGTCCCGAGGAGACCGATGGGGACCGAGATGAGAAAGACGAGCCGCCAGTCGATCGGCGCGAGCAGGCCACCGAGCACGAGCCCGATGAACGTGCCACTGATCCCGGCGACGTTGTTGATCCCGAGCGCCATGCCGCGCTGGTGCTCCGGGAAGGCGTCGGTGAGGATCGCCGCGGAGTTCGCGATGAGGAGAGCGCTGCCGACCCCCTGGAACACACGCATGACGACGAGGAACATCGCGCCGGACCGCCCGGTCATCCACGTCACGCTCAACAGCAGCGAGAAGAACGTGTAGACGACGAAGCCGAGGTTGTAGAGCTTGACGCGTCCGTAGATGTCGCCGAGGCGTCCGAAGTTGACGACGAGGACGCTCGTCGTCACGAGGAAGCCGAGCAGCATCCAGAGCAGGTAGAAGCTGTTCCCTGGCTGGAGCGGGTCGAGATGGATGCCGCGGAAGATGTCCGGCATCGCGATGAGGGTGATCGAGCCGTCGATCGTCGCCATGAGCACCCCGAGGGTGACGTTGAACAACGCCGTCCACTTGTACCGGTCGTTCGCCCCGTCGCCACCGTCCACCGGGCCCCGGCCGACCCTCTCCGCCCCCACGCTCATATCGTTAGGCTAGCGAACTAGTCGCGTGGCGTGCGCTCCGGCGTCGAGAAGCTGAAGCGCCAGACGTTCGTCTCCCGGCGCGCGAAGCCGGACCGGGCGTAGAGGCGGTTCGCCGCCTCGCGGCTCGGCCGGGACGTGAGGTCGACGTTGCGAGCGCCAGCGGCGCGGGCGATCTCGAGCGCCTCGGCGACGAGAGCGGATCCGACCCCGCGCCCTCGAGACGCCGAGTCGACGACGACATCCTCGACGATCGCCCGCATTCCCGTCGGGATCTGGAACACCACGAGGGTGAGCGAACCGACGACGGTGTCCCCGATGCTCGCGAGCAGCAGTGCGCAGCCCGGGGCGGCTGCCATCGTCGAGAGAGCGGCCCGGCTCGGCGGGGGAGCATCCGACAGCTGCGGCAAGAGCCGCCCGAGAGCATCGGCCTGGGCGCCGGTCACCTCGAGCACGCGCTCGACGACGAGATCGCCGGGGAGCGCGTCGGGCGCAGTCGGCGGACCGGCCCCGCGCCCGGCGGAAGGTCCTTGCCGGTCGCTCACTCACGGGAGCATACAGAGCCGCCCCGGTCCGGCCCGGCTTGGGGGCGCGGCGGGTGGCCTGTTCCTCGGCCGGTAGTGTCTGGGAGTGGGAGGCGGTGTGATGGACGAGCGGCGGATCGCAGGACAGAGGCGACGTTCGCTGCCGCTCGCGTGGCTGCGCGGCGACCGTCGGCCGGCAGCCGTCCGCTATCTGCGCCGTCCGGCGCTCGAGCGCAGCATCGTGCTCGCGGCCTTCGAGGGCTGGAACGATGCCGGCGAGGCGGCGTCGAGCGCGCTCGGATATCTCGCGCGATCTTGGGGCGCATCCGCTGTCGCCGAGATCGACGCGGAGGAGTTCTTCGACTTCACCGAGGTCCGGCCGGAGGTGGCCATCGTCGACGGCGGCGCCCGTGAGATCGCCTGGCCGTCCACGTCTGTCTCCGTCGCACTGTCCCCTCCGGGCGAGAGGGACGTCGTGCTCATCCGGGGGCACGAGCCGCAGCTGCGTTGGCAGGGCTACTGCGCAGTCGTCGCCGAGATCGCCAAGGCTCTCAACGCAGAGCATGTCGTCACGCTCGGTGCCTACCTGTCCGAGGTCACCCATGGGCGTCCCGTGCCGGTCAACGCGGTGTCGAGCCACCGGGGGCTGCTCGACCGCCTCGACCTCGCCCCGTCGCACTACGAGGGCCCGACGGGCATCGTCGGTGTCCTCGGCCTGGCGCTTCCCGAGGCGGGGATCCCGACGACCTCTGTCTGGGCGAGCGTGCCGTGCTACTCCCTGCCCGTGTCCGCCAAGGCGACGCTCGCTCTCGTCCGCGTCGTGACCGAGATCACCGGGCGGACTGTCGGCACCACCGAGCTCGAGGAGCAGGCGGCGGAGTACGAACGGCACATGGACGAGCTCGTCCGGGAGGACGAGGGGGTGGCGGCCTACGTGGCCCGCCTCGAGGAGATGCAGGAAGTCGTCGGGTCCGAGCTCTCCGCCGAAGGGCTCGCCGAGGAGATCGAGCGCTTCCTGCGGAACAAGCGCCGCAGCTGAGCGCAGTCGGGTGCGGCGCCCGCGGGACGAGGCGGCTAGGCGTCGTCGCGGCGCCACGACGGAGCTCGGGGCACGTCGAAGAGCACCTCGACAGCCTTGCCGTCGATCGCGTCGAAAGCGCGCTCCGCCCAGCCTCGTGCGCCCGCGAGGGGCGACGGCAGGCGGTCCCGAGGGAACCACGCGGCTGCCGCGCACTCGAGAGGGTGTGGGCGGATCTCGGCGGCCGGCCCCGTGAGGCGGCAGTGGAAAACGAGCGAGTAGATCGGGCTGCGGGAGAAGCCGAGCCGCAGCCCGTCGAGCACCATGACGAGGCGCACGGGCTCGACGGCGAGCCCGGCTTCTTCGGCGACCTCCTTCACGGCGACCTCCGAGGCGGAGTAGCCGACGTCCGCCCAGCCCGTCGGGTAGAGCCAGACGCCCGAGTCGCGCCGCTGGACGAGGAGGATCTCGCGGGCGTCGTTGCCGACGATCGCACCGACGGAAAGCCTCGGCGTGACGTAGCCCGCCACCCCAGGTCGCACGTCGGCGAGCCACTCCTGCACGAGCTGCGCCGGATCGTCGGCGGGAGGTCGATGGCCGGCGGTCGCGAGGCGATGCCGGGCGTCCCAGGAGATCTCCGCGGCGACGGCGAGGACCTCTTCGTAGCGCTCCCGCTCGTAGGTGCTCGAGGTGAACCCGATGCCCGTCCGGGCGATCGCCGCGAGCGTCTCGCTCCAGCGGAGCAGGTCGCGGACGGCTACCGGCTCCCCTGTCACCTGCGCGACGCTACCCGGCCCGCCTGGTGCGCGACCATGGAGCCATGGCTGCCCGCGCCGACTGCCGTCACTACGTCATGCAGACCGTCCGCTCGGGCGATCGCGTCGAGCAGTGCCGGCTCGGCGCGAGCTCTGCAGTCCCGTTCGCCTGCCCCGACGGGTGCGTGTTCTACGAGCGGCGCTCGACCTCGACCGCCGGATGGCACGTCGGCGACCCCGACATCTCCGGCGGCGCCCCGGAGAGCTGACCGACGGCGGTCAGCTCTCGACGACGTCGCCGAGCCTCTCGACGCTCACTCCTGTGTCGGCGAGCCACGCCAGAGCGCTGTTCACCGAGCTCGTCTCGCCGGCGAGCTCGCACACGATCCAGCCGGAGTCCTCCTCGACGGCCGCACGACGTATGTTGGGCTCGACCGCGTAGTCTCTCGCGAGGCGGGCGATGACGGGCTCGCGCACCAAGGCGTCCGGGAAGACGAGCCGGACCCGGATCTTCATCTCCGCGTGCCGAGGATGGAGACCGACGCGCTCACGCCCGTCGGGGAGGCACCCGGTGACGCGCCACGAGCCCGCTCGTCGTCGAGAGCGGCACGCGAGACGTTGCCGGAGCGGAGCCCCTCGAGATCGACCGTGACGTAGCGGTAGCCGGCACCGTGCACGGCACCGACGACCCGCTCACGAAGCTCCACGACGTGGGAGAGGTCGGCGAGCTCCACCTCGAGGCGGGCGGTGTCGCCGTAGTGGCGGACCCGCAGGCTCTGGAACCCGAGCCTGCGCAGCGCAGACTCCGCTCGGGCGACCTGCCCGAGCAGCTCGGCCGAGACTGCGGTGCCGTGCGGCACGCGCGATGCGAGGCAGGCGGCCGCCGGCTTGTCCCAGGTCCGTAGGCCGAGGATGCGTGACAACGCGCGAACGTCCGACTTCGTCAGCCCCGCGTCCACGAGAGGGAACGCCGCCCCGCGCTCGGCTGCAGCTCTCTGGCCCGGACGGTGGTCGCCGAGGTCGTCGAGGTTCACCCCGAGCACGACGGTCCCTCCCTCGTCCACGGCGACCGGCGCGAGAGTCGTCATGAGCTCGTTCTTGCAGTGATAGCAACGGTCGAGCCCGTTCGCCACGTAGGACGGGTCCTCGAGCTCGGACGTGCCGAGAGCGCTCCAGCGAAGGTCCCACTCGGTTGCGAGCGCTTCGCAGTCGGCGAGCTCCTCGGGGGCGAGCGAGGCCGAGTCGGCCGTGACGCAGTGCACGAGGTCCCGGCCGAGGACGCGCGTGGCCACGACGGCGAGGAGCGTCGAGTCAGCTCCACCGGAGAAGGCCACGACGACCGGACCCAGGAGCTCGAGCACGTCCACGAGGCGACCGAGCCGTCCTTGCGAGTCCGTCTCGCGGGCCCAGATCACGGCCTCTGCGCCGGCTGGCGGCGCTCCTGCGGCGCTCACGAGAGCGCCCCGCCGGGCCCGATCGCGTCGAGCCCGATCGCGTCGAGGACCTCGCGGAGTGGACCGACGGTTCCCGTGAGGAACGGGCCGAACTCCGCGTAGCGCGCCGACGCCTCGTCGAAGCGCATCGTGTAGACGCAGTCCTTCAGGTCGTCTGCGCTCGTCGCGAACAACGTCACTCCCCACTCCCAGTCGTCGAGGCCCGTGGAGCCGGTGATGAGCTGGAGGACCCGGCCGTGGAAGGTCCGACCGGACGCACCGTGGCCGTGCATGAGCGCAAGGCGCTCCTCGTGGTCCAGCTGGTACCAGTTCTCCTCGCCGAGGCGCCGCTTCGACATCGGGTAGAAGCAGAAGGCGCTCATTCCCGCTGGCGGCAGCGTCGGGTGCAGGCGAGCCTCGCGCATCTGCTCGGGGATCCCACGGGCGTACTCTGACACCTCCGTGAGCGAGACGTAGGAGTAGGTGATCGTGCAGCCTGCTCGCTTCAGAGCCGTCTGCAGCGCCCGCAGGCGTGCCGCCGACGGTCCGAGGGCGACGATCCCGAGGTCGGCCTTGTGGCCGAGCATCGCGACAGCCACGACCTGGTGGCCGTCCGCCTCGCATTGCTTGACCGCGAGCTCGACGGCGTGGCCGTCGACATCCGGGCGGACCGTGCAGAACAGGTGCAGGACGCTCCACCCCGGCCATTCGACGCCCGCTCGCGGTGTCTGGTCCTCGTGCACCCTGGCACGCTCGTGCGTGCCGTCGTCGCGCCGCTCGGTCATCTGTCTCTGCTCGTCGTCGCCCACGGCGCCAGTGTACGAGCCGCCCGACGCCCGACGCCCGACGCCCGACGCCCGGGCGCGAAGACGGGCCGCCTCGCGGCGACCCGTCTTCGTTGCTGCCGTCCGGTGCTGCTGGAGCGTGTGAGCCGGCGAGGCGTGAAGCGTCGCCGAGCTCGAGAGCTCTAGTAGTCGTCCATCCCGCCGCCGGGCATCGCCGGTGCAGACTTCTCTTCCGGCTTGTCCACGACGACCGCCTCTGTCGTGATGAACAGCGCGGCGATCGAGGCTGCGTTCTGCAGCGCAGATCGGGTCACCTTCGCCGCGTCGATGACGCCGGCCTTGAAGAGGTCCTCGTACTCGCCGGTCGCCGCGTTGAGCCCCTCGGAGGCGTGCTTCATGTTGCGCACCTTCTCGACGACCACCCCACCTTCGAGGCCCGCGTTGATGGCGATCTGCTTCAGCGGCTCCTCAACGGCCTTCGCGACGATCCTCGCACCGGTCGCCTCGTCGCCCTCGAGCTTCTCCGCGCAGTCGAGGATGGCCTGCCGGGCACGAAGGAGAGCGACGCCACCACCGGGGACGACACCCTCTTCGATAGCGGCCTTCGTCGTCGAGACGGCGTCCTCGATCCGGTGCTTCTTCTCCTTGAGCTCGACCTCGGTCGCCGCGCCTACCTTGATGACGGCTACGCCCCCGGAGAGCTTCGCAAGCCGCTCCTGGAGCTTCTCGCGGTCGTAGTCGGAGTCGGTGTTCTCGATCTCCGCCTTGATCTGGTTGATCCTGCCCTTGATGTCTGCATCCGCACCCGCACCTTCGACGATCGTCGTCTCGTCCTTGGTGATGACGATCTTGCGTGCCTGGCCTAGGAGGTCGAGCGTGACGTTCTCGAGCTTGAGGCCGACGTCCTCGGTCACGACCTGGCCACCGGTCAGGATCGCGATGTCCTGGAGCATCGCCTTGCGGCGCTCGCCGAAGCCGGGGGCCTTGACCGCAGCGCTCTTGAACGTGCCGCGGATCTTGTTCACGACGAGAGTCGCGAGAGCCTCGCCCTCGATGTCCTCGGCGATGATGACGAGCGGCTTGCCCGTCTGCATGACCTTCTCGAGGACGGGGAGCAAGTCGCGCACGGCTGAGATCTTCGAGCCGAACAGCAGCACGTACGCATCCTCGAGGGACGCCTCCATGCGCTCGGAATCCGTGGCGAAGTACGGCGAGATGTAGCCCTTGTCGAAGCGCATCCCCTCGACGAGGTCCATCTCCATGCCGAACGTCTGGGACTCCTCGACCGTGATGACGCCGTCCTTGCCGACCTTGTCGATCGCTTCGGCGATCATCGCCCCGATCTCGGTGTCGGCGGACGAGATGGACGCCACCTGGGCAATCTGGTCCTTCGAGTCGGTCTCCTTCGAGATGGACTTGAGGTGTGCGACGGCCGCCTCGACGGCCGCCTCGATGCCCTTCTTCATGGACATCGGGTTCGCACCGGCGGCGACGTTGCGCAGGCCCTCGCGCACGAGCGAGCCGGCGAGCACCGTCGCGGTCGTCGTTCCGTCACCGGCTACGTCGTCGGTCTTCTTCGCGACCTCCTTGACGAGCTCGGCGCCGACGTGCTCCCACGGGTCTTCGAGGTCGATCTCCTTGGCGATGGAGACACCGTCGTTCGTGATCGTCGGGGCTCCCCACTTCTTCTCCAGCACGACGTTGCGGCCTTTCGGGCCGAGCGTCACCTTCACGGCATCTACCAGCTGGTTCATGCCGCGCTCGAGGGCCCGCCGGGCCTGCTCGTCGAAGCTGATCAACTTCGGCATCTTCGGGTGTCCTCCCTAGGTCGCTCGGCGACGCCGAGCCTTTGGCACTCTCCTGTGTCGAGTGCCAATAGCAAACCACGCCGCGGCCCGGCGTGCAAGATCGCCTGCTCGGCACCCGGGCCGCTAACCTCCGGCGCGGTGGGCCAGCGCGACGTGGGAGCCGGTGGCTCCGCGGTCGGCGGGCGCCTTGTCGCGCTCTTCGCTGTGGCGGTCGGCGTCTCGGTGGCGAACCTCTACTACCTCCAACCCCTGCTTCCCCTCCTGCGCCACGACTTCCACGTTCCGGCGGCCGTGGCGGCGCTCGCGACGACGGCGACGCAGCTCGGCTATGTCCTCGGGCTAGCGCTGCTCCTGCCTTTGGCCGACCTCGTCGAGCGAAGGAAGCTCGTGGTCACGACGGCCCTGGTGTGCGCGGGAGCGCTCGTCGCTGCCGCGTCGGCACCCGACTTCGTGCTGCTGCTCGTTGGGCTCCTCCTTGTCGGCGCCTCGGCGGTCGTCGCGCAGATGCTCGTCCCGTTCGCGGCCGCGCTCGCGCCGGCTCGCGAGCGCGGCCGCGTCGTCGGATCGGTGATGAGCGGGCTGCTTCTCGGGATTCTGCTCGCGCGGACCTTCGCGGGCTTCGTCGCCGGGGCGTCAAGCTGGCGGGTGCTCCTCTACCTCGCCGCTGGGGCGATGGCGAGCACGGCGCTCGCACTCCGTGCGCGGCTCCCCGTCTTCCGCCCGTCTTCCGGCCTTGCCTACCCCCGGCTCCTCGCGTCACTCGTCGAGCTGTTGCGCACCGAGCCCGTGCTCCGGCGCCGCGCCCTGCTCGGCGCGCTCGGCATGGGCTGCTTCAGCACGCTGTGGACGTGCGTGGCGTTCCTCCTCGCGGGTGCGCCTTATCACTACGGTGTCGACCGCATCGGGTTGTTTGGCCTGGTGGGAGCCGCAGGAGCGCTCATGGCGAGCCTTGCGGGACGGCTCGCGGACCGTGGGCACGCGCCACGGCTCACCGTGTTCGCGGCTGTGTGCCTGGCGTCGTCGTTCCTGCCGATCTACGTCGGAGCGCACTCGCTCGCCGCGCTCGTCGTCGGGATCGTCGTCCTCGATGTCGGCGCCCAGGGGATGCAGATCACGAACCAGAGCGAGATATACCGGCTGCGCTCGGACGCGGGTGCGCGCCTCAACGCGGTCTACATGGTCTCCTACTTCGTCGGCGGCACCGCCGCGTCAGCGCTGTCGGGGCTCCTCTACGCGCGTGCGGGCTGGGCGGGGGTGTCCGCTCTCGGAGCGGCGCTCGGCACCGCCGCGGTCGGGCTCGCGGTCGTCAGCCTCCGGCGACCGCCGGCACGACGGACAGGGTCTGGCCGTCGCTGACGGGTGTGTCGAGCCCCTCGAGGAAGCGGACGTCCTCGTCGGCCAGGAACAAGTTGACGAAACGGCGCAGGGCGCCGTTGTCGTCGAGGAGCCTCTCGCCGATGCCGGGATGGAGCGAGTCGAGCGAGGCGAGTGCCTCGCGTACCGTGGCCGCCTCGACGGCGACCTCGCCGGAGCCGCCTGTGAGCTGGCGAAGCTGGGTCGGGATGCGTACGGAGACGCTCATCTCATGAGTCCTTCCTGTTGGATCGCTGCGAATGCCTCGAGCGTCGGCTCGATGACAGCTGACGGCCCGACGGTGTCGCCGAGCGCCTCGACGGTCTTCAGCCCGGTGCCGGTGACGTAGGCGACCACGCGCTCGTCGCGCCGGACGATCCCGGCGGCGGCGAGCTTCGCGAGCGTCGCGATCGTCACCCCGCCGGCGGTCTCGGCGAAGATCCCTTCGGTGCGGGCGAGCAGCCTCATGCCTTCGACGATCTCGTCGTCGGTCACCGAGGCGATGGCGCCCCCGCTCGAGCGGACCACGCCGAGCGCGTAGTAGCCGTCGGCAGGATTGCCGATCGCGAGCGACTTCGCGATCGTGTCCGGGCGCACGGGCCGCACGACGTCGGAGCCTTCTGCGAAGGCCGTCGCGACCGGCGAGCAGCCAGCCGTCTGCGCGCCGGAGATCCGCACGCCGTCGCCGCCGTCTGCGAGGCCCACGAGCCCGAGCTCGTGGAAGCCTTTGTGGATCTTGGTGAGCTGGCTGCCGGAGGCGATCGGCACCACGACGTGGTCCGGCACTGTCCATCCGAGCTGTTCGGCGACCTCGAAAGCGAGGGTCTTCGAGCCCTCCGAGTAGTAGGGGCGGACGTTGACGTTGACGAACGCCCAGTCCGTGTGCTCGCTGGCGAGCTCGGCGCAAAGGCGGTTGACGTCGTCGTAGTTGCCGTCGACGGCGATGAGGTTGCCTCCGAACACAGCGGTCGTCTGGATCTTCACGCGCTCGAGGTCCTTCGGCACGAAGACGTAGGACTGCATGCCAGCGCGCGCCGCGTGGGCCGCCACGGAGTTCGCGAGGTTGCCGGTGGAGGCGCAGGCGGCGATCTTGAAGCCGAGCTCGCGCGCCTTGGTGAGGGCCACGGACACGACGCGGTCCTTGAACGACCCTGTCGGGTTGCGGGTGTCGTTCTTCACGTAGAGCTCACCGAGGCCGAGCTCGGCAGCGAGGCGATCGGCCCGCACGAGGGGCGTGAAGCCCGCACCGAGCTCGACGGGGGACTCGGCCGACGCTGGGAGCAGGTCCGCGTAGCGCCAGATCGTCGCCGGCCCCGCCGCGATCTTCTCCCGGGAGATGCTCGCCGCGACTGCCTCGTAGTCGTAGGCGACCTCGAGGGGACCGAAGCAGAAGTCGCACACATGGGATGCGGCGGCGGGATAGACGCGGCCACACTCACGGCAACGCAGACCTTCGACGAAGCTCACGGCGAGTCTCCTTCTCATCGCTCGGGCATTGGCACCTGGAGCACCACGCACGTGCCGCATCTCGGCTCCACGCGTCCTGCACTGGTTGCCGCGGCGTCTACGGGCCCGTCCCTCGACCGCTCTTGATGGTGGCAACAGTGTGGACGAACCCGTGCCATTCGTCAACGTCGCCCGCGGCCTGCGTCATTGCCGGGGTCGGCCGCAGCGGCGAAGATGGTCGCCGTGGGCACGTCCGTCGGGTCGATCGGGACGTTCGACCACCGAGAGTTCCCGGTCGCTCGTGCAGCCGGTCTCAAGGGATCCCGCACGGTGTCGGTCTGCATCCCCGCCCGGGACGAGGCTGCGACGGTGGCGAGGGTCGTGGCGACCGTGCGCGACGGCCTGATGGGTCGCGCCGGGCTCGTCGACGAGCTCGTGGTCGTGGACGACGGCTCGCTCGACGCCACGGCGGCGCTCGCCGCGCGTGCTGGTGCACGCGTCGTCGCGAGCGTGCCACGAGGCAGCGGTGGCGAGCCGGTCGGGACAGGCAAGGGAGGAGCGATGCGCGCCGGCTTGGCTGCGACGACGGGTGACATCGTCGTGTTCCTCGACGCGGACGTCACGAACATGCGGCCGCACTTCGTCTCGGGCCTGGTGGGCCCGCTCCTCGAGTGCGCTGGGACCGTCCTCGTGAAGGGCAGCTACACGCGTCCGCTGCACGGCAGCCCGAGTGGAGGAGGCCGCGTGACCGAGCTCGTCGCTCGCCCGCTCCTCGCGCTGTTGTTCCCCGAGCTCGCAGACGTCGCGCAACCGCTCGCCGGAGAGACCGCTGTCCGCCGCACGGCGCTCGACGAGATCGAGCTGGCACCCGGCTACGGCGTCGAGATGGCGCTGCTGCTCGACGTCGCGGAGCGCTTCGGCCCTGCCGCGATCGCGCAGGTGGACCTCGGCGCTCGTGCTCACCGCAACCGCACGCTCGCCCAGCTCGCCCCCCAGGCGCGTGAGGTGATCGCCGCGGCACTCGCGCGTGCGCGGACTCCGGCGGGGTGAGCGATCTCGTCGTCGTCTCCAACCGCGGTCCCGCGACGTTCTCGGTCGACGCGGACGGCTCGCTCGTCGCGCGCCATGCGGCAGGTGGGCTCGCACCGAGCCTCGTGAGCGCGCTCTCGGGTACGGGAGCGCTCTGGATCGCCACCGCGATGAGCGACGGTGACCGCCGAGCCGCCGTCGACGGGGTGCCCGCGTCCCTCGCCGGCGGGACCGGGCTCCGGCTCGTCGACGTCGCTCCGGAGGTACGCGATCTCGCGTACCGAGTCGTCGCGAACGGGACCTTGTGGTTCTTGTACCACGGCCTGTTCGACCAGGTTCGCCAGCCGCGGTGCGACCGGAGCTGGCACGAGGCCTGGGACGGCTACCGCGAGTTCAACCGGCTGATCGCCGAGGAGGTCGCATCATCGGCCGACGAGGGTGCGACCGTCGTCGTCAACGACTACCACCTTGCGCTGCTCGGCAGCCGCCTTGCCGCGCTGCGTCCCGACCTCTCGACGGTTCACTTCCACCACACCCCGTTCTGCACGCCCGAGGAGCTGCGCATCCTCCCGAGTGCCGTGGCCACCGAGCTCGTCGGGAGCCTCGCCGCCTTCGGGGCGTGCGGGTTCCACACCCGGCGCTGGGCGGAGAGCTTCCGCCGCTGCGTCGAGGCCGTCGCTTGCGAGGCGCCGGAGGTCTTCGTCGCCCCGCTCGGCCCCGACGCAGCGGAGCTCACCGGCGTCGTGGGCTCGCCGGGGACCGTGCGCAAGCGAGCCGAGCTCCTCGAGCGCCTCGCCGGCCGGGCGCTCGTCTTGCGCAGCGACCGGATGGAGCTCTCGAAGAACCTGCTCCGGGGCTTCCTCGCCTTCGGCGAGCTGCTCGAGGAGCGGCCGGAGCTGCGGAGCCGGGTGGTCTTCATCGCGCGCACCTACGCGTCTCGGGAGGACCTGTCCGAGTACGTCGCCTACAGGACCGAGGTCGAGGAGCTGGTGGCGCGCCTGAACGAGCGCTTCGGCTCCGGCGGACACGTGCCGGTGGAGCTCGAGGTGGCGGACGACTTCGAGGCATCGGTCGCCGCGCTCTGCTCCTACGACGTGCTCCTCGTCAACCCTCTCCGCGACGGGATGAACCTCGTCGCGAAGGAGGGGCCGATCGTCAACGACCGACACGGGGTGCTGGCTCTGTCGCGGGAGGCGGGTGCTTTCGACGAGCTCGGCAGCGCCGCGCTCGCGGTCGAGCCGTTCGACGTGAGCGGCACGGCTGCCCAGCTCGGGCACGCGCTCGGCATGGACCCGGCGGAGCGTGCCCGACGGTCTGGCGAGCTCGCTGTGGTCGCTGCCGGTCGCCCTCCGGCTTCCTGGTTCGCCGAGGTGGCCAGGGCTGCCCGGCGGCCGTGTCGCGGCGCCGGCGTCGGGCCCTGACGCCGGGCAGTGCCCGCGACGGCGCCCCGGTCAGACCCGGTCCGCCAGCGCGGCGAGGAACGCGCAGGCAGCAGCCGGCCCGTCGAGCGTCGCGTCCGCGCGGGAGACCAGTGCGCGCGGCACCTCCGGGCCGCCGATGGCGAGCCGCCACGTGCGCCGTCGGCCAGACTGTGCGAGCTCGGCGAGCGCGACGAACGCCGGGACGTCGCCGATGTCGTCCCCGAGGAAGCAGGTGGCACGGGCCCCGTCCGCGAGCTCGTGAACCACGTCGCCCTTGTCCGCCGTTCCAGGTGCCAGCAGCTCGGCGGACATCTTCCCCAGGCGGAGCTCGAGGCCGTGGCGGGCCGCTGCCTCGAGAGCCGCGTGCACGGCGAGTGGCTCTGCGCCCGGAGCGCCCCGCCAATGAAGGACGGTCGACACCTGCTTGGCCTCGACCTCGACGCCCGACGGCAGCTCGGCGCGCAGCTTGCCCGCGACGAGCTCGAGGATCGCGTGCCAGCGGGCGCTCGGCTGGTGACGGGTCACCGACCCATCGGCGGCGACGTGCTCTGCACCGTAGAGGCCGTAGGCGTCGAGAGGCGAGCGGCCTTCGCCGATGCCGAGCGCTCCGACGAGGAAGTCGACCGGTCGACCCGACACCACTGCGACCCTTCCGAGCCTGCTCGCGAGGCGGTGGAGCGAGTCGATCGCGCCGGGTAGCGCAGCTGCGGCACGGGGATCGTCGACGATCGGTGCGAGCGTGCCGTCGAAGTCGCTGAGGACGCAGCTCGTGGCTGGATCCAGCGCGAGCGCGTCGAGCGCGTCGGCGACGACACCGGAGAAGCCGTGCGCTGCGGGAGCGTCCGGGAGCCCGGGCCCGACCTTCGGCTCGTCCGCCTCGCCGCTCAGTGCGGACGGCGCCGTCTCGGCGCCTCGCCGACGAAGCGTGCCCGGCGGCGCTCGTCACGCCGGCGCCTGAGCCGGCGCACGAGCAGCGGATCGTAGGCGAGAGCGCTGGGGGAGTCGAGCAGGCGCTCGAGCGCCGAGCGGTAGGCCGACGGCGACATGTCGAGGCACCGGCGGATCGCTGCGCCCTTCGGCTCGCGTCCGGCCTCGAGCCACCAGCCGCGCTCGAAGTCGACGAGCGCCTTCTCGCCAGCCGTCAGGTCCATCGGCGGTCCATCATCGCAACGACAATGCCAAGGCGGCGCGCGCGAAGCAAGGACCGTCGCACGCGGTCGGCGCACGCCGGGGCGCTCCGTCGCGTGTCAGGCTGTCCGACTGGCACGACGGCCGAGGCCGGGAGGCAGTTGTGGACACGGCAGGTGTGAGCTACGTGGTGGCCTTCGGCGGAGGCGTCGTCTCCTTCGTGTCTCCGTGCGTGCTCCCCGTCGTCCCCGCCTACCTCTCGATGGTGACCGGGCTCGACCTCGCCGAGTCCGAGCTCGGGGCACGGCGCCAGCTGGGCAGGATCGCGCGCGACACGCTGCTGTTCGTCGCCGGCTTCGGTGCGGTCTTCGTCCTCGAGGGGATGATCGCGACGTCCGTCGGCGGCGCGCTGACACGTGACAAGGTGCTGCTCGGCGAGGTGTCAGGAGGCGTCGTGATAGCGATGTCGCTCTTCATCGCCGGTTCGCTCGTGCTGCGGGCGCCCTTCCTCTACGGCGAGGCGCGCTTTCACCCGAGCGCGTCGCGCTTCGGCCCGTTCTACGCGCCCGTTGCCGGAGTGGCGTTTGGCTTCGGGTGGACCCCGTGCATCGGTCCCGTCCTCGCGTCCGTCCTCGCGGTCGCGTCGACGGACCGGGGTGTCGGCCAGGGAGCTCTGCTGCTCCTCGTCTACACGGCCGGCCTCGGCGTGCCGTTCCTCGTCGTCGGCTGCGGGCTCGGTCGGATCACCGGTGCGATGGGCTGGATGAAGCGGCGCTCGAGGGCCGTCACGATCGCGTCGTCCGTGCTCCTCGCCGGCTTCGGCGTCCTGCTCCTGCTGGACCGCCTTCCGTGGCTCACCTCCGAGCTCGAGCACTGGATGACAGCGGCCGGCCTCGGCCGTCTCGTCACCGCCGGATGAGCGGGGGGACGGGCGAGCTGGGCGCGGATCTCGCCTTCGACTCGCTTTCCGGGCTCGCCCGACTCCTTCGAGCCGGCGAGGTGACGAGCGTCGAGATCGTGGAGCTGGCGCTCGACCGTGTCACATCCCTCGACAGCTCCGGCCCGTCGCTGCACTCGGTGCTCGCCGTCGATCCCGATGCACTGGGGCACGCTGCGGCTCTCGACGCCGAGCGCCGGGGTGGTCACGTGCGCGGGCCGCTGCACGGCGTCCCCGTGCTCGTGAAGGACAACATCGAGACGGCCGGGGTGCTCGGCGCCACGGCAGGGTCGCTCGCGCTCCTCGGCGTCGCCGTCGAGCACGATGCGCCGGCCGTCGCCCTGCTGCGCGCTGGCGGAGCTGTCGTGCTGGGCAAGACGAACCTCTCCGAGTGGGCGAACTTCCGGTCGTCGCACTCCGTGAGCGGCTGGAGCGCCGCCGGCGGGCAGACGCGCAACCCTCACGTGCTCGACCGGAGCCCGGGTGGGTCCTCTGCGGGATCCGGTGCAGCGGTCGCGGCAGGTCTCGCGCCGCTCGCTCTAGGCACCGAGACCGACGGTTCGATCGTCTGCCCGGCCGCGTTCAACGGCGTCGTCGGCCTGAAGGCGACCCACGGTCTCGTGAGCGCCGACGGTGTCGTCCCCCTTGCGCCGAGCCAGGACTGCGTGGGCCCGATGGGTCGTCACGTCGCCGACGTGGCGGCTGCGCTCGACGTGCTCGTCGCCGGTGGTCCGCTGGGCGGTCGCGTGCCGTCAGGGGGCTACCGCTCCCAGGCGGTCGAGGACGGCCTCGCCGGCGCGCGCATCGGCGTCGCTCGGCTGCACTTCACCGGCGCGAGCCCGGTGGCCGACCGCCTCTTCGAAGACGCGCTCGCCGCGATGCGCGACGGCGGAGCACGTCTCGTCGATCCGGCCGACGTCCCGACGGCGGCGGAGCTGGCGGGCTTCGCGGACGAGCTGCTCGTGCTGAGCTACGAGATCCACGACTCGCTCGACCGTTACCTCAGGGCTCGAGGCGGGGGGCGCGGCGCCTGCCCGGGCTCGCTCGCCGAGCTCGTCGAGTACAACGACGCGCACAGCGAGGACGAGCTCGCGCTCTTCGGCCAGGACCTGCTCGTCGGCGCGCTCGCCACCGACGGGCTCTCCAGTCCCGTCTACCGGGCGGCGTTCGCGCGCAACCGCGAGCGAGCCCGCGAGCGCGGCATCGACGCGGCGCTCGCGGGCTCGGGGGCGGACGTGCTCGTGACGCTCACGTCCGGCCCGGCAGGGTGCATCGACCAGGTGAACGGCGACCCGTCGTCCGTCGTGAGCTCGTCCGCCGCTGCCGTCGCCGGCTACCCGACGCTCTCGATGCCGATCGGCTCCGCGTCGGGCCTGCCCGTCGGCGTGAGCTTGATCGGCCGACCTTTCGCGGAGGCGACGCTTCTCCGGATCGGCGCCGGCCTCGAGCACGTGCTCGGCCTCGAGATCCGACCCGGCTTCCTCCCGTCGGTGCCGCTCACCTGAGTGGGCCTGGTCCAGCCAGGGTTCCCGCCGGAGGCGTGTCTTAGGAGGCGGCGAGCTTTCTGGCGACGAACGGCAGGATGCCGCCCGAGACGAAGTAGGCCGCCTCCGTCGGTGTGTCGATGCGCAGCAGCGCCCGCAGCTCCTTGTCGTCGGCGCGGACGGTGACGAGGCGGCGGATGAGCTCGCGAGGCTCCACCCCAGCGAGGCCCTCCACCGAGTAGACCTCGTGTCCGGTCAGCGCGTGCGAGGCGACGTCGCCGTCGAGGAACTGGAGCGGGGCGATGCCCATGCCGACGAGGTTCGAGCGGTGGATGCGCTCGAAGCTCTCCGCGAGGACTGCGCGCACGCCGAGCAGAGCCGGACCCTTGGCCGCCCAGTCCCGGGAAGAGCCCGACCCGTACTCCTTGCCCGCGAGCACGACGAGTGGGACTCCTTCGGCTGCGTAGCGCATCGCGACGTCGTAGATCGATCCGTGCTCGCCGTCGGGGAGGTGGGCGCTGACACCGCCCTCGGCTCCCTGCAGGAGGCGGTTGCGGATGCGCGGGTTCGCGAAGGTCCCTCGCATCATCACCTCGTGGTTGCCGCGTCGTGCGCCGAGGGAGTTGAAGTCCTCGGGAGCGACGCCATGCTCGAGAAGCCAGGTCCCGGCGGGGCTCGTGGCCTTTATCGAGCCAGCGGGGGAGATGTGGTCCGTCGTCACGCTGTCGCCGAGCACCGCGAGCGCACGCGCTCCGGAGATGTCGGACACGGCACGGGGCTCTGCGGTGATCCCTTCGAGAAACGGCGGGCTCTTCACGTAGGTCGACTCTGGCCAGGCGTAGCGCTTCCCGGTCGGTGCGTCGAGGCCGCGCCAGCGCTCGTCGCCCTCGGACACCTCTGCGTAGTCCTTCGTGAACATCGAGGACTGCACGGCCGACGCGGTGACCTCGACCACCTCGGCGCCCGCCGGCCAGATGTCACGCAGGTAGACGGGCTCTCCTGACGGGTCAGTGCCGAGGGGGTCGTGGTAGAGATCGATGTCCATCGTCCCAGCGATCGCGTAGGCGACGACGAGCGGCGGCGAGGCGAGGTAGTTCATGCGGGCGTCGGGGTGGACACGGCCTTCGAAGTTGCGGTTGCCGGAGAGCACGGCGACGCACGAGAGCCCGTGCTCGCCGATCGCTGCGGAGATCTCCGGCGCGAGGGGACCGGAGTTGCCGATGCAGGTGGTGCAGCCGTAGCCGACGAGACCGAAGCCGAGCTTCTCGAGGTAGGCGAGCAGGCCAGCCTGCTCGTAGTAGTCGATGACGACGCGCGAGCCTGGGGCGAGCGAGGTCTTCACCCAGGGCTTGGCGAGGAGCCCCCGCTCGACGGCCCGCTTCGCGAGAAGGCCCGCGGCGATCATGACCTGAGGGTTCGAGGTGTTCGTGCAGCTCG
Organism: Acidimicrobiaceae bacterium; assembly: GCA_027365385.1. Classification (GTDB taxonomy): domain Bacteria; phylum Actinomycetota; class Acidimicrobiia; order Acidimicrobiales; family Bog-793; genus JAJZCK01. The sequence continues at coordinate 19,524 of DAHXNN010000022.1, read as the reverse complement.
TGATCGCGGCGATGACCACTGCGCCGTCGCCGAGGACGAACGAGTCGCCGTTCGCGAGTGCCACAGGCACGCCTGCGGCGCCCGGGGACCCAGCCGCTCTTGCGGCCGTCGAGGCCGCGAGCGCCTCGTGGAACATCGTCTTCGAGCGGTCGAGCGGCACCCGGTCCTGCGGTCGCGAGGGGCCGGCGAGGCTCGGCACGACGCTCGACAGGTCGAGCGCGACGGTCTCGCTGTAGGCGGGGACGACGCTCGGGTCGTGCCAGAGGCACTGTTCCTTCGCGTATGCCTCGACGAGGCGCACCTGGCTGTCGGAGCGCCCGGTGAGGCGCAGGTAGCGAAGGGTGTCGCCGTCGATGGGGAAGATCGTCACAGTCGATCCGTACTCCGGTGACATGTTGCCGATGGTGGCCCGGTTCTCCACGGGGACGCTCGCGACGCCCGGTCCGTAGACTTCGACGAACTTGCCGACGACGCCGTGCTTGCGCAGCAGCTCTGCGATCGTGAGCACGAGGTCAGTGGCGGTCGTGCCCTCGGGCAGCTCGCCGTCGAGCCGCAGGCCGACGACCCCGGGAATGAGGAGGGGGATCGGCTGGCCGAGCATCGCCGCCTCGGCCTCGATGCCGCCGACGCCCCACGCGACGATGCCGAGACCGTTGACCATCGGGGTGTGCGAGTCCGTGCCGACCAGGGTGTCGGGGTAGGCGTTGCCCTGCGCGTCGGTGAACACGACCCGGGAGAGGAGCTCGAGGTTGACCTGGTGACAGATGCCCGTGCCCGGCGGGACGACTCGGAAGTTCGCAAATGCCTGCTGGCCCCAGCGAAGGAAACGGTAGCGCTCGACGTTGCGCCGGAACTCGATAGCGGCGTTCGTCTCGGCGGCGTCGGGCTGGGCGCTCACCTCGGCGATGATCGAGTGGTCGATGACGAGGTCGACGGGGATCTGAGGGCTCACCGCCGCAGGGTCTCCTCCGAGGCCTTCGACCGCGTCGCGCAGCGCTGCGAGGTCGACGACGCACGGCACGCCGGTGAAGTCCTGGAGAAGTATCCGTGCAGGGGAGAACGCGATCTCGCGGTCGGTCGGACCCGTCGACGCGTAGCTCGCGAGCGCCTCGATATCCTCGCCGCGCACGTTGACGCCGTCCTCGTTGCGCAGCAGGTTCTCGAGCAGGATCTTCATCGAGTACGGGAGGCGCTCGACGTCGTGCGACGCGCCGAGCGCGCCGAGCCGGTGGATCGTGTAGCTCGCGCTGCCGGTGTCGAGCTGCGATGCTGCTCCGAAGCTGTCCAGTCCCATGCCTGCCTCCGTCGACGACGTGCCCCTGAGAACGCTACCGGCTGGCCGGGAGCAGGCGCTAAGCGTGCGGCCGAGGGTCTGCGTCCCGCTCCGGCTCGCTGACGAGCGCAGCGTGCGGGTGGACCCGGTCGCGCAGCCTACGAAGGAGCGCCGCGAGCTCGACCTCCTCCTCGGGCTCGAGCACTCCCGCGAGGATGCCGGCGACGTCGCGCTCGTGGCGGGCGAGAGCCACACCAGTGCGTTGCGCTCCGAGGCTCGTGAGGATGGCGAAGGCGCCGCGCCGGTCGTTCGGGCAGGAGCCCCGCTCGACGAGGCCGGCCTCGACCAGACGGTCGACGGCCCGCGTCAGCCCACTCGGCGTCAGGCTCGTCTGGGCGGCGAGGTCGGACATCCGCAGCCTGCCTCCTTCGGTGCGTCCGAGGCGCAGCAGGATCTCGAAGGACTGGCCACCGGCACCGACCTCGCCGGCGACGCCCGCGGCCAGCGCGTGGCGAAGCCCGGCCGCCGTCTCGAACACGAGACCGACGAGGGTGATCGGGTCGACCTGGCTTCCCCCCGCCTCCTCCGTCATGACCACCTCCACGTCCACAGTGTAGCTCTGATCGACAGATAATTGCGCGAGAAATAGTTGTGCGATATGTTGTGTTGCACCACACGACAGAAGGCGCTGCCGGGCACTCGGTCCGGGCGGGCCGTCACACACAAGGAGGGCCACGATGGCCGACAGCACGGAGCTCGTACGCAACGTCGCAGGCGTGGAGGTCCCGCTCGCGGGCACGTACACGCTCGACAAGTCGCACTCGACGGTCGGGTTCGTCGTTCGGCACCTCATGGTGTCGAAGGTCCGCGGCAGCTTCGGGGACTTCGAGGGGACGATCACCGTCGGCGAGGAGCCGTCGCAGTCCGGCGTCACGGCGACGATCCAGACCGCCACCGTCGACACCCACGACGAGCAGCGTGACGGGCACCTCAAGTCCCCCGACTTCTTCGACGCCGCGCAGTTCCCGACGATGACCTTCGCGAGCACCAAGGTCGTGCCCGTGCGCGGATCGGACTGGAAGGTCGAGGGCGACCTCACCATCCGCGGCGTGACGAAGCCCGTCGTGCTCGACGTCGAGTTCAACGGCGCCGGTGGCGATCCCTACGGCGGCAAGCGCTTCGGCTTCAGCGCATCGACCGAGATCGACCGCGACGAGTTCGGCATGACCTTCAACATGGCGCTCGAGACCGGCGGAGTCATGGTGTCGAAGAACGTCAAGATCGAGATCGAAGGCGAAGCCGTCCTTCAAGCGTGACGCTCCACGCGGGTGGCCACCCGGTGGCCGTGCGCCGGGTGGCCGTGCGCCGGGTGGCCACCTGAGGTGAGCGCGGTCGTCGTAGAGCTCTCCGGGGTGACCGTCGAGGCAGCGGCGAGGCGCCTCGTCGGGCCCGTGACGCTCTCGGTGGGCGGCGGTGAGCACTGGGCCCTTCTCGGGCCCAACGGTGCCGGGAAGACGACGCTGCTCTCGCTGATCGGGGCGGTGCGCCACCCGAGCGCAGGTGAGGCCACAGTGCTCGGCGAGCGTCTCGGCCGCACGGATCTCCGGGCGCTGCGCACGAGGATCGGTGTCGTCGGCCAGAGCGTCGCCGGTCGCCTCCCCGGGCACGTGACCGCCCGTGAGATCGTGCTCACCGGGAGGGACGGCATCCTTGCTCCCTGGTGGGCGAGCTTCGATTCCGCCGAGCTCCGCGAGGCCGGTGAGCTGCTCGAGCGCTTCCACTGTGGGCACGTGTCCGACCAGGCCTTCGAGAGCTGCTCGCAGGGCGAACGGCAGCGCGTGCTGCTCGCGCGCTCGTTGTTCGGCCGGCACGGCCTCCTCCTCCTCGACGAGCCGGCTGCAGGGGTCGACCTGCCCGGGCGCGAGGCCCTCGTCGACGCCCTCGACACCCTGGCCGCGCGAGACGATGCGCCCGCGGTCGTGCAGGTCGTTCACACGCTCGAGGAGCTTCCGGCCGCGACGAGCCATGCGCTGCTGCTCCGTGAAGGTCGGGTCGTCGCGTCTGGCCCCGCAGGGGAGGTCCTCGCGGACGCGCCGCTCAGCGCGTGCTTCGGTCTCGCGGTCCGCGTGGAGCGCTCATCTGGCCGGTACTCGGCCCGGGCCACTGCGTCGTGGTAGAGCGTTACGCGGACCTCACGGTGCCTGTGGCAGCGGCGCTCAGGTGATCTCGGCGGCCCCGGCCGACTCAGAGTGATCCCGCTGCTCAGAGTGATCCCGGCGGGCGATGACGTGCACGTCGACGCCCTCCTCGGCGGCGAAGCGGAGCACGCGGCTCACGACGGATCCGCGCGTCAGCTCCTCGAAGCGCCCCCGGCGGCTCGAGCCGAGCACGATCTGGGTGATCTGGTGCTCTGAGGCGAAGCTCACGAGTGTGCGAGCGGGGTCGTCCCCGGAGACGTCGTGCCATGTCGCTCCGACGTCGTCCGCGAGCTGGTGGACCTCGTCGATCGTGTGCCTCGCCCCGGAGCTCGTGGCGTCCGTGACGACGTGGACGACGTGGAGCTCTGCTTTCACGCGAGCAGCGATCCGCGCTGCGCGCCGGACGACGCCCGGTGTCCCCGGTGCCCCGGTGACCGCGACCAGGATGCGCTCGCTCGTGTCCCAGACGGCCGTCTGGTGATGGCTCTCGAGGTAGGCGAGCAGCTCCTCCTCGGTCTCGTCGGCCACGAAGCGGAGCGCGAGCTCGCGTAGCGCCACGAGGTTCTCGGTGCGGAAGAAGCCGGCGAGCGCGCCCTCCACCTTGTCCGGTGGGTAGACGTTGCCGTGCATCATGCGCCGGCGCAGCTGTTGGGGCGACGAGTCGATGAGCTCGAGCTGGTCTGCCCGGCGGACGACCCAGTCCGGGACGCGTTCACGGACCGCGACGCCGGTGATCTGCTCGACCGCGTCGGCGATGCTCTCGAGGTGCTGGACGTTGACAGTGCTCACCACCGCGATGCCGGCGTCCAGGATCTCGACGACGTCCTCCCAGCGCTTCTCGTGGCGTCCAGAGCCCGGCACGTTCGTGTGGGCGAGCTCGTCGACGAGGACGATCTCCGGTCGGCGCTCGAGGATGGCATCGAGGTCCATCTCCTCGAAGTCAGCGCCCCTGTGCCCGGCGTGCTTTCTCGGTACCACCTCGAGGTCGCGCAGCTGCTCGACGGTGTGCGCCCGGCCGTGGGTCTCCACGAACCCGACGACCACGTCTCCGCCCCGCTCGTGCCGGCGCCACCCCTCGTCGAGCATCGCGCACGTCTTGCCGACACCTGCGACCGCGCCGAGGTAGATGCGGAACCTCCCGGTCGGGTTGACCTGCTCGTCGTCCGGCGCGTACATCGCATCGTGCATGCCGCCATTGTTGTCGAGCGTCGAGCGTCGAGCGTCGAGCGTCGAGCGTCGAGCGTCGAGCGTCGAGCGTCGAGCGTCGAGCGCCCCCCGGACCTCCCGCACCGCTAGCCTGGGGGAGAGGAGCGCGCCGTGAGTGGACAATCGAGACGTTTTGTTCTCGGGGCGCTTACGGCGGTCGCCGGGGACGCAGTGGTGAGCGCCGTCATGATGCCGCTCCGCTCGCACGTCGGTGTCGCGACGGCTGCTCTCGTCCTCGTGGTGCCCGTCGTGCTCGCTGTCGCGACGGGGGGCTTCGCGGCAGGGGTGCTCGCTGTCTCGGTCGGCTTCCTCGTCTACGACCTGCTCTTCATCCCTCCCTACGGGACCTTGTCGGTCGGTGCCGGCGAGAACTGGGTGGCGCTCGGGGTCTACGTCGCCGTCCTGCTCGTCGTCGCCCGTATCGTGGCGCGCCTCGCAGCCGCGCGCGCGGAGGCGCGCCACCGGGAGGACGACGCGCGTACCTTGCTCGAGCTCTCCGACGTGCTCATCGGTGAGACGCCACTCGCCGAGCTGCTCGACCTCGTCGTCACGACGGTCCACGAGGTCTTCGATCTCCGCTCGGTTGCCCTGCTCCTCCCGGCCTCCTCCGACGACAGGAGCGGGCTGGCCGGTCGCGAGCCGCCCTCGGCAGCTGGTCTCGACGTCGCGGCGTGGGCCGGAGCGCCGCTTCGTGGCGACGAGCTCAGCGCCGTGTCTCCCTCGGGCGGTGAGGTCCGTAGCCGAGCCGTCCCACCGTCCGGCGCCGACGGCACGGTCGCTCTGGCTCTCGGCGTCGCGGGTCGCCCCGTCGGGATCCTGGCCGTCGCCGGCGTGGTGCCGGGCGCGCACGGGCTCGAGCTTCTGCGCACCTTCGCGAACCACGCGGCGCTCGCGATCGAACGGGAGCAGCTCCGCAGCCGGGCCGAGCGCAGCGAGCGCCTCGAGCAGGCGGATCGGTGGCGTCGGGCGATGCTCGGTGCGGTCTCGCACGACCTGCGCACGCCGCTCGCCACGGTGAAGGCGGCCGTGTCGGATCTGCGCAGCGACGACGTCTCCTTGTGCCGCGAGGACGAGCAGGAGCTGCTCGGTCTGGTCGAGGCGCAGGCGGACCGGCTCGAGAGGCTCGTCGCGAACCTCCTCGGCATGGCGCAGATCGAGGCCGGAGCGCTCCGGCTCGACCTCGGGGAGACGACCGTAGAGGAGCTGCTTTCCGAGGCGCTCGTCGTGCTCGGCCCGGGATGGCCGGGTCGCGTCTCGACCTCCTTCCCCCTCACCTTGCCCGCCGTCTGGGTCGACCACCTTCTCGCCGTCCAGGTGCTCGTCAACCTCATCGAGAACGCGGGCCGCTATGCGCCGGACGGGACAGCGGTCGAGCTCTCCGCCCGCGCCGCTGGCGGCGCGGTCGAGGTCGCCGTCGAGGACCGCGGCCCAGGCGTCGCCGAGGGCGATCGCGAGCGCGTCTTCGCAATGTTCAGCCGCAACGGAGCGGGTGGAGGGCGGGCAGGGCTCGGTCTGACGATCGCAAAGGCCTTCGTCGAGGCTCACGGCGGGACGATCACCGCGGCCGAGCGTCGCGGCGGTGGTGCTCGGTTCGCGTTCACGCTTCCGCGCGCCCGTCGCCACGCGGAGGTGCCGTGACGGCGCGGGTGCTCGTGGTCGACGACGACCTGTCGCTGTGCAAGGCGCTGCGCATCGGGCTGTCGGCGCGGGGGTACGACGTGGTCGTCGCCCGCACCGCCGAGGACGGCATCAGCCAGGTGGCGCTCGTCTCTCCCGACGTCGTCCTTCTCGACCTGGGTCTGCCGGACCTCGACGGTACGCAGGTGTGCCGCCGGGTGCGCGAATGGTCGTCGGTGCCGATCGTCGTGCTCTCCGCGTCGGGCGACGAGCAGCGTAAGGTCGCAGCCCTCGACGGCGGTGCCGACGACTACGTGACGAAGCCGTTCGGCATGGCCGAGCTCGAGGCTCGCCTTCGGGTCGCGCTCCGCCACTCCCGGGTCGTCGCCGGGGCCGAGCCCACCGAGATCGTCGTGGGCGATCTCGAGCTCGATCTCGTTGGCCACGCGGGCCGTGTCGGCGGGCGCGACCTCGAGCTCACGTCGCGTGAGTTCGACTTCCTGGCCTACCTGGCGCGCCGGGCCGGCAAGGTCTGCACCCAGCACATGATCCTGCGAGACGTCTGGGGCGCCGAGTACGGCGGGGAGTCGCACTACCTGCGCGTCTATGCCCACCGCGTGCGCCGCAAGCTCGGCGAGCCCGCCGGCGAGATGCTACGGACGCACCCGGGCATCGGCTACCAGCTCGTGGCCGTGTGACGGCGGCCGCGCGCCGATGCTGGCGACCGTGTCGCGTCTGGCGCTCCCGCCGTCCGGCACCGAGGCGCCCTTGCTCAGGTTGTGAACCGGTAGCGGGGGTTGAGCAGGGTGAGGTGCCCGTGGGCGAGGAGCGCGACGCCCTCGGCCGCGACGGATGCCCCGGGCACGATCCCGGGCACCGACCGTCGCCCGAAGAAGGTGAGCTCGACGACTCCCGTGCCGTCGTCGAGGGTCGCGTCGAGGACGGGTCCCGTCGCCTCGCGCACGGTGACCGCGGTGACGACGCCGTGGACAGAGAGCGGGCGCCGGGGGATCGCGTCGGCGACCCGCGTGGCCCGGGCCGGCCCGGGCGACGCGGAGGGCGGGCGGTGCCCCGGCTCGGGTGGGGGCGGCTCGTGGCGCACGGGCGATGCCGTGTCAGTGCCCAGCCCGCTCGAGGCGCGCGAGCCCCTCGTTGAGCTGGAGGACGTCGACGTAGCTGCTGCCGAGGAAGCCGAGCTCCGCGCCGTGGGTCTCGGCGGCGACGAGGTGGCGCAGCGCGGATTGCGAGATGCCTGTCGCCTTCGCGACCATCGGGATCTGCACGACCGCGTCGAGCGGGGTGATGTCCGGGTCGTAGCCACTTCCCGAGGTCGTGACGAGGTCCTCGGTCGGGTCGACGCCGAGCCGGTGCCGGTAGGTGACGAGTGCCTTTGTGTCGGCGAGTAGGACCTTCGAGCGGGGACCGAGGTTCGTCGCACCTGATTCGCCGGCCACGCCGTTCGCAAGGAGCGGGTTGTCGCCACCCGCGATTCCCTTCTTCGGGTTCGCAGCGTAGGGACCGGTGTCGTCGGGGCGACCGTGGAACCACCGCGGGCTCGTCCAGCTCTGGCCGATGAGCGTCGAGCCGTTCGCGGTGATCGAGCCGTCCGCTTGGTGGCGGAAGAGGAGCTGCGCGACGCCAGTGCCGGCAAGCGCGTAGAGGAAGCCGAAGACGACGAGCGAGATCGCCGCCATGACGACGGATCGGCGGAGGTAGGTGAGCATCAGAGAGTCTCCATCAGTAGGCGTGCAGCGCCGTGAGGACGAGGTCGATGAGCTTGATGAACACGAACGGCGTGACGATCCCGCCGACGCCGTAGACGGCGACGTTGCGGCGGAGTATCGCTGCCGAGCCGGTCGCGCGGAACTTCACGCCTCGAAGCGCCAGGGGGATCAGGGCGATGATGACGAGAGCGTTGAAGATCACCGCCGAGAGCACGGCGCTCTGTGGCGAGTGGAGCTTCATGATGTTCAACGTGTTGAGCTGGGGGTAGGTAGCGACGAAGAGTGCCGGGATGATCGCGAAGTACTTCGCCACGTCGTTTGCGATCGAGAACGTCGTGAGCGACCCCCTCGTGATGAGGAGCTGCTTGCCGATCTCGACGACGTCGATGAGCTTCGTGGGGTTCGAGTCGAGGTCGACCATGTTGCCGGCCTCCTTCGCGGCCGTGGTCCCCGTGTTCATCGCGACGCCGACGTCGGCCTGCGCGAGTGCCGGCGCGTCGTTCGTGCCGTCGCCCGTCATCGCGACGAGCTTGCCGCCCTCCTGCTCGGCCTTGATGAGCTCCATCTTCGTCTCGGGCGTCGCCTCGGCGAGGTAGTCGTCGACGCCGGCCTCCTCTGCGATCGCCGCCGCGGTGAGGGGGTTGTCGCCCGTGATCATGACCGTCCGGATGCCCATCTGGCGCATCTCCGCGAATTTCTCCTTGATACCTTGCTTCACCACGTCCTTCAGCTCGATGACGCCGAGGATCGTCGGACCGTCTGCGACGACGAGGGGCGTCGACCCGGCGCGAGCGACCTGGCCGACCGCTTCGTCGAGTCCCTCGGGGACGGTGCCTCCTTGCTCGACAGCCCAGCGGCGCACCGACTCGGCAGCACCCTTGCGGACCGAGCGACCTCCGATGTCGAGGCCCGACATCCGCGTGTTCGCCGAGAACGGGACGAACTCGTGGTCGGGCGCCAGCTCCCGCTCCCGGAGATCGAAGCGCTGCTTCGCAAGCACGACGATGGAGCGCCCTTCGGGGGTCTCGTCCGCGAGCGACGCGAGCTGCGCGGCGTCCGCGAGCTCCTCCTCGGTGTGACCAGCCGTCGGCAGGAAGGCGGCCGCCATCCGGTTGCCGAGCGTGATGGTGCCGGTCTTGTCGAGCAGGAGCGTCTGGACGTCGCCCGCCGCCTCTACTGCACGCCCGCTCATCGCGAGCACGTTGCGCTGGACCAGCCGGTCCATTCCGGCGATGCCGATCGCGGAGAGCAGGGCGCCGATGGTCGTCGGGATCAGGCAGACGAGGAGGGCGACGAGGACGACGACCGACACCGATGCACCGGAGAAGTGGCCGAAGGGCTGCAGCGTGACCACGACGGGGAGGAACACGATCGTGAGCGCCGCGAGCAGGATCGTGAGGGCGATCTCGTTGGGTGTCTTCTGGCGGTTCGCCCCCTCCACGAGAGAGATCATCCGGTCGAGGAAGGTCTTGCCGCGCTCGGCCGTGATGCGCACGACGATCCGGTCCGAGAGGACCTTCGTGCCACCGGTCACTGCGGAGCGGTCGCCGCCGGACTCCCGGATCACCGGTGCCGACTCGCCGGTGATAGCGGACTCGTCGACCGACGCGATCCCTTCGACGATCTCGCCGTCGGAGGGGACGAGATCGCCCGCCTCGCAGACGACGAGGTCGCCCCGGGCGAGCTCCGCCGCCGCTACCCGCTCCTCGGTGCGGTCGGCGCGGAGTCGTCGAGCCTCGGCCTCCGAGCGCATTCGGCGGAGCGTGTCTGCCTGAGCCTTGCCTCGGCCCTCGGCCATCGCCTCGGCGAAGTTCGCGAAGACCACGGTGAGGAACAGCCAGATCGTGATGGACCAGCTGAACGTGCTCGGGTGCGCTATCGCCTCGACGAAGGTGACGATCGTCCCGACGAGCACGACGAACATGACCGGGTTGCGCACCTGGACACGGGGGTCGAGCTTCCTGACCGACCCGCCGAGGGCCTGGGCGAGGATCTCGCGGTCGAACAGGCTGCGCGACCGGGCGACGCCCTGACCGGAGGCCTTCGGTGCCGTCTCGACCTGAGCCGTCCCAACCTTGGCCGTCCCAACCTGTCCTGCGTCGACCTGTCCTGTGTCGACCTGTCCTGCGTCGACCTGTCCTGCGTCGACCTGTCCTGCGTCGTCCATTTCCGTGCGCTCCATCTAGAAGAACTTCCCGTGGCCCAGCTGCTCGACGATCGGGCCGAGGGAGATGGCGGGGAAGAAGGTCAGCCCGCCGATGATGACGATGACGCCGATGACGAGGCCGACGAACATCGTGTTGTCCGTGCGGAACGTGCCGAGGGATTCGGGCACGACGTTCTTCGCGGCGAGCGACCCACCGAGCGCGAGGGCCGGGATCATGATCCCGAACCGGCCGATGAGCATGTCGATCGCTCCGACGACGTTGTAGAAGGGAGTGTTGCCGCTGAGCCCGCCGAAGGCCGATCCGTTGTTGTTGCCCTGGGACGTCAGCGCGTAGAGGATCTCTGTGAAGCCGTGCGGACCAGAGTTGAGCGGCCCGATCCGTCCCGCGTGGACCGAGACGGCGATGGCCGTGAGCACGAGCACCACGAGCGGCATGACGAGGGAGCCGAGACCGGCGAGCTTCACCTCCTTGGCCTGGATCTTCTTGCCGAGGTACTCCGGCGTCCGGCCGATCATCAAGCCCCCGATGAAGACGGCGACGATCGCGTAGATAAGCATGGTGTAGAGACCGGTGCCCGTGCCCCCCGGCGTCACCTCCCCGAGCATCATCCCGGTCAGCAGCCCGAAGCCGCCCATGGGCGTGAACGAGTCGTAGGAGGCGTCCGCCGAGCCCGTCGAGGTCTGCGTCGAGGCCACCGCGAACAAGGCGGACGACGTGTCGCCGAAGCGGACCTCCTTGCCCACCATGTTCCCAGTGGGCTGGTGCACGATGCCGGCTGCCGCGACCGCAGGGTTGCCCTGGTGCTCGGAGTAGCTCGTAAAACCGACCCAGACGCCGAAGATGAGGACCATCGCGGCGAGGAGCGCCCGGCCCTGACGGACGCTGCCGACCAACTTGCCGAAGGTGTAGGTGAGCGAGAAGGGTATTGCGAGCAGCAGGTAGATCGATAGCCAGTTCGTGAGGGCGGTCGGGTTCTCGTACGGGGTGGCGGAGTTCGCGTTGAGGAAGCCGCCGCCGTTCGTGCCGAGCTGCTTGATCGCCTCCATGAAGCCGATTGGCCCACGCGCGATCGTCTGCGTGACGCCGTTCATCGCGTCGTGGATGCTCACTGTCCCCGCGAGCGTCTGGACTGCGCCCTGGCCGACGAAGACGATGCCAGCGAGGAACGCAATGGGAAGCAGCACGTAGAACAGGCAGCGGACGAGGTCGACCCAGAAGTTGCCGATCGTCGCGGACTCCTTGCGCGCGAATCCACGCACGAGCGCGATGGCAGCCACGATCCCGACCGCCGGGCTCACGAACTGCTGGACCGTGAGGGCGCCGATCTGGGAGAAGTACGACATGGTGGTCTCTCCGCCGTAGTTCTGCCAGTTCGTGTTCGTGAGGAACGACGCAGCGGTGTTGAAGCTGAGCGCGGGACCGACAGCGCCGAGGTGCTGCGGGTTGAGCGGCAGGGATCCTTGGATCCGCAGCAGCAGGTAGGTGAGCGCAAAGGAGACGCCGGAGAAGGCGACGACAGAGATCGCGTATCGGCGCCAGGTCTGCTCTCGGTCGGGGCTCGTGCCGAGCGCTCTGTAGAGCGGGCGCTCGACGGCGCCGAGGAAATGGACACGCCCGTCGAACACTGCCGCCATGTACGAGCCGAGGTAGCGCCACGTCAGGCCGAGGGCGACGACGAGCGTGACGATCGTCCAGAGAAAGCCCATCTAGAACCACTCCGGCTTGAACATCGCGACGCCGAGGTACGCGAAGAGGACGACGGACACGACGAGCAGGACGGCCTGGACCGCGGTCATACCCGCTCCAACGCCCAGACGAGGCCGAGCATCGCGGCCGTGAAGACGACGATGCCTATCACTGCGAGCAGATCACCCATGGCTGCACTCTGGCGCCGGGGGCGTCAACGAGATGTCAACGGCTCGTCCTGTCGCGTTAACAGTTCGTCGACGGCTGGCCCGCGTCGACGGCTGGCCCGCGTCGAGGGACGGCTCGTGCCTAGGGCTGGACTGTGTCGACAACGAGAGCGGGCCGCGCTGACTAGCGTTGGCGACATGGAGACACGGAGGTTGGGCAAGACAGGCTTCGACGTGAGCGTCGTCGGCTTCGGGGCATGGGCGATCGGTGGCTCGTGGGGGAGCGTCGACGACGAGACCTCTCTCGCGGCCCTGCACGCGGCGGTCGCGTCGGGAGTGCGCTTCTTCGACACGGCAGACGTCTACGGCGACGGCCGGAGCGAGCGCCTCGTCGCACGGCTGCGCCGCGAGGTCGACGTCCCGATCGTCGTCGCGACGAAGGCAGGCCGGCGCGCGCCTGCCCAGGAGGTGAGGCACTACACACCGGAGAACCTGGTGGCGTGGGTCGACCGCAGCCGGGAGAACCTCGAGATGGCAACCCTCGACCTCGTCCAGCTCCACTGCCCGCCTACCGACCTCTTCTACCACGCGGAGGTGTTCGCAGCGCTCGACGACCTCGTCGCGTCGGGCGCGGTCGCCCACTACGGCGTGAGCGTCGAGCGCGTCGAGGAGGCCCTGAAGGCGATCGACTACCCGGGCGTCGCGACCGTGCAGATCATCTACAACGTCTTCCGCCAGCGGCCCGCCGAGCGTTTCTTCCCCGCGGCGCGGGCCGCCGACGTCGGCGTCATCGTCCGCGTCCCTCTCGCCTCGGGTCTGCTCACCGGCAAGATCACGAAGGACACGGCATTCGCCGCCGACGACCACCGTGCGTTCAACCGCCACGGCGAGTCGTTCGACGTCGGAGAGACGTTCGCGGGTGTCGACCTCGAGACCGGCCTTGCTGTCGTCGAGGAGCTGCGCGGCCTCGTCCCGGCCGGCGAGACGCTCGCCGGCCTCGCGCTGCGCTTCTGCCTGTCCGACCCGGCCGTGTCCACTGTCATTCCCGGCGCGCGGACGCCTGAGCAGGCCCGGGACAACGCAGTCGCCGGTGACCGCGGACCGCTAGACGAGGCGACCCTCGAGCGGCTCGCGGTCGTCTATAGGGAGAGGGTCGCGGCGCAGGTCCACAACCGCTGGTAGGTCGACGACCGGCGTCCGGCCCCTCCGCAGCGGCGTCCGGCCCGACGGCGAGGCGACGTTGGTCCCCCGGTCAGACGACGTGAAGGCCCTCGGGGAGTGCGTGCCTGCCCGTGAGAGCGAGGAGGACGTCCGGCCCGAGGCTGCTGGCGCCGACGCTGGCCGCGACCAGCTCGAGGCACGCGGCGACCGGGTCCCGGAGGTCGTCGGGCACTGGCGTGCCGAGTGCCGACGCGAGGTCGAGGGAGTGGACTGTGAGCTCGAGCGTCCGCGTGGGAAGGTAGTCGGAGAGCCTGATCCCCCCGAACGGCGTCGCGCACGGGGCGTCGTCCGACGTCCGGTCGACGAGGGAAAGCACGCGGTCGACTATCGCGCGTATCGCCGTAGGGACGTCGCTGCCGAGCGCGACGCCCGCGTCCCGCCCGCGGGCCGCGATGCCCGAGCTCCCTTCGTCGGTGCCGCTCGCCTCCGCGGCTGCTGCGAGGTAGGCGACGGGACCGTCGAGCGTGACTGGTGCCGGCTCACGGGCGAGGTACATCTCCACGGTGAGCAGTGCGCGGCTCGTGTGTCCCGCGAGGTCGCGTAGCGTCCACTCTCCTAGCCCCGGCCCCTGCCAGCGGCTCGCTTCGACGGGCGCGCAGAGACTGGCGAAGGCGCCCGCGGCAGACTCGACGAGGCTTCGCCAACCGACGTGGTCGAGGATCACGTCCAAAGTGATAGTGCAGAGCGCGCGCCGGTGGCAACGAGCCCAGCCCTGGCCGGGCGCCGTGGCGCGCCGGTAGCGTCGTCCAGGTGCCGGACGCGAAGATCCTGACGGTCTCGACCTCGACGGCCGCGGGCGAGCGGGACGACCGCTCCGGTCCGGAGCTCGCCGCCGCGCTCGAGGCGCACGGGTTCACTGTCGTCGGCTGGCGTGTCGTCGCGGACGGCCTGGAGCCGGTCGCCGATGCCGTCGCCGAGCTCGCGGAGGCGTTCGCGGGCCTCCTCGTCACGACGGGCGGCACGGGCTTCGCTCCGTCGGACGTCACGCCCGAGGCGACGTCCCGGGTCCTCGACCGGTACGCGCCGGGGCTCGCGGAGGCGATGCGCGCCGCCAGCCCTCTCGGCCGGCTGTCGCGGGGCGTCGCGGGGACGCTCGGGACCTGTCTCGTCCTCAACGTCCCCGGGTCACCCGCGGGAGCGGTCGAGTCCTTCGAAGCGGTGGCGGACGTCCTCGCGCACGCGCTCGAGCTCATGGCCGGGGGCCTCCCGCACTGAGCGACGCTGTCGCTGGACCCTCAGCCCCCGGAGACCGGTGGCAGCACGGCGACCTCGTCGTCCTCGCCGACGCTCTCGTCGCGTGCCGCCGGCGCGCCGTTCAGCCACGTGGCGGAGTGCTCGAGGACCACGGCGAAGCGCTCGCCGAAGCGAGCGCGCGCGTGGTCGAGGACCTCGCCGACCGTCGCTCCAGGCACGTCGGCGCGAGCGGTGCCCGCGGCGTCCCGTGCCGGTCCGAGCAGCCGGAGCCGCGCCATGTGGGCTAGCCGCCGATCATCGACATGGACCGTCTCGGGCGCAGGAAGCCCGGGTCGTCCATGCCGTGCCCGGCCCGCTTTGCCCAGACCGCCGTGCGGACGAGCATCTCGAGCTCGGCGTCGCCGCCTCCGCGGGCAAGGACGTGACGCACGTTCAGCTCGTCGTCGGAGAACAGGCAGTTGCGGACCGAGCCTTCTGCGGTCAGCCGCAAGCGATTGCACGTCCCGCAGAACGGCTGGGTGACGCTCGCGACGACGCCGATCTCGCCACGGCCGTCGGCGAAGCGGTAGCGGGTCGCCGGCGCCGGGTCGCCGCCGGGCACCGCGACGGCCTCGAGCGGCCACCGGCCGGTGACGAGCGCGAGGACCTCCGACGCAGGCACCACCTGCTCGCGGCGCCAGGTCGCGTCGGCGTCGAGGGGCATGTATTCGATGAAGCGCACCACGCGGCCCGTGTCGCGTGCGAACGCGGCGAAGTCGAGCACCTCGTCGTCGTTCACGCCTGCGACGAGGACGACGTTCACCTTGAGCGGAGCGAGTCCCGCAGCCTCGGCTGCGTCCATCGCGGCGAGCACGCGTGCGAGGTCTCCCCGGCGCCGGATCTGCCCGAACCGCTCGGGGCGGAGCGAGTCGCAGCTGACGTTGACCCGGTGGAGGCCCGCCTCGGCGAGCCGGGCGGCGACGGGCGCGAGCGCGGTCCCGTTCGTCGTGAGCGCGAGGTCCTCGAAGCCGACGCGCGCGAAGCGTGCGACGAGGTCGACGACCCCACGGCGCACGAGCGGCTCTCCACCGGTGATGCGTACCGAGGTGATGCCGAGACCGCGGACGACCTCCGCGAAGCGCACCAGCTCGTCGGCGCCGAGCAGCTCGTCGCCGGGGAGGAACGTCATCCCTTCCTCGGGTATGCAGTAGACGCACCGCAAGTTGCACCGGTCCGTCACCGAGATCCGCACGTCGGTGTGGACTCTGCCGAAGGAGTCGACGAGCGGGCCGGTCGTCGGCATCTCGCCGGCCACCGGAGCCAGTCCGCGGCCCGCCCTGTCGCTCCGGAGGCGCACCGGGACGGCGACGCTCATGGCGCGCCACCGCTCGCCCGGCTCGCCGGGCCGGCACCGAGCGTGTCGAGCGCGTCCGGGAGGGAGGGATCGAGCGGCATCGCCGTCCCCGGGTCGAGCAGCATCGCATGGACCGTGTCTCCGCGCGTGACACCCGCGCCGTCGGGCAGCAACGCCAGAGCGTTCGCGAGCGCCATCGCGTGGAGCTGGTGCGAGCCCTGGCCACCCGCGGACCTCACGTGGACGAGGCCGTCGGGTGCGTACCGTGCGACGACACGCACGAGGTGGAGCTTGCCGTCGGAGCGACGGGCGAGAGCCTCGTCCGCGACCGCGAGGACCTGTGGCCGGCCGAGGACCTCGTGGCCTGCCATCTTGCGCAGCGCCGGCCGCGCGTAGAGCTCGAACGAGACCATCGCGGAGACGGGATTCCCCGGTAGGCCGAACACCGGTACCGCACCAGGGCCGATCTCGCCGAACGCGAAGGGCTTGGCCGGACGCACTGCGACCTGCATCCAGCGCATCGAGCCGCCGGAGAGCTCCTCGAGCACGGCCTTGACGACGTCTCGGTCGCCGACGCTCACCCCGCCCGAGGTCATCAGGGCGTCGCAGCGTGCCGCACCGTCGAGAAGCGCCGCCCTGAGGGCGCGCTCGTCGTCGCGGACGAGGCCGAGGTCGAGGGCGTCGAAGCCCGATTGCCCGACGGTCGCGAGAAGTGCGAGGCGGTTCGAGTCCCGGATGGCTCCTCTCGGGAGCGGTCCCGGGCCGTCGTAGAGCTCGTCACCTGTCGAGAGCACGCCGACGCGTGGGCGAGGGACCGCGAGCACCGTCGTCTCCCCGATGCCCGCGAGCACCCCGAGGCACGCCGGCGTGAGGACCGTCCCCGACGGGAACACCTCCTGGCCGGCGACGACGTCCTCCCCGGCGTGCCGGATCGACTCGCCCGGGCGGGCGCTGCGCCCGAGCGTGACGAGCGCACCGTTCGCGGAGGTCGTCGTCCACTCGACCATGCACACAGCGTCGGCGCCCGGTGGCAATGGCGCGCCCGTCATGATCCGCACCGCCTCGCCGGTCCCGACGGCCCTGTCGAGGTAGGAGCCGGCCATGGTCGAGCCGACGACAGCGAGGGTCACCGGGACCGACGCCGTGTCGGCGGCGCGCAGCGCGTAGCCGTCCACCGCGGAGTTCGCGAACGGGGGCACGGCCTCGCGGGCCACCACCGGAGCCGCAGTGACGCAGCCGAGCGCGTCGCGAAGCGCGAGAGGACGCGGTGCGAGAGCGCGCCTGCCCGAGAGGACCCGGGACCTCGCCTCGGCGAGCGGGAGCAGAGGAGCGTCGGGCGCGGGCGGCGTGCGCTCAGCGGGGGGCGTCGGACACCTCGGTGATCTCTCGGGAGCACGATGCCCAGTCCGACCCGCCGGACCACGTCTCGCGCTTCCAGATCGGCACCGTCGCCTTGAGAGTGTCGATGCAGTGACGCGCCGCCTCGAAGGCCTCGGCACGGTGGGGGGCCGAGGCGACGACGACGACGGAGACCTCCTTGAGGTCGAGGTGGCCGGTGCGGTGGAGCAGCGCCAC
Organism: Acidimicrobiaceae bacterium; assembly: GCA_027365385.1. Classification (GTDB taxonomy): domain Bacteria; phylum Actinomycetota; class Acidimicrobiia; order Acidimicrobiales; family Bog-793; genus JAJZCK01. The sequence continues at coordinate 2,162 of DAHXNN010000022.1, read as the reverse complement.
GCGCCCGAGCACGGGCCAACGCCTCCGCGCGTCGGCGAGGACGTCGGCGAGACGCGCCGATGCGTGCTCCTCGTAGCACTCGTAGTGGAGGTGCTCGACCCCGTCCCGGCCCACGGAGTGGTCGCGGACGGTGCCGCAGAACGTCACGACCGCCCCGCAACGTGGGACGACGGCCCACGAGAGGGCGTCGGCGACCGGCAGGGGATCGTCGGTGACGAGCACCCAGTCGGCACCTGCCGGGCTCGTCGCGGCTGCGGGCACGGCACCGAGCGTAGCGTCGGGCCGAGCGTGCCCGCCCAGCTCACGACGGGCCCACGGCCGGCCGCGGCCGGCCGGGACGCCAGTCGACCGCGAGGCGCTCGAGGTCGTCCGGCGTGTCCACGTCCGCGAGCTGGCCGACGTCGAGGCCGGGTGGCCAGCTCGTCTCGTCGAGCAGCTCCGCCCGGTTCCGGTCCGGCAGGTGCCGAAGCGACCGCTCGCCCCGGCCGAGACGTGCGGACGCCTCGCCGAGGTCCGCCGCGGACCAGCGCGCGCACAGCGACTGGTGGCGTCCACCGACGACCGGGAGCACCGAGTCGTCTCCGGGGCGTCTCGCGAGCGCGTCGAGGAGCTCCGCAGAGAGAAGCGGCAGGTCACACGCGACGACGAGCGCCGGACCCTCGTGACCCCGTTCGCGCAGGGCCGCGGCCCCGGCGGCGACCGCCGCGAGCGGTCCGCCTCCGGGAGGGTCCTCGCACGTCGCGTCGAGGGTCGTCCATCCCGGCCCGACCTCGAGGACCGGGAGCGCGACGAGCTCGAGGAGCCGGGCGGTCCGCCCGGCGAGCGGCTCGCCGTCGACGAGGAGCGCTGCCTTGTCGTGGCCCATGCGCCGGCTCGAGCCGCCGGTGAGCAGGATGCCCGCGAGACCGGCGCGCGGCCCGGCAGGGTGGGCGGGCAGCCTCCGACCGGTCCCCGTCACCGGCTCGTGGCGGTAGCGCCACAGGTCGTGGCGTCGTAGCCGGGGAGCATCGCGAGCTGGTTGCGCAGCCACGGCGAGCCGAGCACCGTCGTGAGCGCGCGGACCTCGGGCGCGTCGGCGTGGACGGGTGGCACCGCGAGGTCGAACCGCTCGGTGCTGAGCGGCACGAAGGCGAGGCCGTAGGCGAGAGCGGCAGGCTCGCTCGCCACCCCTGCGTCGGCGAGGCCGGAGGCGATCGCGGCGGCGACCTGAAGGTGCCCGTGGACCTCGCTCGAGCTGCCGGCGAGCTCGTGGACCGCGACGCCGTCGTGCGCCGCGGCCCGGTCGAGGACCGCGCGCGCCTCGCTGCCCGGCTCCCGGTTCGCGAGGCGCAGCCCGAGCGCGGCGATGTCGCCGACGCACGTGACGCGGCCGTCGAGGTCGGGCCGCAGCACGAGCCCCTGGCGCCAGCTCGAGAAGCCGAGGAGCTGGCTCGAGGGTCCGAGGCGCTCGGTCGCACGGTGGTTGTAGCCGCCACCCCCGCGGTCTCGCACGTGCGTCCCCGCCGCGTGGACCATTCCTCGCGCCGCGAGCTCGAGTGCGTCGGCGCTCGCGCACGAGCGCCACAGGAGACCGAGCGGCGGGTCGAGAAGCGCGAGGGGTGTCTCGAGCAGCGAGAGCGCCGGGTCACAACCGGCGACGACGACGCACGGACGGACGGCTCCGACCGGACGGACGGTGCCCGCGAGGGCACCGACGAGACCACCCGCGGGCGCGAACCCCGAGCGCACACCGGCATCTGCGTGGAGGGGCACGGCGACGAGGCGCCCGGCGAGCGGGGCGAGCGCGACACGGCTCCCCTGCGGACCGAGAGGGGCGAGAGGCTCGGCCCGGATCGCGGGGAGGGCGCTCTCGGTGGCGAAGAGATCTTCGACGCCCACGCCGAGCACCCGAGCGAGTGCGAGCGCGAGCCGCAGGGACGGCTCCGAGCGTCCGGCCTCGACGGCGGCGATGGCCTGGCGGCTGACCCCCGCGAGCCCTGCGAGCTGGAGCTGGGAGAGCGAGCGGGCGAGCCGGGCGGAGCGGAGCGGAGAGCTCATCGCACAGCGCTGCCGTCGGATGCGAAGAGCGGCGGGTCGAGCACGGTCACCGCGGTGGTCGCCCCCGGCGGCAGGTCGTCGAGCTCGCAGGTCACCTTCACTCCCGCCACCTCGACGTCGACCTC
>DAHXNN010000005.1 GCA_027365385.1 Acidimicrobiaceae bacterium | reverse complement strand
CGGGCAGCGCTAGCTCGTCCTGTCCTCGATCTCCTCCACGAGCACCGGGCGGTGCTGGGCCACTGAGCGCTTCGCGGCGAGGCCCACGACGAGAGCGGCCCGCCCATCCGCGCCGCTCACGGGCATAGCGGCGCCTGTCGCCAGGGCGGCTACGAAGGCCTCCCACTCCTCCCGGTAGGACGCCGCGTAGCGTTCGAGGAAGAAGTGCGGGAGCGCCGCCGCCGACATGCCGGACGAGTCCAGCACGAAGGCGGTGTGCGCGAGCGGGTTCCCCGACGCAGCGAGTCCCGTCGAACCGAGTACCTCGACGCGCTGGTCGTAGCCGTAGCTCGCCTGCCGGCAATTGTCGATCACCGTGATGCAACCGCTGTCGTGCCGGAGCGTCACGGCCGCGGTGTCGACGTCGCCGAGCTCCGCGAAGGCGGGATCGATCCGGACTGCGCCGTACGCGGAGACCTCGACGACCTCGCTCCCGACGACATAGCGCGCCATGTCGAAGTCGTGGATCGTCATGTCGAGGAAGATCCCGCCCGAGACGCGCGCGTACTCGACGGGTGGTGGCTCGGGGTCCCGGCTCGTGATCCGGGCAAGGTAGGCGTCGCCGATTCCCCCGTCGCGTACTGTCTCGTGGACGCGGCGGTGCGACGGGTCGAAACGACGGTTGAAACCGACGAAGAGCGCGACGCCAACGTGCTCCACGGCGCCGAGAGCGCGATCGACCTCCGCTAGGTCCAGCGAGATCGGCTTCTCGCAGAAGATCGCCTTGCCGGCGGCAGCTGCGTCGATGATCAGCTCGACATGGGTGTCCGTCGACGAGCAGATCGCGACGGCGTCGACGCCCGGATCGCGGACGAGATCCGCCGTCGAGAGCTGCGCGACGCCGAGACGCCCGGCGAGGTCCGCCCCGAGCTCGGGACGGGCATCCGCTACGGCGACGAGCGTCGCGCCGTTCACCCGCGACGCGAGCAGCTCGGCGTGGAGCGTCCCGATCCGCCCCGCGCCGACGACCCCGACGCGTACCGGGGCCCCGTCACCGGTGACCGGCGCCGCAGAGGCTGCTGCGGACGTAGCGATCGCAGCTCCCGTCGTCGCACTGGAGGGCCTCACTTCGCTGCTCCGGTGGTGGAGTCGCAGACGGAATCGGAGATGGCGAGCGCTGCGAGGAAGTCGATGCTCGCGCGCACGTCCTCTGCTGGCGCCGCCGAGCCTTCCGCAGCCTCGTCGATAGCAGTGTCCTGTTCGAGCACGTACCAGCCGTCATAGCCGGCGTCCTCGAGGATGCGTACGACCGAGGCGACGTCGACGTCGCCCTGGCCGAGCGCCCGGAACAGTCCCGCCTTCGTCGCCTCGAGAAGCGTCGTCTCGTGCTCACGCACCGCCCGAGCGAGCTCGAGGTCGACGTCCTTCAGATGCACGAGCCCGACGTGGTCCGAGTTCTCCCTGGCGAACGCGACTGGGTCGACGCCTCCGATCGCGAGGTGGCCGGTGTCGAGGCACCAGAGAACCCTCGAGCGCCGGAGGACGTTCTCGACGTCGGCGGCCTGTTCGACGAGCGTGCCGACGTGCGGGTGGAGCACCTGGACGAGCCCGTGCCCGGCGCAAACCTCGTCGACGATCGCGAGGCCCTCCGCGAGAGCGTCCCACTGGCTGTCGTCGGGCACGAACGGCGCCGACCAGTGGGCGTCGACGACGGCCGCGGTGACGAACCGCGTTCCCCCCACTCCGGCGAGCAGGAGCGCAGCGTGCTCCGCGTCCCGCGCGAGCTGGTCGTGAGCGCCCCGGTCATGGAGTACGAGCGGTACGAAGCCGCCTACCGCTCCAAGCGCGAAGCTCGCGAGCACGTCGCGGATCTCCTCCGGCTCGTCGCCGAGGTAGCCGAGGGCTCCGAGCTCGCTCGCCCCGAGGCCGAGGCCTTGCATCTCGGAAAGCACGCGCTCCTTCGGGAGCATGACCCCCCAGCCCGGTACCTCGCATACTCCCCAGGAGATCGGTGCCGCCGCGAGCCTGCCGGCAAGCCCGCCACCGTCGGTTGTCGTCACGCCGCTCCCGCCCTTCGCTCGCTGTTGCGCACGGTGCACTGTCCCTCCGGACGAGTTGTCCTTATGTCCTAGCAAATATTCGGCTCGCCGTGGGTACGCACCGGGACTCGCTCTGCACAGGGACTCGCGGGCCGACGGCGCCGCCGAGCACCGCTGCGACGGGGTGCGCCGATCGAGTGGCGCCGGATAGTACGACAGTAAGACTGTGCCACCATGAGACAATCTCAACCGGTGACTCTCGTAGCATCTGAATATATGCTACATGCGTGCGGCGAACGACGCTTCGAGCCAAGGGCCAGCTCACGCTTCCGGACGAGATCCGCAAGGCGGCGCACCTCGAGGAGGGCGACCTGCTCGAGGCGGAGATCACCGCCGATGGCATCCTGCTCCGTCCCCAGAAGGTGGTCGACGCGACGCGGGCTGGATATTGGACACCGGCGGCCCCGGGGGACGACCGGGTAGCCGGCACGCAGACCGACGCCGCGAGGATGGAGGCGCTCGCCGCCGGCGAGGAGTTCGTGGAGGCGCTGCGAGCAAGGGCGCGAAGCCGACGGACGGGGAGCTCGTAGCCGGCGGTTCACGCACACTCGCCGTCACGCCCGCGGAGCTCGAAGCGCAGCGAGACTCTTGCCGCGGCTGTGCCAGGCGGCGGGAGGACGAGGATCTCGTGCTCGGCAGCCGAGCCGTCGCCAACCACACGGCGCACCTCGAGGCGGGTGACGTCGCCGGTCACGAGGACCGTGGCCGCCGAGGTGTGCAAGGTGGCGCCGTCGACGGATGGCGCCGCTCCTGACAGGGCGAGCACGAGCGGCTCGTCCGGGGCAGCGCTCGGCCTGACGACGGTGACGACATGCGGCGCGGTCTCGGCGTGGATGACGTGTGCGCCCGGCATCCACAACGTCGCGACGCCGCTCGCCTCGCAGTGGGCCTCGAGCCAGTGCACACACACCGGCACTGCCTGGCCTGACGGTGACCAGTCCCGCTCGCTCGACTCCGCGCCGATCATGAGCGACGGGGTGACCCATGCGCTGAGATCCCGCTCGCCAACGCGCCAGCGCAGCTGCCGCTCGTCGTCGCCGGGCGAGCTGGCGAACGCTTGGGCGAGGTGCACTGGCACCGCACGTGCAAGGCGGGCGACGACCGGACCTGCCATGACGTCGTTCGCATGGTGTAGCTCGGCATGGTGCAGCTCGGCATGGTGCAACTCGGCATGGTGCAGCTCGCCTCCTCCGGGTGGCGGCAGCGCCGGGAGCGGTGCGAGCTCCTCCCCCATCGCCGCTTCGTACCAGAGTCCGAGGAGGGTGACGGAACGGGTCGCGTCGGGTCCGTAGCTACGGGTGTACGGCCCGCACCAGTTGCGCAGCATGGGGTTGTAGCGCTCGAGCGTCTCGGTCCACAGCGCCCGGCTCAGCCGGCGGCCTTCGGCCGAGAAGAACGGTGTCGGGGCAAACTCGTGCCACAGCGCGAGAGCGAGGAGGTCGATACCGTAGTAGGTGGGCGAGTTGTGCTCGTCGAACGCTCCGAGCTCGTCGAATCGCCGGACGATCGCCCGGCCGAGCTGCTCGCCACGTCCGACCAGCACTGCGTCGTCGGCGCGGCGGCCGTGCCAGGCGAGGAGGAAGGCATGCATGAGGCCGGGATTCGTGTAGTCGAGCGCTATCCGGTCCTCGGGCTCGCCGTGCACGGCGCGTGCGACGGAGCCATCGAGCGCGTAGACGAGCGACTGTGGTAGCTCGTGAGCGAAGTCCTCGAGCACGAGCACGAACGTGGTGCCGAGGAACTGGCGCCAGTTGGGATCGTAGTCCCGCCAGATCTCAGCTCGTCCAGCCGGCGGCTCCGGCGACTCGACGAACGCGGCGAAGGTCCCGTCGAACGGCTCCCCCGGTGCGTCGTACTGCAGAGCGAGGAGCGCACCGAGAATCGCGACGGCCTCGTCGAGATCCCCCGGCGCCCGTCGGGCAAGGAGGCCGTACGCTGTCCACGCCGAGCCGGGCACGAGGTGGACTGTCCGGGCCGGGACGGCCGCGTCGTACCAGCTCGGGTTCCAGACGAGATGCCGGTCGCGGTCGAGAAAGGCGAGGCTCCACTCGAGCGTGCGGCTCGCCAGCCGGACCCGGTCGGCGCTCGCGCCGGCCAAGCCCCCGTGCAGCGCCACGGCGGGCCCAGTGGAGGACGGCCCTGTGGAGGACGGCCCTGTGGAGGACGGCCCAGTGGAGGACGGCCCAGTGGAGGACGGCCCAGTGGAGACGGGCTCAGCGCAGGTAGGCAAGGTGGCGTCCGTGGAGCTCGCGGTACTCCGCCATCATCTCCCGAGCGACGCTCACGCCCGGCACGAGCGGGTGGAGCGCGAGCGCCAGCGCTGCGAGCTCGGCGTCGCAGGTGACGGCCGCCTCCACCGTCGCACGCTCGTACTCCTTCACCTGGGCGACGAGGGCACGAGCGGAGCGCGACAAGCCGTCCGTCGCGAGCGGCGCGATGCCGCCTGCATGGACGAGGGCGGGCACCTCGACGACGTCATCCGGCTCGAGGAAGCCGAGGCTCGAGCCGTTGCGCGTGTTGACGATCACCTCGCCCGCGTTGCCCGAGCCAAGCCCGTCGATGACCTGGAGCGCGATCCCTTCGTAGCCCCCGAGCCTTGCGTGCTCGAGGCGGGCCGGCCCGTGGCTCTCGCGCGCCGCCCGCGCGCCGCCCTGGCCGCTGTCGCCGTCGACGTCGGTCCTCATGTAGGTGTCCCGCCTCACGCCGAGCAAGAGCTCGTAGGTCGCCCACGCGTCGTTGACGTCGCCGGTCTCGAAGGCCTTCGCGATGCCTGCCAGCAGCTCGGTGTTGAGGCGCTCGACGTCTTGGCCGCGGCTCGTCCCCGCGTGCGCGACGCCGTCGACGTAGCGCGTCGGGTCGTAGTAGTAGTACACGTACTCGGTCGGTATCGCCCCGACGCGCCGGACGAGGGCAGGGTCGAAGGCCGCGAAGCGGTGGTCGAACGCGACGAGGCGCTCGTAGCTCGCGAGGAGCTCCGCGATCCTCTCCTCGCCGCCGACGGTGAACGAGGTGATCCAGCCGAGATGGTTGAGACCCCCGTAGGAGTAGGACCAGCCACCATCCTCCGCACCGAGATACCGGGCGAGGCGCTCCACCGTCCCGCTCGGGGTGTCGCAGACCCCGACGGCCCGGACGCTCGCGTGCGAGGAGAGCGCCTGGGTGACGATGCCCGCGGGGTTCGTGAAGTTGATGAGGACTGCGTGCGGCGCCACCCGGGCGAGAGTCGCGGCGTAGTCGAGCACCACGGGTATCGTCCGTAGCGCCATCGCGCATCCGCCGGGACCGGTGGTCTCTTGGCCGACCACACCGCGCCGCAGCGCCACCTGCTCGTCGACGACACGCCCGCTGTCCCCGCCGACGCGGATCGCCGAGAACACGAAGTCCGCGCCCGTGAAGGCCTCCTCGACGTCGGGGGTCACGCTCACGACGCCCGGGTGGCCGAGCACCCCCGCGAGCTCGACGGCGAGCCGGCCGATCGTCTCGCGCCGGTGCGGGTCCGGCTCGAAGAGCGCGATCTCCTTGAATTGCTCCGCATGGCCGGAGAGGACCGCGCGGACGAAAGCGGGCATCCGCACGCCGCCTCCGCCGAGAATCGCCAGCTTCATCGTCTCTGCTCCTTCGTCTCGTACGACCCGTCGAACCCGTGTGATCCCATCACCTGATGGAGGAAAGCACCGCCTGAGGCGCGAGCGGCGCCGGTCAGCCCCTCGACCCGCACCTCGCCGACCCCGCCGAATCGGCCGACCGCCGCGGAGCCCGCCGCGTTGCCTACGGCGACTGCCTCGAGCAGTGGAGCGCCCCCGACCAGCGCGCCCACCAGCGCGCCGGCGAAGGAGTCGCCAGCACCTGTCCGGTCCCGCACCTCGACGTGGCGGACACCGTCGGTGACCGTCGTGATCCCGTCGGGCCCGGCGACGAGCGCGCCGCCGGGGCCACGGGTGACGACGAGCGCCGGGCACCATCGCGACGCGACGCGTACCGCCTCGTCGAGGCTCGCGGTCGTCGTGAGGCGGGCGAGCTCGGCCTCGTTGGGCAAGAAGACGTCGGAGAGGCCCGCACATTCGACGACCGCGTCCCGGTCGCGCTCGATGCTCCCGAACGACAGGTCGAGCGCGACGCGGGTCCCGAGGGAACGTGCCCGCCGGAGCAAGTCCGCAACACCTCGCCCCGCGTGGACGTAGCACCACGCCGGACGCACCTCGTCGAGGACCGCGTGCCAGCGCTCGAGCTCGGGAACCTCGCCCGCCGGGCGGGGCGGGACGTGGGTGACGAACGAGCGCTCGCCGTCGAAGTTGAGCACGACGGTGATGCCGGCGGAGCTGCCGGCGACCCGCCGCGTGGCGCCGAGATCGATGCCCCGGTCGACGCAGTGCTGCTCCGCGACGCGCGAGCCGAGGTCCTCGCCGAGCAGCGCGCAGATGCCCGCGCTCGCACCCGTGCTGCGCGCCGCGTCTGCGATCGTCACCGATCCGCCGCAAGAGATCGCGAACTCGTCGGTGAAGATCTCCTCCCCTGGCCCGGGGAGCCTCGGGACGTGGCCGAAGACGAGCTCCAAGAACAGCTGCCCGAAGGCGATCACGTCCATCTCCTTCACCTTCGCTCGTGTGCCGAGGGCTCAGGCACGGGACAGGTCCAGCCAGCCTGTGCGCCAGTGGAAGTGCCGACCGGCGCGCAGGTGGCTCACGACGGCACGCTGCATCCTCGTCTCTTGTGGAAGCCGGTCGAGCGGGGTGTCGTGGGTCCGGAAGACGAAGGTCATCACGTTGCGGTCGCCCTCGACCCAACCGGGAACGAGCCGGAAGGAACGCTGGAAGGCGAGGATGTTCGACTCCGGAGGCAGGTACTCGTCGAGCTGGTCGTCGAGCAGCCACGTCGAGCAGGTCGCGACGCGGCGCCCGGGGACCGGGAAGGACGCGTCGATCACGTGCCGCGCGCGGCGGTACGACGCGGCGCACTCGTCGGGCGTGAGCGGCCCACCCGCCGGGATGTGTATGCCGACCGTCCCGTCGCCGACGCGGAACCCTGGCCCGAGGAGTGCGGCGTCGCTGTCGTCGTACCACGGCCTCGGGTGCTCGGGTCCCTCGCCAAGGCGGAACACGCTGTACTGCAGCCTGCCGATCTCGTAGAGGATCCCCCGGAGGTGGAGAGTCATCCACCAGGGCTCGTCCACGCCCGTCGCACCGTACGCTGCGCCATGGAGGGCGACGTGGCGCCCGAGGTCCGCGAGCGTCGCCCACGAGACGTCCTCCGGCACTGCCCGGTCTTCGTGGTAGCGCAGCGTCGCAGGCATCGTCGCCAGGAAGAGATGGAGGTAGAAGGCGCCTCCGGCGGCCCCGAGACGGGACGGGAGCTGCGGCCAGAGGCCCCGGCTCGCTCCCGGGTCGCCGAGGTCGCGCACGAGGCGCGCCCGGCATCGATCGAGGAGCCACCAGCGCGCCGGGTCCGCCGACGCTCCCGGCAACGTCGTCACGGCGTCGGTCACGGCGCTCTCGGGACAGCCGAGGCGACGCAGGAGCGCCGCTGCGTCGTCGGGTGCGGGGAGGACGGTCTCGTCCGTGGGCTCACCGAGACCGTCGAGCTCTGCAAGCCAGGCGCCATAGCTCTCGTCGCATCCGAGCTCGTCCGCGACCCAGTGCGCCCGTGCCGCAGCAGCCCCTACCACCACCGCATCCCCACTGCCGTCCCCACCGGCACCCCGCTCGCTCACGAGCCCGCGGGCGCGGCCGCGACGTGGCACGCGGCGTCGTGTGCGGGCGAGCACCGGGTAAGGACGGGGGTGACGTGCGAGCAGACGTCGACGGCGACCGGGCAGCGCCAGCGGAACCTGCAGCCCTCGCCGGGGTCCACGACGCGCGGTGGCTCGCCGATGTCGGCCGAGGAGATCGAGATGCGCGCCCGCGGGTCGGGCACCGCCGACAGGAGAAGCTTGGTATAGGGGTGCACCGGGTTGTGGAGCACCTCCTCGGAGGGACCCTGCTCGACGAGGTGGCCGCCGTACATGACGACGACGCGGTCCGAGACGTAGCGGGCGCTCGCGATGTCGTGGGTGATATAGAGCAGCGACACCCCCTGCTCGTCGCGTAGCCGTGCCATGAGATTGAGCAGGCCGACTCGGATCGAGACGTCGAGCATCGACACCGGCTCGTCCGCGAGGACGAGCTTCGGCCGGTACGACAACGCCTGCGCGAAGCCGACCCGCTGGCGCTGGCCCCCGCTCATCTCGTAGGGGTACTTGGCGAGCGCCTGGCGTGCGGGCACGAGCCCCACAGCCTCGAGCACCTGCTCGGCCTCGGCCTGGCGCTCGGTCCGGTTCAGCTCGGGCCGGTGGAGCTTTAGGCCCCGCAGCATCACGTGGCCGATCGTGTGCGAGGGGTTGAGCGAGCTGAACGGGTCCTGGAAGACCATCGGGACCTGGCTGCGATACGCGAGTACCTCGCGGCGTGAGCGCAGCTCGCCGAGGGGCCGTCCGCGGAAGGTGATCTCGCCGCCCGTCGGCCGGAAGACCATCGCGAGCAGGCGCGCCACCGTGCTCTTGCCGCTCCCGCTCTCGCCGACGAGCGCGACGATCTCGCGCTCGTCGATCCGCATCGAGAACGCGTCGACGGCGTGGAGCGTATGTCCACGCATGCCGCCGATGCGGAAGTGCTTCGTGAGCGCTTTCGTCTCGAGCACTGCAGTGCCAGCCACCGGGTTGCCAGCCGCGGGGCTCTCGGTCACCGGGCTCTCGGTCATCGGGCTCTCGGTCACCGGGCCGTCATTCACTGCACGTACCGTCGCCTTGGTGCAAGAGGCACCGCACGTGCCGGTCGCCGATCGTGTATAGGGCGGGCTCGACGGACGAGCAGAGCGGCATCGCCTTCGCGCAGCGGGGGTGGAAGTGGCAGCCGCTCGGCAGCGCCGAGAGGTCCGGTGGGCTACCGGGCACGCCTTCCAAGTGGACCTTCGGCCCGTGGATCGAAGGGAATGCCTCGAGCAGGCCGATCGTGTAGGGGTGCAGCGGGTCGTCGAAGACCTCCGCCGTCGGCCCGAGCTCGGCGACCTGGCCCGCGTACATGACGACGAGACGGTCGGAGAAGTGGCTCACGAGCGACATGTCGTGGGTGACGAAGATGATGGCGAAGCCGAGCTCGCGCTGGAGCTCCTTGATCTGGACCATGAGGGAGCGCTGCGCGACGACGTCGAGCGCCGAGGTCGGCTCGTCCATGACGACGAGCTCCGGGGAGAACAGCAATGCCATCGCGATCATCGCCCGCTGACGCATGCCGCCCGAGAGCTGGTGCGGGAAGCTCTCGAGGTGGACGGGGTCGATCCCGACGAGAGCGAGGACCTCCCTCGACCGTGCGGCGATCGTGACCTTCGAACGCGTCCCGTGGGCCTCCATCGCGTCGCCGAACTGCGCGGCGATCGACTTCACGGGGTTGAGCGCGTTCATCGCGCTCTGCATGACGACCGAGTAGTCCTTCCAGCGGACCGTCCGGAGCTGCCTGTCGGTCATCTGGACCATGTTCCTGCCCTTGAACACGACCTCGCCCGCCGAGATCTGCGCCGGGGGGCTGAGGAGCTGCGCGATCGCGAACAGCAGCGTCGACTTTCCGCAACCGGACTCGCCGACGATGCCGAGGAACTCGCCCGGTGAGAGGTCGAAGCTCACCTTCTCGACCGCGTGAGCGGGCTCGCCGCGGGTGAGGTACTCGACGCTCAGCTCGCGGACCTCAAGGATGGCGTCGGCCACGAGCCCTCCGTACCGGCCTGAGAGCCGGGTTGCCGATCTCGTCGAAGGCGAAGTTCAACAGCGAGAACGCGCCACCGAGCATCGCGATGGCCACCCCCGGCATCACTGCCCACAGGGGCATGCCGGCCTGGAGTGCCTCGTTGTTCTCCGCCCAGTAGAGCATGGTCCCCCAGCTCATCGAGCTCGGGTTGCCGAGGCCGATGAACTGCAGCCCGGCCGCCGCGAGCACCGCGTAGAGCGCGGCGCCGAGGAAGTTGGCGACGATGAGGGAGGTCATGGTCGGCAGGATCTCGAAGACGATGATCCGCCATCGACGCTCGCCCCGGAGCTTGGCCGCGACGAGGAAGTCCCGGCTCCGCAGGGAGAGGGCCTGCGAGCGCAGCTGGCGGGCGCCGTAGGACCAGCCCGTGGCGACGAGCACCGCGATGAGGATCGTGTCCCCGCCGTTCTTCGAGTAGGCCGCGATGACGACGATGAGCGGGAAGGCGGGGATCACGAGGAAGACGTCGGTGAACAGCGAGAGCACGTCGTCCGCGATCCCTCCGAGGTACGCGGCGGTGACGCCGATGGCGACCGAGAGCACCGTGGCGAGGCCGCCGACGACGACGGCGATGACGAGCGACTGCCGGGTCCCCCAGATCAGCTGGGAGAAGACGTCTTGACCGTAGGACGTGGTGCCGAGCAGGTGCGCGGCCGACGGCGCGGCGCCCCGTGCGTAGATCTCCGCGTTCGGGTCGTCGGCTGCGAGCACGCCCGGGAAGAGCGCGCAGAAGGCGAAGAACGCGAGCATCGCGCTCCCGACGAGCGCCTTGCGGTTGCCGGCTAGGGCACGAGCGAGGTTGCCGACCGTACCGGCGCGAAGGCGTGCGATCGCCTCTGGGACCCGGGCCGGTGGCGGGCGGAGGGTCACCGTCCCCATCTGCGCCTCACTTCTCCGAGCGCGTGCGCGGGTCGAGCACGAGCGTCACGAAGTCGACGACAAGGATCGCGACCAGCACGGCGATCGTGATGAGCAGGAAGAGCGTCTGCATGAGGGCGAAGTCCTCGTTCTGGACGGCCTCGAGGAGCATGTAGCCGAGGCCGGGGTACGAGAAGACGTACTCGACGAGGATCGCTCCGCTCACGACGAAACCGAGCGACATCGCGAAGCCCGTGAGGTTGGGCAGGATCGCGTTGCGCCCCGCGTAGTCGATCATGATCCGCGCCGGCGACAGGCCCTTGGCTCGCGCCATGCGCACGTAGTCCTCGGCGAGGGTCGTGATCATGTTGTTGCGCATCGTGAGGATCCAGCCGCCGATCGAGGTGACGAGGATCGTGCATGCCGGAAGGATCGCGTGGTCGAGGACGTCGCCGACGAAGTGCCACGTCCAGCCGATCGTGTCGGTGTTCGCGTAGCCGAAGCCGAGAGGGGTCCAGCCGAGGGTGATCGAGAACGCGAGCAGCAGCAGCAGCGCGACGAAGAAGTACGGGAATGCGGAGGTGACGACGAACACGGGAGGCAGGATGCTGTCGAGCTTGCTCCCCCGCCGCCACCCCGAGATCATCCCGATCAAGGTCCCGAGCACGAAGCCGATGATCGTCGTCACGCCGACGAGCACGACCGTCCAGAGGATCGCGGACCGCACGACCTGGAGCACAGTGTTCGGGAAGAAGGTCAGGGAGACCCCGAGGTGGCCGGTGAGGGTGTTGCCGAGATAGCCGAAGTACTGGGCTATCTCGCTCTGTCTCGTGTTGACGCCGAAGGCGATCTCGAGAGCGTGGAGCACCTGGCCGTTCACCCTTCCCCGGAACCTCGCCATCATCGCGATGGCGGGGTTGCCGGGCATCAGCCGTGGCAGGACGAAGTTGATCGTCAGGCACGACCACAAGGTGACGACGAAGAAGCCGAGCCGGCGCAGCACGTACCTCACGAGACCGCAGCGCTCACTTCTTCGGGGTCAGGTGCAGGAGCAGCACCTCGTTGTCGGGCGTGTTGTAAGGCGCCGGCTGCGCGTAGGGGTTGCTCGGGGTCGGCCATCCGGAGAACGCGCTCGTGTTGTACTGGAACCAGTCGACCGATTCGGTGATCGGGATGACCGGCACGTCGGCGAGCATCACGCCCTCCAGCTTGTTGACGATCTGGTGCTGGGTCGCCGTGCTCGTCGTGGCCGCGTACGCGTTGATCAGGCTGTCGGTGGCGGGGCTCGAGTAGCGCTCGTAGTTGGTGGAGGCGAGCTGGCCGATCGGGGCAGTATTGGGTCCGTAGAGCAGCTGGCGCAGCTCGTAGTACGGGCCCGGTCCGCCGGTCTCGTTGTCGAAGGCGAGCTGGAAGCTGCCCCGGTAGAGGTCGTTGTCGAAGTCGGTCCCTGCGAGGTTGTCGACCGTGACCTTGATCCCGACCGCAGCGAGCTCCTGCTGGACGATCTGGAGGTCGGCGACCCAGTCGCTGTTGCCGCCCACGTTGATGATCGTGAACGACAGCGACTTCCCGTTCTTAGCGAACACGCCGCCGGCACCCTTCTTGTAGCCGTCCTTCTCGAGGATCGATATGGACTTGGCCGGGTCGTAGCCGTAGCCGTACTTCGCGACGGCGGGCTTGTCGAGCCAGGAGGAGAACGTCGGCGTGACGATGCCCGCCTGATTGGCCGCCGGCTCGTAGCCGTACTCGCCGATCGACGCGACGCGGCTCCGGTTGATCGCGTAGGCCATCGCCTGGCGCACGGCCACGTCGTTCAGGGGAGCGACCTTTTGGTTGATGAAGAGCGAGACGTTCGCGACCGGCGGGAACCAGTCGTGGTTGCTCGAGGACTTGTCGAGATAGAAGGCCTTGATGCCGGGGATGAACTGACCGCCCCACTGCGCCTCGCCGGTCGCGAGATAGGTGTTCGCGGGCTGATTGGAGGTGAAGGCGGGGTACTCGAGGGTCGCAACCTTAGGCAGGCCCGGCTGCCAGTAGTGGGTGTTCGCGGCGTAGGTGATGTTCTGTCCCGAGCAGGACTTGACCGTGTACGGACCCGAGCCGACAGGCGAGGTGTCGGGGTAGGTGACGGGGTTCTTGATCTTCGACCAGATGCTCTCGGGGACAATGGAGACCTGGTCGGCGACGTAGTAGAAGTACGGCACCGCTGCGGTCTTGAACGTGAGGACGACCTGGTCGCTCCCCTTCTGGACGACACTGTCGAGCACGGACCAGACCGCGTTCAGGTCGAGCGCGGGGAACTTCTTCAGCAGGTTGAAGCTGAAGACGACGTCGGAAGCTGTGAGCGGCTTGCCGTCGGTCCACTTCACCCCCTTGCGCATCGTGAACGTGAGGACCTTGTTGGCGTTGCTCCAGGCGTAGCTCGAGGCCAGCCACGGGGTGGTCTTCGCGTTCTGCAACGTGTTGACGAACACGAGGGGCTCGTAGACGAAGCCGGCTGCCTCCTGGAACACGGCGGGGTTGAACGGGTTGAAGTCGCACGTCCACAGCGAGCCGGACTCGTTCGAGATCGTCAGCGTCCCGGTGGGACCGGAAGCGCGGGGGGTCGCGTGCACCCGGGCGGCCGAGGCGGGCGCTCCGGCGGTGAGCCCTGCAGCGAGCACGGCGGCGGGCACCGCGACGGTTGCTGGCAGCCAACGTCTCTTCATCTGCTGTCCCTTCTGCTGTCGTTCGCCACGCAGCTGTTGCGTGCCGGGTTCTCGAGGAGCGGTCGTGCGCGCCCGAGTGCCATCTCGACCGCGCCGAGCAGCGCGGCGTCGTAGGGGTGTGCCGCGAGGACGAGCTCGGGCGGGTAGGGCACCCCCGACTTGAGCGCCCGCTCGAGCGGGACGCAGAGCCGCTCCCACGAGCGCGCTAGCCCACCACCGACAGCCACGCGCGCGGGGTCGAACGCGATCACGAGGTTGACGAGATGTGTCGCGAGCAGGTCGACGAACTCGTCGAGCAGCCCCGAG
This sequence comes from Acidimicrobiaceae bacterium, assembly GCA_027365385.1. GTDB lineage: Bacteria > Actinomycetota > Acidimicrobiia > Acidimicrobiales > Bog-793 > JAJZCK01. Next base: position 1,984 of record DAHXNN010000005.1, on the reverse strand, counting down.
AGCGACCCCGAGCCGGACGTGGCCTCGAAGACCTCCGACGCGGTCACCGGGCGCCCGAGGCGCCGGGACGCGACAGATGCGAGGCCCATCCCGCTCACGACGCCTTCGAGCATCGGGCGGCTGTCGAGAGCGGCGTGGACGTCTGCCGGGTCAAGCAGGTTGTAGCCGATCTCGCCCGCCGCGCCGTGCGCGCCGGTGAGCACCGTGGTGCCGACGACGAGAGCCGCGGCGAGCCCTGTGCCGAGGTTGAGGTAGAGACCGGGGTCGACGCCATGCAGCGCGCCGGACCTGGACTCGGCGAGCGCGGCGGCCTTCACGTCGTTGCCGACGGCGACAGGGACGCCGAACGCGTCCTCGACGTGACGGGCGAGCGCGACCCCCTCCCATCCGGGGATGGCGGGAGCGAGCTCGACGGAGCGCTCGTGCGGGATCCCGATCGTCGACACGCCTGCTGCAACGAGCTCCGCTCGCCGCCCGACATGCGCGAGGTCGACGCGCGCCAGCCCGTCACGCCCCGCAGCGACGAGCCGGTCGAGCACAGCGTCCGCGCCGTCTGCCGCTCCCGTGGCGACGACGCTCGAGGCGAGCCGCTCCCCCGCGCTGTCGCACACCGCCGTGGCGATCTTGGTGCCGCCGACGTCGAATGCGAGCACCACCGGAAGCTCGATCGCGGCGTCGGACTGCGAGGGGACCATCAGTGAGGAAAGTTACCTATCTAGAGGCGCAGTAGCAATGGGCTATCGTGAACGCATCGTTACGCAGCGAGCCGAGCGCACCGACCAGGAGGGCACGGTCCCGGGCGCCGGCCGCGGCGGGCGCCCGCAGCTGCTGCGCGCCATCAACGAGCAGGTGCTGCTCAACGCGCTCCGCAGGCTCGGGCAGCTCACGCGTGCAGACCTCACCAAGATCGCCGGGCTGTCGAAGCCGACCGTGGGTGCGGGGCTCGTGAACCTCGAGCGGGACGGCCTCGTGCGCGTCGCCGGGAGGCGGACGGGAGGGCGCGGCCCGACGGCCCTCGTCTACGAGCTACGACCAGATGCAGGCTTCGTCCTCGCTCTCGACGTCGGGAGCGAGTTCCTGCGGGGCGGTGTCGCGGACCTCACTGGCGCGATCCGCGCCCGGGGCAGCCGCGGCGTGCACGCCGCGAGCGGCCAGGCGCGTATGTCCGGGATCGTCGAGCTCGCGGGCGAGCTGCTCTGCGAAGCGGGGATCGCCTCGTCGGCGGTCGTCCAGACCATCGTCGGCAGCCCCGGTGTCCACGATCGGGCGCGTGACGCGCTCACCGTCGCGCGGGGACTGCCCGGGTGGGAGCGGCCTGGCGTGCTCGCGGAGCTGCGGCGCGCCTTCGGACCGGCGACCCTCGTGCAAAACGACGTCAACCTCGCGGCGCTCGCCGAGAGGGACCACGGGCAGGGACGCGACGTCGACACGTTCGCGTTCGTGTCGGTCGGGACTGGCGTGGGGATGGGCCTCGTGCTCTCCGGCCAGCTCCACTCCGGCACCCACGGCACGGCGGGGGAGATCGCCTACCTGCCGATCGCCACAGACGGCAGCGTCGACATGCGCGACGCGCGACGCCGCGGCTCGCTCGAAGCGGCAGCGTCGGCGGCAGGGGTCGTCCGGGCCGCCCGCGAGAATGGGATGACCGGCCGGCTCACGGCGCGCCGTGTCTTCGATGCCGCGGCCGCCGGCGACGAGCGTGCCCGGGACGTCGTCCAGCGCGAGGCGCTCCTCGTGGCGCGGGCGATCGCGTCGGTCGCGCTCGTCGCAGACCCTGCCCTCGTCGTCCTCGGCGGCGGGATCGGCTGCGCACCTGGGTTCGCGGACGTCGTCGAGGCGTCCCTCCACCGCCTCGTCCCCGTCCCTCCGGAGCTGCGCGTGAGCACGTTCGGGAGCGAGGCGATCGTCGAGGGAGGGATCGTCGCCGGCATCGACCTCGCATGGGAGCGGGTCCTCGATCGGGCGTGACGGGCGACGGGGCGTG
>DAHXNN010000241.1 GCA_027365385.1 Acidimicrobiaceae bacterium | reverse complement strand
GGGGCGGGGGGGGTGGCGGGCGACGTCTCGCCGGGAGTGAGCGTCGCTTGACTCACCGCTGTCAGACGGCGATGTGCGCCGGCGCGGGATAGGCAGTCTCGGCCGAGCCGCTGCCCTCGAAGCGCGTGTTGTGCGCGAGGTACGGGGCGACGTTCGCCTTCGTCACGAAGCCGAGGCCGGTGTTGGTGTCGCACGGCTGCATGAGGCCACCAGAGATGTTGTAAAGGAACATCTGGATCGTCGGCACGAAGCCCTGGAGGTAGGCCTGCTGGTCGATCGAGAACGACAACCCGCCGGACGCGACCTCCTGGAGCGTCTGGACGCTGACGTCCCAGCCGGAGCCACCGACCTTGCCCTTCAGGTTGTACTTCTTGATGACGGACGCAACCGCGATGCCGTCGCCGTCGTCGACCGCGTAGAGGAACTTCACGTCCTTGTGACCGAGGTACCACGACTCCACGTTCGTGAGCTCCTGGTTGAGCAGTGCCCCGCCCGCGATGACCGCCGTCTGCAGGCCCGCCTTGCGGAAGACCGGGAGGGCGCCGTTGATCCGGGGCTGGATGTTTCCCGATCCCGGCGTCGCGATGACCATGCCGACGAGGCCGCCCTTCGGGACGACCTTGATGATGCGCTCGGCTGCCGCCGCACCTGCGAGGGTGTTGCTCTGCCCTACGTAGGCCATCGCGTTGTTGCTCGGCTCGGACGCGTTGTAGGCGATGACGGGGATGCCGCCCGACAGGGCGTTGTCGGTCGGCGTGTTGAACGCCACCGGGTCGATGACCGCGACGGCGATGCCCTTGCGCTTCGCGGCGATCGCCTGGTCCATCGCCGTCACCATCTCCGAGACGATGGAGTCCTGCGAGCCCGTCCACTGCGGCGTCGGGATGCCGAGCAGCGTGGCCGCGTCCGCGATGCCGTACTGCGTCGCGGCAAAGAACGGGTTCGTCGTGACGTGGTTGACGAACGTGAACTGGTAGGCCGGGTGCTTCGCGAACATCGGGTGCGACTCGTCGCGGAAGGTCTGAGCGCTCGCGCCGCGCTCGCCCAGGATCTCCGCCATGCTCCCGAGGAAGGGCACCGACGCCGCGGCCACGCCGGCGTTGCGCAGGAAGCGACGCCGGGAAGCATCGTACCTCTTCGGGTCGACCTCGTGGGACTCGTTGGTGGTCATACTTGTGTTACCCCCATGTCTTGTCGGATGGAACTCTCACGCGCGTCGCCGCGCGACCCGGCAGGCGCCGGTGCCGCGCACCGATCTCGGCGCATGACCCTAGCGGTGCGCGGAGCGGCCCGTGGGCTGCCCCCTGCTGCACGTCGACTGACCCCTTCCCCCGGATGCCGACCCGCGGACACGGACCGGCGGCGCCGGACAGAGACCGTACCGTCCGACCAATTGCGTCGAACGTCACCGTACTGTCACAAACGGCCTAGCCAGAACCTAGCGACGACGACCACCGTGCGCAAGCAGCCCAGCTCGCGCGGCGGGACCGGCAGCCGGTACGCCGGCGCGCCTAGCCTCGTGCGCGTAAGGGTGTGGCCGGTCCGGCGCCGGCGGGAAAGGACCGACGAACAGGTGACCTACGTCCCAGATCCTGGCCGCTACGAGGCCGCCAGCTTCAGGCGCTGCGGCACGAGCGGCCTGGTGCTGCCGCCGATCTCTCTCGGACTCTGGCAGAACTTCGGCGACACGAGGCCGCTCGGCGACGCGAAGGCGATCCTGCGACGCGCTTTCGACCGCGGCATCACGCACGTCGACCTCGCGAACAACTACGGACCGCCGTACGGCGCGGCCGAGGTGAACTTCGGGCGCGTCTATCGCGAGGACTTCGCGCCGTACAGGGACGAGCTCGTCGTGTCGACCAAGGCAGGATACGACATGTGGCCGGGTCCCTACGGCGACGGCGGGTCACGCAAGTACCTGCTCGCGAGCTTGGACCAGAGCTTGCGCCGCACGGGCCTCGACTACTTCGACATCTTCTACTCCCACCGCTTCGACCCCGAGACGCCCCTAGAGGAGACGATGGGCGCTCTCGCGTCTGCCGTCCACCAGGGCAAGGCTCTCTATGCGGGGATCTCGTCGTACTCGCCCGAGCGCACGGCCGAGGCGGCGGCGATCCTGCGCGACCTCGGCGCGCCGCTCCTCATCCACCAGCCGTCGTACTCCATGCTGAACCGCTGGGTCGAAGGCGAGCTGCTCGACGTGCTTGGGGAGCACGGCGTCGGGTGCATCGCCTTCTCCCCCCTCGCCCAGGGACTGCTCAGCACCAAGTACCTCGACGGCATCCCCGCGCAGTCCCGGGCGAGTGAGGACCATTTCTTGAAGAAGGGCTCGCTGACCGAGCAGCGGCTGGCGCAGGTCCGTGCTCTCGACCGCATCGCGCGCGCCCGTGGCCAGTCGCTCGCCCAGATGGCCATCGCCTGGGTCCTGCGGGACCCGCGCGTCACCTCCGCGCTCGTCGGCGTGCGCAGCGTCGAGCAGCTCGACGAGAACCTCGACGCACTCGGTCACCTGGACTTCTCCGGGGAAGAGCTCGCGCAGATCGACCACTTCGCGTCCGATGCCGGCATCAACTTGTGGGAACGGTCGAGCAGCAGCTGACCGTCGGCCTCTCGACACGCCGGGATCCTCGGGCCCTGTGGGCGCTCGTCCTCAACTGCGGCCGCCTGGATGACGTAGACCAATCATGCGCTCGTCGCGCCACGATCCTGCCGCGACCTCGACGACCCCGTTCGGACCGGCGCGCGGCGAGCTCCTCGCCCGCCGGCTCGGGACGCTCCTCGTCGTGCTCGCGACGAGCTACGCAGCCGTGCTCGTCCTGCAGATCCACCAGCACCTCGCGATCGCCTCCGCTGGCCCGCTCGCAGGTGCATCGGTCACCGTCGTGGCCGTCTTCGCCGTGGGCATCCTCGTCCGGCATCTCGGCAGGACGGTACGCGACGTGGACTGGCGGTTCCGCCGTGGCTTCGAGGACTCAGCTTTCCCGGCGGCCTTCCTCGACCTCGACCTCGACCTCACGGAGGTGAACGACGCACTGTGCGCCCTGCTCGGCCGCGACCGCGACGAGCTGTTGGGGCGATGCCTCCTCGACCTCCTCGACCCGACGGACGCCGCCGAGGCTGCGTGGCTGCACGTCGGACCAGGCGCCGGGACCGCCCAAGGCGAGAGTCGTCTCGTGCGCCCCGACGGACGCACGATCTGGGCTCAGGTGGCAGGCTCGCTCGTCTCGCCCGAGATCGGTCCCGCCTACCGCTTCTGTCAGCTGCGAGACGTCACGGAGTACCGCGTCGACCGGGAGAGGCTCACGCACCAGGCGATCCACGACCCTCTCACGGGCCTCTACAACCGCACCCTCCTACTCGACCGAGCCGCCCAGGCACTTGCCCGCCGGGGTGACCGGCCAGGTGCCGTCGGGATGATCCTGCTCGATCTCGACCAGTTCAAAGTCGTCAACAGCTCGCTCGGCCACGCTGCGGGAGACACGGTGCTCACCTCGCTCAGCCCCCGGCTCACCGCCGCGATCGCCCCGACGGACACGCTCGCGCGCCTCGGTGGAGACGAGTTTGTCGTGCTGTGCGACGACCTGAGCGGACCGCTCGATGCCATCGACCGGGCGACCCGGCTCGCCGAGGCAGTACGCGAGCCCACCCTTCTCCCCGGCACGAGCTACGTGGCAACCGCGAGCATCGGCGTCGCGACAGCGTCCGCGGGTGCCTACGACGCCGATGCCCTGCTGCGCGACGCGGATGCGGCGATGTACAGGGCGAAGGCGGGTGGGCGGAACCGCATCGAGATGTTCGATCGCTCGATCCGCTACGAGACCCTCCGCCGCCTGCAGCTCGAGCACGACCTCCGGGCTGCGATCGCCGACGGCGACCTCCTGCTCGAGTACCAGCCGATCGTCGACGCCCGCACGGGCCAGCCGGTCGCTCTCGAGGCGCTCGCGCGCTGGGACCACCCGAGCCGGGGTCGGATCGGTCCGGACGAGTTCGTTCCTCTCGCCGAGGAGACCGGGCTCGCCGTCGACCTCGGGGACTGGGTGCTGCGCACGGCGATCGACCAGCTTGCCGCCTGGCAGCTCGTCCACCTCCTGGAGCCGCCGCTCAAGGTGACGGTGAACGTCTCCGGCCACCAGCTCGCGGTCGCGGGCTTCGCAGGTCGCGTCGCCGAGCTGCTGCGCGCCTCGCCGATCGCGCCGGGCTCTCTCGGCATCGAGATCACCGAGTCGGTCATCATCGACGTGACGGCTGCCCACGACGCACTCGAGGCCCTGCAGGGTCTCGGCGTCGTCGTCCTGCTCGACGACTTCGGGACGGGCTACTCCTCTCTCGCCTACCTCGAGCAGTTCCCGATCGACGTGCTGAAGATCGACCGCTCGTTCGTCGCTCGACTCGACGAGGAGTCGTCTCGAGCGGTCGTGCTCGAGGCGATCGTCGCGATGGCCCGTGCGCTGCGCATCACCGTCATCGGCGAGGGCGTCGAGACCTCGGGTCAGCTCGCCAAGCTGCGGGACCTCGGGTGCTCGTGGGTCCAGGGCTTCGCGATCTCGCGCCCCCTACCCGCCTGCGACGTCGTCAAGTTCCTCGACGAGCAGCTCACCCTCGCTCGCGCCGTCGAGCAGGGCTCCGTATGACCGGAGCGGTGATGGCTAGCCGGCTAGCCCGACCGGGCAGCTGACACCCGTTCCACCGAGACCGCAGTAGCCACGCGGGTTCTTCGCGAGGTACTGCTGGTGGTAGCCCTCCGCATAGTAGAAGTCTCTCGCCTCGGCCAAGTCCGTCGCGATCGTGCCGTAGCCGGCGGCGTCGAGCCGCTCCTGGTAGCGGTCGCGTACCGCTGTCGCCACCTCGAGCTGCGCAGGAGATGTAGCGAGCAGCACGGATCGATACTGGGTCCCGACGTCGTTGCCCTGGCGCATCACCTGGGTCGGGTCGTGACCCTCGAAGAACGTCGAGACGAGCGTCTCGACGCCGAGACGTTCGGGGTCGAAGACCACCAGCACCACCTCCGCATGACCCGTCCGCCCCGTGCACACCTCCTCGTAGGTCGGGTTCGGGGTGTAGCCGCCCGAGTAGCCCGCCGCAGTCGTGACCACTCCCGGTAGCTGCCAGAAGATGCGCTCCGCTCCCCAGAAGCAGCCGAGGCCGAGGACGAGCTGGGCCGTTCCGTCCGGGAACGGCGGGACGATCGGCGTCCGCAG
>DAHXNN010000238.1 GCA_027365385.1 Acidimicrobiaceae bacterium | reverse complement strand
TGGGCTCCTCGCTGTCTCGTGTGGGTGACGCCCCTCCGGATTGAGCCCCCGACGTCGCCTTGCGCCGACAGTCATGGCGCAGGGAAGGGGCGGACGGGTGGATGATCCGGGTCTGTTGGCGGTGTTCGGCGCAGCGCTCGGGCTGGCGCCTACTCCGGCAGGCCCGACGACCGCCTCGACGGCTCGGCCGAGCTGTCAGCGACCGGCGCACCGTCGTCCGCCTGGGCGCGTCGCAGGCGGTGGACTGTATGGGTGACGGCGACGATGGCCACGGCGACGACCAGTCCCACCAGCAGGGTCCCGATGTTGACCTGGTCGAGGTTGTGCACGTGGATGCCGGTCGAAACCCCCGCGGTCATGACCGACGGGTCCACGAGCCCGGCAGATCCCGCCGTAGCGAACAGCACACCTCCAGCCAGCAAGGTCCATCCCGCCCCCTCCTGTGCCACCTTCTGGGCAAGCTGCTCGGAGAGGCGCTGCTGGCGGATGAGCGACCCGATCACTGCTCCTGCCAGCACGAGAACGGCGGTGGTTCCGAGCCTGAACGCCGCTCCGGGCACCCACCCGAAGGCCGCGCTCGGCATCGCCGGAGCAAGCACGGTCGCCATGATGAGCGCGAAGGCCCCGAGCCCCCATCCGGCGACGAAGCCGTGCACCACGGCCATCGCCGGGGTGGGTGTCCGAGCCGCCCACCCCCCGGTGTCGATCTGACGGTGGCACCTGCCGATCGAGGGCGGCCATAGATGCACGTGGAGCGCGCAGCGGAAGCGAAGCACGTAGAACGCGGCAAGCACCATCACGACGCCGACGACGACGTAGACGACGGCGTTCCACGTCGGGCTCGCGGTGATCTTGAGCATTCCGAGGTAGGCAAGCTCCGACAGCAAGGCCCGCTGTGCGGTGAAGGACAAGGAGAACGCGAAGGCCGATCGCATTCCGCGCCGAGCAGAAAAGGAGCCCATCGCGTAGGAGAAGGTGATCGGCCAGGTGTGCTCGTCAGGGGTGACACCGTGGACGACGCCCAAGGCGAAGGCAGTCAGTATTGCGATGCCCACGGACAGCCCGTGGTGCGGGCTCCACAGATTGAGAGCCAGGATCTCGCCCATCGTCAGCAAGCGCCGATCGTCGTACCGTTCGACCCTTCCGGTGCCTCGGCGTCGCCGGCCCTCGAGCTCGCGTGCCGTCGCAGGGTCGCTATCAGCCCGACACCTCCGGCGGTGGCCGCCCCGAAGACGACGAGCGCCGCTCCAGTGCCGAGATGGCCCGCCACCTCGCCGAGAAGGAACGACCCGACCGGCGTCGTCCCGCCCATCAGCAGGACGTAGATCCCCATCACGCGCCCCCGTAGATGGTTGGGAGTGAGCAGCTGCAACCGTGTGTTCGCCGTGATCGAGGTCACCACGCCGGCGATGCCGGCGATGCCGAGGATGCCAAGGCTCAGCGGGTAGGAACGTGAGAGCCCGAGGGCCACGAGGGCGATGCCCAGCGCGACCCCACCGACGATCAGACGCTGCTCGGAAGCCCGTTGGTCGCGGGCGACGGCGACCGCGGCGACGAGCGAGCCGGCACCGAGTGCCGCCATCAGGTCTCCGAAGCCGGCCGCCTGACGGTGGAGGACGAACCGGGCGACCAAGGGCACCGCCACCTGCCAGTTGAAGCCGAGCAGCCCGACGACGGCGAACAGGACCACCACGCGGCGGATCGGCGTCGTAGCGAGAGCGAAGGAGAGACCCTGGCGGAGCTCGGAGATCGCCGTGGCGCGCCCTGCCGTCGGGCGCACGGCAGCACGGGCCGGACGGATCTTCATCAAGACGAGCAGAATGGGGGCGAAGCTCGCGGCGTTCAGGAAGAGGGCTCCAGAGATCCCCCAAGCGCCGATGGCCAGGCCGCCTACCGCACCGCCGACCATCCGTGCGGTGTTGAACTGCACGCTGTTGAGAGCGACGGCGTCGGCGACCAGGTCGCGCCCGACGAGCTCTGGGACGAACGCCTGCTGGGTCGGGTTGTTGAGCGCGTTGGTGGTACCGACGGCGAGAGCGATCAGCCCGACCTCCCACAAGGTGACGGCGTGCGTGGCTACCAGCACGCCGAGCGCAAGCGCCTCGGCGGTGAGTGCGACCTGGGTCGCGACGAGCAGCTGCCGCCGCGGGAGTCGGTCCGCTATCACTCCCCCGAAGAGGGCCAACGCGAGGACGGGGAGGAACTGGAGCATGGTGATCGTGCCGAGATCGACGGCCGAGTGCGTCAGGTCGAGCACCAACCATGCCAGCGCGATCGACTGCGACCAGGTGCCGACCCCGGACAGGAGCTGGCCGCACCAGTACCAGGTGAAGGCGGGCACGCCAAAGGCGGCCAACATGGCGCGCCACGACGGGCGGCCACTGTCAGCCTCCCGGACGCGACCGGCAGGCCCGCCGCGACTCACAGGGCGTGCCGACTCGTCGGGGAAGGCGGCGTGGTGCACCGGCTCTTCGCCAACTGTTGGGTGGTCATCTCCGCCTTGGTCAGCGTGCCGGCCTTGTCGGCGCAGATCACCGTTGTCGAACCGAGGGCCTCCACGGCGGCCAGCTGCTTGACGAGCGCATGGTGCAGCGCCATGCGCTCGACGGCGAGGGACACCGAACCCGCGGCAGGTAGACCCTTCGGGACAAGGGCCACCATCACCGCCAACGCGAAGACGAACGAGTCGGCCGGCGCGCGGCACCCGGGTCGCATGCGGCATGCATCTCCTGGAGCGCCTCGGCCGTGCGATCGGCGGCGCGCTCCTGCGTCAATCCGATCAGCGCGTCGAGCACCACGATCGCGAGGATCCCTAAGGTGAGCTCGAGATTGGCAGCGCTGCGTGGGACGGGCAGCAGGTAGGTGAGAAAGGCCAGACCGGCCGCGACCACCGATATGACGGCGAACATGAGCGCGGCCAGAGCCTCCGGCGCGCCGAGGGACGCGAGAGTCCCCTCCCGGTCCATGGTGCGGTTCCCGACCGGTACCGCCTCGTCCGCGGTGATCGCCACAGTGCAGTGTCGGACCAGAGGAGCCCACCCGGACAGTGCCGAAAGACCCAAAACCACCTAGACGCTGCGTCGAGCAGTCGAAGATCCTCGCCGACCCCAGCGACGCGTGATCGTACGACCGATACCCGTCGCCGAACCGAGGAGCTGCATCGGCGCGCGACCTTGTCGGGAGCAGCGCGGTAGCGAACAGCCGGAGTCTGCGGACGTTGCGGGCAGAGCCGCCCGAAGCTCGCACGCGACGCGCGGGTAGCCTCTGTCGGGAGCCCTTCTCTTTCTGCTTCCGCCCGCCGTCGACAAGGAGATACCGACATGACACTTTTCCAACGAGCTCACGACATCATGCAGGAGAAGGCAAACAAGGCGCTCGACGCTGCAGAGAAGCCCGACGAGATGCTTGATCTCTCCTACGAGAAGATGCTCGAGCAGCTCACGCAGGTCCGGCGCTCCCTCGTCGACATTGCCGCGTCACGCAAGCGGATCGAGCTGCAGGAACAGCAGCTCCAGCACTCGGTAAGCCATCTCCAGGACCAAGCCAAGGCGGCACTCGCCGAAGGCAAGGACGACCTCGCGAAGGAGGCCCTCGCCCGCAAGGCTGCCGCTCGAGGTCAGATCGCCGCCATGGAGCCCCAGCACGAGCAGCTCGCCGAACAGCAGGAGAGGCTCGAGCACACTCTCGACGCCTTGCAGTCCAAGGTGAACGACTTCCGGACCCAGAAGGAGGTGATGAAGGCACAGTACAGCGCGGCGAAGGCCGTGAGCTCGGTCGACGAGAGCGCGGCAGGCATCTCGACGACCTTCAGCGACTCGGGTGCTGCGCTCCAGCGCGCCCAGGAGAAGATCGCCACGATGCAGGCACATGCCGGCGCCGTCGACGAGCTGCTCGAGTCCGGCGTGCTCGAAGATGTCGGAGGCGGGACCGACGACATCCAGGACGAGCTCGACAGTGCCGGGAGGTCCGCAGCCGTGGACGAGGAGTTCGCTGCCTTGAAGGCCGAGGTCGGCAGCGGCTCGCCGAGACCACCAGAGCTCGCCGGGCACTGAGCCGACCGCTGGACGGCGACCACCACGACCGGTCTGCATCGAGGGGTTGGACGCCGCGCAGGATCGTCAAAGGACACGAGTAGACTGTTGCCCGCTGGGCGGTGGCGTCGACGCCCGTGTGCCCCGTGCACCTCGCGTATCTCCGGCGATTCGACGCCCACACTCCTCGAGACCGAAGGGCCCATTGCACACGTGACGAACATCCATGGTTCGCGTTACGCGCGACCCCCAGAGCAGAGCACGCCAGCTTCACCCGCGCCCCATTCGCCGCCAGACCCCGCGGCTAGCAGTGCCACGGGCGCTGGACCGTCGTCGTTCGCAGAGCTCGGCGTACCCGCGTCCCTCGCTACCGTGCTCGCCGGGCAGGGCATCGACCAACCGTTGTCCATCCAGTCAGCCACGCTCCCCGACACGCTCGCCGGGCGCGACGTCCTCGGACGCGGCCGCACCGGCAGTGGCAAGACCCTCGCTTTCTCCATACCGCTCGTCGCCCGGCTTGTCGGAGGCAACCGCCGGCCGCGACAGGCTCGAGGTCTCGTGCTCGTGCCGACGCGCGAGCTGGCAAACCAGGTTCTCGCCGTCATCGAGCCGATGGCACGGGCAGTCGGGCTCACGACCACCGTCGTGTTCGGCGGGGTCGGGCAGAGCCCACAGGTCAAGGCCCTCTCACGGGGTGTCGACGTGCTCGTGGCCTGTCCTGGTCGTCTCGAGGATCTGATCGGCCAGGGTCACTGCGACCTCTCGGGCGTCGAGATCACCGTGCTCGACGAAGCAGATCATATGGCCGACCTGGGCTTCCTGCCCGGCGTGAAGCGCCTGCTCGACCGCACGCCCGACGGCGGGCAGCGGATGCTCTTCTCCGCCACCCTCGACAACGGCGTGGACGTGCTCGTCAAACGCTACCTTCACCACCCCGTCACCCATTCAGTCGACCCTCCCGTCGCGACCGTGTCCGCCATGACGCACCACGTTTTCGCCGTCTCCGCGGCCGACAAGCCCACAATCGTCCGCGAGCTCGCCGCCGGGCTGGACCGCAGCCTTCTCTTCATGCGGACGAAGCACACGGCGAAGCGTCTCGCCAAGCAGCTGACCGCGTCCGGAATCCCTGCCGTCGAGCTGCACGGCAATTTGAGCCAGGGCGCAAGGGAGCGCAACCTCGCGGCGTTCACGGAGGGCGCAGCCAGGGTGCTCGTCGCCACCGACATCGCAGCGCGCGGGATCCACGTCGACGACATCGCCCTCGTCGTGCACGTCGACCCGCCGACCGAGCACAAGGCCTACCTCCACCGCTCGGGTCGGACGGCGCGCGCGGGCGCCGGAGGGACCGTCGTCACGCTGGCGCTTCCCGAGCAAGCGAGCGACGTGCGCACCCTCGCCAGGCAGGCCGGTATCCGGCCGACGACGGTGACCGTCCGACCAGGCTCGCCCGAGATCACCGCTCTCGCAGGACCGCCGGCTCCCTACGTCGCCCCACTCCCGGTCGTCCCCGACGACGCCGGGTCCCGGCAGACCGCAGAGCGGGCTGCGCGGCGCTCCGACCCCTCGAGACGTGCAAAGGCACCCGCGGGCGCTGCACGCACCAACACCACGCGCTCCGGCTTGTCCCCCACGGGGGCTCGACACGGCGATCAGGCGAGTGGCGGCCGGCGACGATCGGCGCCCCCCGCGCGAGCGAGAGCGGACGAGGCAGGGCGACCTGCTACGCGTCCGCAGCGCCACCGCGCGCGCTGAGCCGCCGCAGGAGGACCGTGGCGACGCACCCTCGACTTCGCTCTTCTCGACGCACACGCCCGATCGCCGTCATCGGCCAGGCGTGAGCTGCCGGGAATGAGGGTCGGCGGCCTCCCTCAGCCAGCAATGCCAGGCACTGCCGGATCGTGGAGCCAGCGTCCGGACTCGCCGTAGAGCTGCTCGGGAGAAAGCGAGCGCTCAGGATCGGCAAACGTCTGGTTTGGCACGAGCGGATACCAGCCCGGCCGGCCGGGGTCCCTGTCGTAGCGGTAGCCGCCGAGCGAACGGTAGAGCTCGGCGTACTCGGTGACCTTGTCCGCGTCGAGGCGGACGCCAAGCCCCGGCCCCGTCGGCACGTCGATCGCACCGTCGACGTAGGAGAGCTTGCCGCCCTCGATGACGTCGTCGGTGAGGTGGTGGTAGTGCGCGTCGGCGGCGAACCCGAGCGACGGGAGCACGGCGCCGAGATGGAGCATCGACGCGAGCTGGATACCGAGCTCGCCGGAGGAATGGACTGAGATCCCGATCTGAAAGGTGTCGCAGACCCCGGCAGCCTTCACGCACTGCCGCACACCGCCCCAGAACGTCGTGTCGAGCAGGATCACGTCGGCGGCACGGTCGAGCACGTTCGTCGCCAGCTGCTCGAAGTCGACGACCACGGTGTTGGTCGCGAGAGGGATACCGGCACTGCGCACCTGACGCAGACCCCCGAGGCCCCATGTCGGGTCCTCCAAGTAGTCGTTGCGCAGCGGGAGGATTCTCCGGGCGATACGCAGCGACTCCGCGACGCTGTACGCTGCATTCGGGTCGTAGCGTAGCGAGTCGCCAGGCATCGCCGCAGCCAGCGCCTCGTAGCACTCGATCTCGTACTCGTAGGGGAAGATCCCGCCCTTCAGCTTGTGCGTCGTGAAGCCGTAGCGCTCGCGCAACTTGAGCGCGTGGGCGACGAGCTCGTCAGGCGTACGGACCTCCGCTGGCTCGCCAGAAGGAGCCGCATAACGGTAGAAGAGGTAGCTCGCGAATCGCACACGTTCGCGTACACGACCGCCGAGAAGGTCGAAGACGGGCACACTGAGCCTCTGGCCCACGAGGTCGAGGCACGCGAACTCTAGCGCTGCGTGGATCTGGGTCCGGTTGTCGTAGAGCGATGCCGTCGGGTTGCAGATCTTGAAGCGCATACGTTCCAGCTGGAACGGGTCATGCCCGACCAGCAGCTCACCCGCAGCACGCACGGCCGCTTCGGCGCTCGATCCCCCTCCTCCGAGCTCTCCCAGGCCGACGAGGCCGTCCTCGGTCTCCACCTCTACGATCGTCCTCACGAAGCGCCCCCAGTGCGCACCATTCGAGTGCCTGAGCGGTGCCTCGAGGGGGACAGTGACCGTCGTGGCACGCACCTCTCGGATCACGAAGCGCTCACGCATCGCCGACCACCGGCGCTCGCTCGGCAACGAACTCGGAAACGCTCACGAGGTGTTCGAACATCGTGCGGTGCGCCGCGCCCGCGTCCCCGCTCAAGATGGCGTCGAGCAGCGCCCGGTGCTCGAGATGGTCCCTCGTGCTGTCCTCGTAGAGCACGAGGATCTCCGCCTGCTCGCACCGGTGCTCGGCAAGCAGGGCCTCGATCGTCTGGGCAAGGACGGTGTTGCCCGAGAGCCTGCCGATCGCGACGTGGAAACCCAGGTTGGTCCTGTTGAGCGAGATCGGATCGTCAAGCTGGCTGGCCGCGAGCTCGAGCAACGACCTCGCAGCGTCACGCCCATCACGCGTGGCGCGCGACGACGCGAGCTCTGCCGCCGTCGGCTCGAGAAGGAGGCGTGTCTCCAGGAGCTCGAGAATCGTCGTCGCGTCCGCAGGGGATGCGTGCGGGTTCCCGATGACCCGACGGACAGCCTCCCTGCTCACGTACACCCCGGAGCCATGGCGCATCACCAAGACACCTTCCGCCTCGAGACGACGAAGCGCCTCGCGCATCGTCGGTGCTGCGACGCCAAACCGCTCGGCGAGCGAGCGTACGGGTGGGAGCCTGTCACCGGCACCCAGATCCGACTCGCCGACGAACCGGGCGACACCGTCAGCGAGCTCGTCGGTCAGCGACGGGCGCCTGTCGCGAACGCCGTCGCTCCAGATCTGGCTCGGGTCGGCTGTGATGACCACGATCGGCAATCCCCCTCTCTTCGAGATGCTACTAGGTCACCAGTTGAACTGTCTAGGACGAGTGAGATCGCATCACCGGATGACCTGATCACTAGCGGCCGCCGGATCGACGACAGCATTCGCGACGACACTGCACGGGAGAGAGCTGCGGAGACGCGCGAGCTCAGCCACGCAAGCCGGCGAAGCGCGCTCGAGCGGCCACGACGATCATCTCGACGCACGCCCGCACCGGCAGGGCTGTGCTGTCGATCGACACGTGGTAGAGCGCCGGATCGGACTGGCTCACGCCGTAAAAGACTTGCGCATACGCCTCGCGCACACGGTCCGCTTGCCGCTGCTCAGCTCGAGCGGCGTCGACGTCGACGCCATTGAGCGCCGCCGCCTGCGCAGCGCGGGCGTCAGCAGGACCGTCCAGACGGACGCACAGCACGTCGGGACGGCCGCCGAGCACGACCATCGCCGCCCGACCGAGCACGACACCGCCCGGCCCGTCCGCGATCTGCCGGAGCACGTCCTCGGTGCTCGCGCAGTAGCTCGTCCTCGAGCCGATCGCCTCGTGGCCGGGATCGGCGCCGATCGGGACGGCGACGTTGGCGAGAGCGGCGAGCAGGCGATCGACGAGACCTGGCGGGTGCTCGTCCTTCGCGACAGCCAGGTCGTCATCGATCGCGAGCCTGCGGGCGACCTCGAGCGGTATCACCCTGTCGAAGAACTCGAGACCGAGATGCCCGGCGACAGCGGGACCGACGTATGCACCCGCAGCTCCATAGCTCGCCGAGATCGTGACGACCCCTGCCATCAGATGGAGCACTCCCCTGCAGCGTCGCGTCCCGCCAGGCGCGTCCCCGGCGTCCCCGGCGTCCTGAGGTAGGTGACGCCGAGCACTCGAGGATCACTCCTTGGTAGCAACGTGATTGGGCACGACGTTGAGCTTCGGGATATAGACCTCGCGCCCGACCTCTCGAGGAGCAAGGCGCATCGTGGCACCGAGCTCCCCGACACAACCCTCGCAGGGGCCGTAGAAGCGGCTCGCCGGCGACGCCACGCCACAGCGTGGACATGGGAGCCAGCTCGCCGGCGCGGCGTCGGCTGTCCCCTCGGCGAGCATCTCGCCGTCGTTGCCGTCGCTCACGCCGACACCGTAGCGCCGCGCCCGCTCGGACAGCCGGCGCGTCACGTCGGCGCTCGACGTCGCGCCGAGCTGCTCGGCCGAGGTGCTCATCCGCCGAGCAACCTCGCCGACGTGACGATCCCGAGGAGCACCACGACGACGCGCAGGGTGGGAGCCGGTACGCGCCTCGCGACGCGCGCGCCCACGTAGCCACCCGCGAGGCTCGAGCCGGCCATGAGTCCTGCTGCGGTCCACGCGACGGGAGCGCTCACGATGAAGATGAGCGCAGCGACGGTGTTCACCATGAGCGACAAGATGCTCCGCAGGCCGTTCACCCGGACAAGGGTGTCGGACATCGACAGCCCGAGGACTCCGAGGAACACGACACCGAGACCGGCACCGAAGTACGCACCGTAGACCGACGCGACGAAGGCACCCGCATGCATCGCCAACCGGTGGGCGCTCGAGCGAGTTGGGTCGCTCACGCGTACCTTTCGCACCACGAGCGGCTGGACGGCGAAGAGCGCGCACGCGAAGAGCACGAGATAGGGCGCCACGAGCTTGAAGACGCTCGTCGGCGTCGTCAGGATGAGCACCCCGCCGACGATTCCGCCGACGACCACCGTCGCCGCGAGCTCGCGTAGGCGGTCCCGCTGTGCCCCGATCTCCTTACGAAAGGCTGCAGATCCGCCGAGATAGCCGGGCCAGATGCCGACTGTCGAGGTGACGTTCGCCGCGAGCGCGGGGTAGCCGACGGCAAGAAGTGCAGGGAAGGACACGAGCGAACCGCCCCCGGCAACACCGTTGACGAGCCCGGCGCCGAGCCCCGCGAGCCCGACGAGGATCTCCCGCGACGTATCGAGGTGGGGCAGGAGCATGGCGGATGCTACCCGCCGCCCGCCCGCCCGCCCGCCCGCCTGCCTGGCGGTCGGCCCGTGCCAAGTGCGGGTGCTGGCGGCCGCGGTGCGGCTCCGGCCCCTGTCAGCCGGTAGCGTCTCTCTGCGTGTCGGCGGTGCTCGGGACCACAGCGACCGACGGCACGATGGTCGCCGTCTACGACCTTGGTGGGCACGGAAGGCCCGCGCTCCTCGTCCATGCGGCGGGCTTCCTCGCACAGGTCCTCGAGCCATTGGCGAGCGAGCTCGACGGCGCTATCGCCAGCTGGGCCCCCGACCTGCGCGGCCACGGATGCTCCGGTGCGCCACCCGGCGACGATTTCGCGTGGGGAGGCTTTGCCCTCGACGTGATCGCGAGCGCGCGGCTCGTCGCGGGCGAGATCGACACGGATGCGATCCCTCGCTACGAACGGCTCGTCGAAACGAGCCGCGTGCAGCTGCTCGGGATCGGACACTCGGTCGGAGCCACCGCGCTTCTCCTCGCCGAGGCGTCGCGGCCTGGGACGTTCTCGGCCCTCTACTGCTACGAGCCAATCCTGGTCCCCGCCGGAGAACGGCAACCGATCGGTACGCCCAACCCCCTCGCCGAGGCAGCGAGACGGCGCACAGCGACATTCTCCTCACGGAAGGTGGCTGCGGACCGCTATCAGTCGAGCCGCGCGCTGTCACGCCTCGATCCGAAGGTGCTCGCCGCGTACGTCGCACACGGGTTCGCAGACTGCCCCGACGGCTCGGTCACCTTGCGCTGCCTCCCCGACCACGAGGCCCTCGTCTACGAGAACGGCATGGCGTCCGACGCCTTCGACCGGCTCGGCGACGTCCGCTGCCCGGTGACGGTGGCCGTCGGCACCAGCTCGCTCGACCGTGGGCGTGCCTCGGCACCGGCGGTCGTCGCCGCGCTCCCCGACGCACGTCTCGTCGAGGTCGAAGAGCTCGGTCATCTCGGTCCACTGGAGTCGCCCGCAGAGGTCGCCGCCTCGGTGCTCGACGCCTTCGGGACACCCACGGCGTAGCCTCGTGGCGTGAGCCTCCCCCTTCCCGATACTTTGACACCCTCGAAGCTCACGAAGTTCACGAGCTGTCCGCTGGCGTTCCGCTTCTCCTACATCGACCGGCTGCCGGAGGCCCCCTCGCCACACCTCGTGCGCGGCACCCTCGTCCACAAGGCGCTCCAGATCCTCGTCGCGAGCGGGCTACCCGAGAGCCGGACACCCGAGCAGGCCCAGACGAGCCTCGCCGAGGCGTGGGACTCCCTCGAGCGCGACGACATCGCCGAGCTCGATCTGTCGCCCGACGCGGCGGCGGCGTTCCGTGCCGAGGCTGCCGACCTCGTCGAGCGCTACTTCGCCGTCGAGGACCCCCGCACGGTGCACGCGATCGGCGTCGAGCTCGACCTGCGAGTCGCAGTCGACGGGATCGAGATGCGAGGCATCATCGACCGTCTCGACTACCTGCCCGGAGGCGACCTCGTCGTGGTCGACTACAAGACCGGGCGGGCACCACGGCCGGAGCACGCCCGATCCCGGATGGTCGGAGTCCAGTTCTACGCGCTCTTGTGCGAGCAGATCCTCGGTCGCCTCCCTCGTGAGGTCCGACTCGTCTACCTGCGGGAGCCTCTCGTCGTCGTCGAGTCGCCGACGAGCCAGACGATGCGGGGGATCCGCCAGCGCGCCGTGGCCGTGTGGCGGGCG
>DAHXNN010000234.1 GCA_027365385.1 Acidimicrobiaceae bacterium | reverse complement strand
CTGCAAGGAGTCCGTCCGCCACCTCGACGGGCGCAACGGCCGGCTCTCCTCGCACCTGGCCTTCGGGGACCTCCGGCGCGGCTGGGACTTCGTCTCGGTCGGCCACGGAGAGGTCCCCTGGGAGCACGTCTTTCGGATGCTGCGCCAGATCGGCTACGCGGGACCGATCTCGGTCGAGTGGGAGGACTCCGGCATGGACCGCGAGGTCGGAGCGCCCGAGGCCCTCGCCTACGTCCGCAAGCTGCGGTTCCCCCCGCCCGCGAGCGCGTTCGACGCGGCGTTTTCTAGCGGAGGGTGAGGGGCAGGGCTTGATGAAGGCGGCGAGATGACTGTGGTGTGGGCTTGTGCATGATGGGTCGCTGGCAAGTGAAAGCAGCGAGAGATGACCACGTGCGCGCTCTGGCACACGAAACGAGGGAGGCAGCACGTTGACGACGACGGTCGAACCGTACCGGGACTCGGAGCTCCCGGTCGAGCAGCGTGTGGCGGACCTGCTCGCGAGGATGTCGCTCGAGGAGAAGGTGGCCCAGCTCGGATGCGTATGGATCACCTCCCTCCTCGGTCCGTCGGGCTTCGATGCCGACAAGGCGCGCACCGCCGTGGAGATCGGGATCGGCGAGGTGACGCGCGTCTCCGGTGCGACGGCGCTCCTCCCGGGCGAGACCGCGGCCCTCGTGAACGACGTGCAGCGGTTCCTCGTCCAGCACACCCGGCTCGGGATTCCCGCGCTCGTCCACGAGGAGGGCACGGGGGGCTTCTCTGCACGCGGAGCTACCGTCTTTCCCCAGGCTCTGGGCTTGGCCGCGACCTTCGACCCGGAGCTCGTGCAGGACGTCGCCAGCGTCATCCGCGAGCAGATGCTCGCCGTAGGCGCCCGGCACTGCCTCGCGCCCGTGCTCGACGTCGCGCGCGATCCTCGCTGGGGGAGGGTGGAGGAGACGTACGGCGAGGATCCGTTCCTCGCGTCGGCGATGGGCGTCGCATTCGTCTCCGGACTACAGACCGACGACATTCGCGTCGGGGTCCTCGCGACGGGTAAGCACTTCCTCGGCCACGGGATGCCCGAGGGCGGCAAGAACCATGCGCCGGTGCAGCTCGGTGCCCGCGAGCTGCGCGACGTGTACGCGGAGCCCTTCGCCGCGGCGATCCGCGACGCGGGGCTCGCGTCGGTCATGAACTCCTACAGCTCGGTCGACGGGCTCGCGTGCGCGGGCTCGCCGTCGATCCTCACCGGCATGCTCCGGGACGAGCTCCGCTTCGACGGGATCGTCGTCGCCGACTACTTCGCTGTCGCGCTGCTGGTCACCCACCACCACGTTGCAGCGGACAAGCGCGAGGCGGCGACGCGCGCGCTCCTCGCCGGGCTTGACGTCGAGCTGCCGCAGACCGACTGCTTCGGCGGACCGCTCCTTTCGGCGATTGCGGTCGGCGAGATCCCACATGGCGCAATCGACGCTGCCGTGCGCCGTGTGCTCACGGTGAAGATGCGGCTCGGTCTCTTCGAGCACCCTTATGTCGACGAGGAAAAAGCCGCCTCGGTCTTCGACACCTCGGGCCAACGCGACCTCGCGAGACGCGCTGCGGCAGAGTCGATCGTGCTTCTCACGAACGACGGCGTCTTGCCGCTGCGCTCCGGGGTACGGCGCGTCGCCGTGATAGGGCCGGGGGCGGACGACCGACGGCTGCTCCAGGGCGACTACCACTATCCGGCGCATCAGGAGATCGTCTACGAGCGTCACGATCTCCCCGGGGGGGGCGAGGCGCTGTCCTCGACGTTCGCCGACGCCTCCGGCACCGCGTTCCTGCCGAGCGCGGATGGCTCGGAGGGCTCCTTCCAGCCGGGCCCGTACTTCACCGCGCACGTGACGCCCCTCGCCGGTCTCGTCGAGGCGCTGGGCCCCACGGTCGAGGTGGTGCATGCAACCGGCTGTGCCGTTACGGGCACGGACCGTTCGGGGATCGACGAGGCGGCACGCCTTGCGTCCTCCGCCGACATTGCGGTCCTCGTCGTAGCCGGACGCTCCGGTCTCCGCCCGTCGGCGACCGTCGGCGAGGCTCGGGACGCGACGGACCTCGCGCTTACCGGCGTACAGGTCGAGCTCGCCCGGCGAGTCGCAGCGACCGGCACCCCCCTCGTGACCGTCGTCCTCAGCGGGCGTGTCCACAGCCTCGCAGAGGTGGCGGCGTGCTCGAACGCGCTCCTGCAGGTGTTCCCACCCGGCGAGGAGGGGGGGAGCGCGCTCGCGTCCGTCCTGGTCGGCGAGACGGAGCCCTCGGGGCGGCTGCCCGTGAGCCTTCCCCGCAACGTCGGGCAGGTGCCCGTCTACGCGGGCCCGCGGGCCGGAGGCTCGAGCGCGATGTTCTACGGTGACTACACAGACAGCGCAACGAGCCCGCTCTTTTCCTTCGGCCACGGGCTCACCTACACGACCATCGACTATGGCACCCTCCAGGTGAGCGCGAGCGACACCAGCTCGCCGGTGACCTGTGTGCTCGAGGTGACGAATCACGGGGAGCGCTCCGGCGTCGAGGTGGTCCAGTTGTACATGACCGACCTCGTCGCCTCTGTCGCTCGGCCGGAGCGCCAGCTCGTCGGCTTCGCGAGGGTCAGGCTCGAACCCGGCGACCGCCGGCAGGTGTCGTTCGTCGTCGACTCCAGCCGACTCGCCTTCTACGACGAGGCGATGCGACGGGTCACCGAGCCGGGAGAGTTCCGCTTCGCTGCCGGGGCGTCCTATGCCGAGATCCGCACCGAGGCGACCGTGGAGCTCTCCGGCGAGACGACCGAGCATCCGGTGCACCTCTGCGTCGCGACGAGTGTCGAGATCGGGGCGCCGGCCGGGATCGCCAGATGATCCGCAGCACCTCCCGATGATCCGCAGGCCGATGATCCGCAGGGCAGGCGCTGATACCGAAGAAGGGATGGCATATGGAGGCGACAGCACGTGAAAGACCGGAAACGATGATCTCGTGGCTCCACACCGACGGCAACCTCCTGCGCGACGAGGCGGGCCAGGAGGGGCGCCTGCGCGGCGTCGGCGTCGGCGGTTGGCTCAACATGGAGAACTTCATCACGGGCTATCCTTCGACCGAGTCGCTGCACAGGCGCGCGCTCCTCGGTCGCCTCGGCCCCGAGCGCTACCAGCTCCTGTTCGACTCCCTGCTCGACCATTTCTTCGCCGACGAGGACGTCGCCTTCGTCGCCTCCCTCGGATTGAATAGCGTCCGGCTACCTCTCAACTACCGTCACCTCGAGGACGACATGTCTCCCGGCGACCTGCTGCCCGGCTGCTTCGACCGACTCGACCGTGCGATCGCGAGCTGCGCCCGTCACGGTGTCTACGCTGTCGTCGACCTCCACGCGCTCCCCGGAAGCCAGAATCACCACTGGCACAGCGACAACCGGTTCCATGCGCCGCTGCTCTTCGAGCACAGGGACTTCCAGGATCGCACCGTGAAGCTCTGGACTGCCATCGCGGATCACTACCGTGACGAGCCAGCCGTCGCCGGTTACAACCTCATCAACGAGCCTGCCGACGACAAGGGTCACCGGCTCGTCGCGCTCCACGACCGCCTCAGCGAAGAGATACGGAAGGT
>DAHXNN010000225.1 GCA_027365385.1 Acidimicrobiaceae bacterium | reverse complement strand
GACGAGCGGCGCAAGGCTGCCGGACTGGCTCCACGGGCGAGGCGCCGTCGGCGTCGGGCCCTCGCGGACCTCGTCGGGGCGACGGCGCACGCACCGCCATAGTCGCGACCGGTCTCGGAGGCGATGACGACACCAGATGAGCGCGACGCGCCCGGCGACGGGAACGAGCACATCACCGGCCGGTCGGTGTCGCCGAGCAACCCCGAGAAGCGACTGTCACACCCCGGCGCGACGATGGCGACGCCACAAACGTGAAGATGGGGAAGGTCCAAACGTGAAGACCTCTCGGTGGAGCTGACGGGATTCGAACCCGTGACCTCCTGGTTGCAAACCAGGCGCTCTAACCAGCTGAGCTACAGCCCCTTGCTACCTGGAACGGACCCAGGCTCTCCATCAGTGCGTCCCGAGGGCCGCCCGGAGCGACTCGCGGAGCGACTTGGTGGTGGCCAGGACCGCTGTCGGCTCGTACCCACAGTGTGCCATGCAATTGTCGCACCGCGGATCGTTGCCCCGGCCGTACTTGCTCCAGTCGGTCGTCTCGAGCAGCTCCTTGTAGGTCGTCGTGTAGCCGTCGCCCATGAGGTAGCAGGGTCGCTGCCACCCGAAGACCGAGTAGCTCGGGATGCCCCACGGCGTGCATTGGTAATCCTCCTTGCCCTCGAGGAAGTCGAGGAACAACGGGGTGTGGTTGAGCCGCCAACGCTTGCGGTGGCCCTCGCCGAACGCCTCGGCGAACAGCTCTTGGGACTGCCGGACGCCGAGGTAGTGGTCCTGGTCGGGGGCCTTCTCGTAGGCGTAGGCCGGGGAGATCATCATCGCGTCGACCTTGAGGTCGTCGTTGAGGAAGTCGAGGACCTCCCGGACCGTCTTCGGCGAGTCGGTCGAGAAGAAGGTGGAGTTCGTCGTGACGCGAAAGCCTCGGCGCTTGGCCTCGCGGATCGCCTCGACCGCTTCGCGGAAGACCCCCTCGCGGTCGACAGCGGCGTCGTGCCGCTCTTCGAGGCCGTCGACGTGGACCACCCAGGAGAAGTACGGCGACGGCGCGAACTTGTCCATCTTGCGCCGCAGGAGGACCGCGTTGGTGCACAGGTAGACGAAGCGCTTACGCGCCATTAGGCCGTTGACCATCTCCTCGATCTGTGGGTGCAGGAGTGGTTCACCGCCGGCGATCGACACCATCGGCGCGCCGCTCTCCTCGATCGCGGCGAAGGCCTCCTCCGGAGAGACCCGCTTGCGCAGGATCTCCGTGGGGTACTGGATCTTCCCGCAGCCGGGACAGGCGAGGTTGCAGACGAACAGCGGCTCGAGCTCGACGATGAGTGGGTACCTCTTCACGCCCTTCAGCTTCTGGCGTACGAGATACCGAGTCATCGCGAGGTTTTGCCTCAGGGGGATGCCCATTACCGATCACCGACCTCCAAGAAAGTGCTTCCGTCTACGCTAACGGGCGTCCAGTGCCGCAGCGCCCGTGCGCAGCGGACGAGCGAGCGGTATGCGCGCGCCGACCTGAGCGCTGTCGCTGGCGACCAGAGGTCGCGTCCCGGCACGTCGAGCACGACACGTACGACAGCGAACGGTCGGGCGCGAGCGAGCGGAGCGCACCAGTACGACTCCATGTCGACGGCCACAGCTCCGCTCGCAGCCAGCTCGCCGCGCGCATCGGTCCCCGACACCAACGACGGCGCCGAGACGACCGGTGCGCATCGCACCGTGAGCCCAGCTTTTTCGAGGACGGCGGTCGCGTCCGGTCCGTAGGCGAGGGAGACGGGCTGTGCTCCGTGGGCGAGCTCGAGAGTGCTCGCGACGACGACGTCGCCGGGAGCGATGCCCTCGACGAGCGCACCGGCGAGCCCGAGCAGCACGACTGGCAAGTCCCTTGGGAGCGACCGGTCGAGCCGGGCTCGCGCGACGCTCGCGCGTGCCGGGCCCATGCCGATCCGCTCGACGCGTTCGTGCGCCGCGCCCCGGCGCGCGGCCCGGGCCTCAAGGCGCAGTGGCGCGAGGAACACCGGGCCGCCGATCGGGCCACGCACGGTGG
>DAHXNN010000194.1 GCA_027365385.1 Acidimicrobiaceae bacterium | reverse complement strand
ATCCAAAACGCCATTCTCCCAGGAACTCGTCCTGAGAATATTTCAACATCATTGCAAAAGAAGCTGGAGGAATATCTATCAGAGGGGGAGTATATTTTTGAGGTTGGTCTTTATGGAGGGATGGCGGGGGCGGTCCGTTGTGCGCGCCAGATCCGCGAGGGAGTGGTCGTCCTGCTCTCGCCGGACGGCGGCTGGAAGTACCTTTCCACGGGTGCCTGGACGGGGGACATCGACGAGGTCGCCGAGCGCGCCCGTAAGGTCATCTACTTCTGAGCCGGAGCGCGACGTGGCGCGCGTCGTGAGCGTCGTGGACGACCGCCCGGTCGGCGTGTTCGACAGCGGGTTCGGCGGCCTGACTGTCGCGCGGGCGCTCATCGACCTCCTCCCGGGCGAGCGGCTCGTGTATGTCGGCGACACCGCCCGGTACCCGTACGGCCCGCGCCCGGCCGCCGAGGTCCGTAGGTTCGCCGAGGAGATAGCGGACCATCTCGTCGCTGTCGAAGGGGTGAAGATGATCGTGGTCGCGTGCAACACAGCGGCGTCCGCGGCACTCGAGGTCCTGCGCGACGGCTGCGGGGTCCCGGTCGTCGGCGTCGTCGAGCCCGGGCTCCGGGCCGCTCTCGGCGCGACGCGGCAGGGTCGGGTGGGAGTCATCGGCACCGTCGGGACCATCGCGTCGGGCTCGTACCAGCGGGCCGCCCGCGAGCTCGCTCCAGAGGTGGAGCTGAGATGTGCGGCATGCCCCGGGTTCGTCGAGTTCGTCGAGCGAGGAGACACCGACTCGGACCAGGTGCACGTCCTCGCGGAGCGGCTGCTCTCGCCGCTTCGCGAAGCGGGGGTGGACACCTTGCTCCTCGGCTGCACGCACTATCCCTTCCTCGCCCGGACCATCGCCGACGTCATGGGCCGCGACGTGCTTCTCGTGTCCTCGGCGGAGGAGACGGCGTTCGACGTGCGCCAGATCCTCGAGTCGACCGGCCTGCGAGCCGATCCTGCCCGGCACCCCGAGCATCGTTTCCTCTCGTCTGGCGACACCGCGTGGTTCGCCGAGATGGGCGGGCGCCTGCTCGGGCCCGAGCTCGCACGTGCACACGCCGTCACGTTCGGCCGTGCCGGGACCGGTTCGTCGAGTCGGGCAGGACCGACCGGGTAGCTTCGGGCACGCCCTACGACGAAGGAGCAACCTCATGGAGACGCCGACACCCACGCGCCGCGACGGCAGGACTGCCGACCAGATGCGGCCCATGGAGCTCGTGCGGGACTACACCGAGCTCGCGGCGGGGTCCGTGCTCGTGGTCGTCGGACGGACGAAGGTGCTGTGCACCGCCTCGGTGGACGAGGACGTTCCCCGCTGGATGCGCGGCAGCGGGAAGGGATGGGTGACGGCGGAGTACTCGCTGCTGCCGGGCTCCTCCGCGGAGCGAGTCGCGCGGGAGGCCGTGAAGGGTCGGCAGTCGGGGCGAACCCAGGAGATCCAGCGGCTCATCGGCCGTGCGCTGCGCGGTGTCTGCGACCTGCGCGTGCTGGGCGAGCGTCAGGTCGTCCTCGACTGCGACGTCATCCAGGCGGACGGGGGGACGAGGACGGCGGCGGTCTCGGGTGCCTACGTCGCACTTCACGACGCTTGCACCCGGCTCGTCCAGGCCGGGCGGATCGTCCGCAACCCGCTCTCCGACGCGTGTGCGGCGGTCTCCGTGGGACTCGTCGGCTCCGTGAGCATGCTCGATCTCGACTACTCCGAGGACTCGCGCGCGGAGGTCGACATGAACGTCGTGATGACGGGAAGCGGTGGTCTCGTCGAGGTCCAGGGCACCGCCGAGGGGGCGCCGTTCTCCCGGGCGGAGCTCTCGACGATGCTCGACCTCGCGGCGTCCGGGATCGGCACCGTCCTCTCGCTCCAGCGCGAGGTGCTTGCGACACCCCCCCCGGTGCGAGAGGCGCGATGAGCGGCGAGCCCCTCGAGCTCGTCGTCGCGTCCGCCAACGGAGACAAGGTGGCGGAGATCGTGGAGATCCTTGGCGACGAGCTCGGTGGAGCGGTCCACCTCGTCGCGCGTCCGTCGCACGTCCCGGAGGTCGAGGAGAGCGAGCCGACGCTCGAGGGGAACGCGCGTCTGAAAGCGCGTGCGCTCGCAGCTGCGACCGGCCTCGGAACGCTCGCGGACGACTCCGGGCTCGAGGTCGACGCGCTCGGCGGTGCACCCGGCGTGCGCTCGGCACGCTACGCGGGTGACGGCGCGAGCTACGCGGACAACATCGCGATGCTGCTCGGTGCCCTCACGGGGGTCCTCGACCGTCGGGCGCGCTTTCGCACCGTGGCGGTCGCGCGTCTTGGCGAGGGTCGGGAGCTCGTTTGCGAGGGCACGGTGGCGGGCACCATCGCACCGGCTCCGAGGGGCGCGGCGGGATTCGGCTACGACCCGGTGTTCGTCCCCGACGACGGCGACGGTCGCACGTTCGGGGAGATGGGGCCTGCGGAGAAGCACGCGATTTCGGCGCGCGGGCGCGCCTTCCGGGCTCTGGCGACGCTCGTGAAGGGCGAGCTCGGACGCTGACGGAGCGGTCCTCGCGATCCCCGCACGAGGCCCAGGTAGCATCCGTGCGTGACCGACCCTTGCCACGCGGGCTCCGGAGGCAGGACCGGTGGAGCTCCGGCGCGGACGAGCTCGCGCGGTGTCTGGTGCCCGTGGGCACGGGCTGCCTCGCGGCCCTCTCCGGCCCGTGCCAGTGCCCACTGATACACCCTCTCGTCATGATCGGAGCAGACGTAGGGATCGGCGGGCATCGCCCGCTCCAATTGGCGGAGGTGGCGAGATGGTTGCGGGTGCTCTTACGATCAGCTGTGACGACTGCGTGCTCGACGGGACCGAGGCGTGCAGCGATTGTGTGGTCAGCTTCCTGCTCGAGCGCGACCCGCACGACGCCGTCGTCATCGACGCGGACGAGGCGCGAGCGATCCGCCTTCTCGAAGGAGCTGGGCTCGTCCCGGCACTGCGTCACGAGCGTCGCGTCAGCTGATCCGGTTCGACGGAGTGCTCGGTCCGGCTGGTGGTCGGGCCGCATGGCCAGGTGACGCACGTCCTCGTCACGAACGACTTCCCGCCGAAGATCGGTGGCATCCAGTCCTATCTCTGGGAGCTCTGGAGGCGTCTTCCGCCCGCGGACTTTGCCGTCCTCACGCTCGCGCATCGTGACGCGCAGGCGTTCGACGCCGCAGCGCCTTACCGCGTCGAGCGCCTCGACGTGCCTGTGCTCCTGCCGACACGCCGGGTGCGCGGCGCGATCCTCGACCTGGTGCGGGACACGGGCGCGTCGCTCGTCGTGCTCGATCCCGCCCTTCCGCTCGGGCTTCTCGGCCCGCGGCTCGGCCTGCCGTACGCGGTCGTCGTCCACGGCGCCGAGGTCGCGGTGCCGGCCAGGCTGCCGGTCACTTGCCAGCTCCTCGATCGGGTCGTCTCCGGCGCGTCGCTCGTCGTCGCCGCGGGCAGCTATCCCGCGTCCGAGGTGCGGCGCGTCGTCGGCGCCCGGATGCCGACCACCGTCGTCGTCCCTCCGGGCGTCGACACGCAGCGGTTCCGGCCGCTGGGCCAGGCGGCGCGCGCTGCAGCCCGGTCCCGGCTCGGATTGCCGGTCGACGCGCGGCTCGTCGTGAGTGTGAGCCGCCTCGTCCCGCGCAAGGGAATGGACGTCCTCGTGGAGGCGGCGGCACGTCTCGCGCCCGACCGCCCCGACCTCCTGGTCGCGATCGGCGGCACGGGCAGGGACGCGTCGCGCATCGCACGCCTCGCCTCCCGCAGCGGCGCGCCGGTCCGCATGCTCGGTCGCGTGCCCGACGAGCATCTCCCGGCTCTCGACGCAGCAGCCGACGTATGGGCGATGCTCTGCCGCAACCGCTGGCTCGGCCTCGAGCAGGAGGGCTTCGGGATCGTCTTCCTCGAGGCCGCGGCCGCCGGCGTCGCCCAGGTCGCCGGACGCAGCGGAGGGGCCGGCGACGCGGTGCTCGACGGCCGGACCGGGCTCGTGGTCGACCGGCCGGGCGACGTCGTCGTCGTGGCGCGCGCTCTCGCCACCTTGCTCGACGACCCCGAGCTGCGCTCGCGCTTTGGTGCAGCGGCACGTGAGCGAGCGGTCGCGGCGTTCGGCTACGAGGAGCTCGCAGGGCGACTTCGCGAGGCACTCAAGGCCTTCGGCGGCTGACTTCGCGCCCGCTCGGCTGCCAGAGGTGCTACACAGACGCAGGGCACGGTGGGAGGCTGGGTCACGTCGGGCGCATGTCGCCGAGGGGAGGAAGCTCGTGGAGCACACCGCGGAGCGGATGGTCATCGCGGGGTCACCCGAGCGCTGCTTCGCGGTCGTGACCGAGGTCGAGCGCTACCCGGAGTGGGTAGCGGACCTCAAGCAGGTGCATGTCCTCAGCAGGGACGAGCTCGGCCGCGCGTCGGTCGTGAGCTTTCGAGCGGGTGCCTTTGGCCGTAGCACGAGCTATGTCCTCGCCTACGACTATTCGAAGGCTCCCGACGAGATCTCGTGGGTCCAGAAGGAGGGGGATCTCACCGACCGGCTCGACGGCTGCTACCGGTTCGTGGGCTCACCCGAGGGCACCACGGAGGTCGTCTACGAGCTCGCCGTGGACCTGCGCGTCCCCATCCCCAATTTCGTCAAGCGCCGGGCAGAGGGGCACATCCTCCACGCAGCCATCCGCGACCTGAAGGCCCGGGTCGAGTCCACGGGGTGACGATGCGCGTCGGCGTCATCCTGCCGACCTTCTCCGAGGACGCCTCGGCCGCGCTTGCGGCGGCGGCCGAGGCGGAGGAGTCGGGCCTCGACGGGGTGTTCGCCTACGACCACCTCTGGCCGATGGGCAAGCCCGGCTGGCCGGCCCTCTCGGCCTACCCGGTCCTCGGGGCGGTCGCCGTGCGTACCCGGTTGGTCTCGGTCGGCACGCTCGTCGCGCGCGTCGGGCTCGCTCCCGACGCGGTCCTCGTCCAGGAGCTGCTGAGCCTCGACGCGTTGAGCGGGGGGCGCGCCGTGGTCGCGGTCGGGACTGGCGACTCGAAGAGCGCCGAGGAGAACCTCGCCTACGGGATCGCGGTCCGTTCTGCGCGCGAGAGGCGGGCACAGCTGGCTGTGGTCGTCGCGGCTCTGCGCTCGGCGGGCGTGACGACGTGGGTGGGAGGCGGCGCTCCCGCGACGAATGCCGTCGCCCGCTCGCACGGAGCGGCTCTCAACCTCTGGTCCGCATCTCCGCGGAGCGTCGCGGCTGCAGCGGCCGACGGCGAGGTGACCTGGGGCGGCATGCTCCCGGGCCGACCTGAGAGCGCGGCAGCGCTCCTCGCAGCGCTCGCGTCTGCAGGGGCGAGCTGGGCCGTCGTCCCCTGGCCCGGATCGTGCGCCCCGCTCGTCGCGGCGGTGTCCGCCGTCCGTGCCGGTGGTGGGTAGCCTGGAGAGATGAACTTCCGCCGGATCAACGGGCTGCCTCCGTACGTCTTCGCGCAGATCGACGCGTTGAAGCTGCAGGCACGCCGTGCCGGGGACGACGTCATCGACCTCGGTTTCGGCAACCCGGACATCGCTTCGCCGGAGGTGGCGGTCGACAAGCTCGTCGAGGCGGCACGCAACCCTCGCAACCACCGTTACTCGGCGTCGCGCGGGATCCCGAAGCTGCGCCAGGCCGTCGCGGACCTCTACCTGCGCCGGTTCGGGGTCGAGCTCGATCCCGAGCGGGAGGTCGTGACGACGATCGGTGCGAAGGAAGGGCTCTCCCACCTCATGTGGGTGCTCGTCGGTCCGGGCGACACGGCTCTCGTCCCGTCGCCGTCGTACCCGATCCACATCTACGCCCCGCTGTTCGCCGGCGCGGACGTCCGGATGGTCCGGCTCGAGGGGCTCGGGACGGACGAGGCGGACGCCGGGGAGGCGTTCTTCGCGAACCTCGTCGAGGCCTGGGAGTCCGCGTGGCCGAAGCCGAAGGTCGTGATCTTCTCGTTCCCCCACAACCCGACGACGGCCTGCATAGACCTCGCCACGATGACCCGTCTCGTCGAGTTCGCGCGCGAGCACGGTGTGGTGCTCGTGCACGACTTCGCCTACTCAGACACGGCCTTCGACGGCTACGTGCCCCCGTCGATCCTGCAGGTGTCCGGAGCGTCGGATGTCGCCGTCGAGCTGTACACGCTCACGAAGTCGTTCTCGATGGCAGGTTGGCGCGTCGCCTTCCTCGTCGGCAACGCCGAGGTCGTCGCCGCCCTCACCAAGCTGAAGAGCTACCTCGACTACGGCACGTTCCAACCGATCCAGATCGCCTCGGTTGTGGCGATGAACGAGGCGCCCGACTATCCGAAGGTCGTCAACGAGATCTACCTGCACAGGCGCGATGCGCTCTGCGACGGGCTCACGCGCATCGGTTGGGAGGTCACGCGCCCGAAGGGCACGATGTTCGTCTGGGCGCCGATCCCCGAGCCCTACCGCGAGATGGGCTCGCTCGAGTTCGCGAAGTTCCTCGTCTCCGTGGCCAAGGTCGCCACGTCGCCCGGCGTCGGCTTCGGTCCTGGCGGCGACGGCTTCGTGCGCTTCGCGCTCATCGAGAACGAGCAGCGCATCGGACAGGCGATGCGCACGCTCCGCAAGGCTCTGACGCGGCTCTAGCGACCTGCGGGGCGACTCGCCCGACGGTCGGGGGCGTTGCGCTCCGGCGCGGGTCCGGACGTGACCGGTCTGCAGGCCCTGCCTGCCCGGCGCTCGTCACGAGAGCGCCACACGTTCTCCATTGACACGGCGAGAACTGCAGTGCTGTAATTACTCCGCATCTGGTGGTGACGTCTCGTCCGACCACTACATCTTGTGTCCAGGACCTGCCCCCGCTGGAACCTCCCCCGCTCGCCGAGCGCGTGGAGCGACCACAGGAGCTGCGCCGTGGCGATCGAGCAGCCGAGGAGGCAGCAGACATGGCAGTCGCAGGTGAGCGCGTCGACATCGGCATCCGGCGGTACGCGACGGCAGAGGGCCGGCACCCGTACGACGAGCTCGCCTGGGAGCTGCGCGAGTCGAGGATCAGCGACTACCGCACGGGAGCCGTCGCATTCGAGCAGCTCGGCGTCGAGGTCCCGGCGACCTGGAGCATGAACGCGACGAACATCCTGGCCCAGAAGTACTTCCGCGGGACTCTCGGCAAGACAGAGCGCGAGACGTCTTTGCGCCAGGTCGTCGACCGGGTCGTC
Source organism: Acidimicrobiaceae bacterium (assembly GCA_027365385.1). GTDB lineage: Bacteria > Actinomycetota > Acidimicrobiia > Acidimicrobiales > Bog-793 > JAJZCK01. The sequence continues at coordinate 2,187 of DAHXNN010000194.1, read as the reverse complement.
GACACGATCACCGCCTGGGGCTCGAAGGACGGCTACTTCGCCGACGAGGACGAGGCGTCGGTGTTCAGCGACGAGTTGAAGCACCTCGTCGTCGCCCAGAAGGCGGCGTTCAACTCCCCGGTGTGGTTCAACATCGGCGTCGACGGTGTGCCCCAGCAGGCCTCGGCGTGCTTCATCCTCGCCGTCGAGGACTCGATGTCCGCCATCTTGAACTGGTACGTCGAGGAGGGGACGATCTTCAAGGGAGGATCGGGCTCGGGTGTCAACCTTTCGCGGATCCGCGGCTCGCGGGAGCTGCTCGCGGGGGGCGGCACGGCGTCGGGGCCGGTGAGCTTCATGCGCGGCGCGGACGCATCCGCGGGCACCATCAAGTCCGGCGGCAAGACGCGCCGTGCGGCGAAGATGGTCATCCTCGACGCCGACCACCCGGACATCCGGGAGTTCGTCTGGTGCAAGAGCCGCGAGGAGCGCAAGGCGCGTGCGCTGGCGGCGGCGGGCTTCGACATGGACCTCGACGGCATCGACAGCCATTCGATCCAATACCAGAACGCGAACAACTCCGTGCGTGTCACGGACGAGTTCATGGAGGCCGTGGCGGCCGACCGTGAGTGGGCGCTCACCGCGCGGACGGACGGGTCGACGATCGAGACAGTGCGGGCGCGCCAGCTCTTCCGGGAGATCGCCGAGGCTGCCTGGGAGTGTGCCGACCCGGGGCTGCAGTTCGACACCACGATCAACCGCTGGCACACGGCGCCGCGCACCGGGCGGATCACGGCGAGCAACCCCTGCTCGGAGTACGTGCATCTCGACAACTCGGCGTGCAACCTGGCGAGCTTGAACCTGCTCCAGTTCCTCGCGGACGACGGCACGTTCGACGTCGAGGGCTTCAAGGCCGCGGTCGAGGTGGTCCTCACGGCCCAGGAGATCCTCGTCGGCAACGCCGACTACCCGACGGAGAAGATCGCGGAGACCACGCGCCGCTTCCGCCAGCTCGGCCTCGGCTACGCGAACCTCGGGGCGATGCTCATGGCGCTCGGGCTTCCCTACGACTCGGACGAGGCACGCGCGGTCACCTCCGCGATCACGGCGCTCATGACCGGTCACGCGTATGCGACCTCGGCGCGCATCGCAGCCAGGATGGGACCGTTCGCGGGGTTCCACGAGAACGCCGAGCCGATGGTCGACGTCCTGCGGATGCACCGTTCGCAGGTCGCCGGGATCGACCGGGACGCCGTGCCGGCAGGGTTGCTCGACGCGGCATGTCAGTCCTGGGACGATGCTGTCGAGCTAGCGGAGCGCCACGGCGTCCGCAACGCGCAGGCGACCGTGCTCGCTCCGACCGGGACGATCTCGTTCCTCATGGATTGCGACACGACGGGCATCGAGCCTGACCTCGCGCTCGTGAAGACGAAGAAGCTTGTCGGCGGGGGCACGATGTCGATCGTTAACCAGACTGTCCCCCGGGCGCTCCGGCGCCTCGGCTACTCCCCGGCCGAGGTCGACAAGATCGTCGCCTACATCGACGAGCACAAGTCCATCCTCGGTGCGCCGGAGCTGAAGGTGGAGCACCTGCCCGTGTTCGCGTGCTCGATGGGGGACAACGTCATCCACTACTCGGGCCATGTGAAGATGATGGCGGCCGCGCAGCCGTTCGTCAGCGGGGCGATCTCGAAGACGGTGAACATGCCGGAGGACGCGACGGTCGAGGAGATCGAGCAGCTCCACGTCGACGCCTGGCGCATGGGCTTGAAGGCCGTGGCGATCTACCGTGACAACTGCAAGGTCGGCCAGCCCCTGTCGTCCACGAAGAAGGGCGGCGCCGCCGAGACCGGTGGTCCAGCTGGCGACGACGGCTACCTCGAAGGTCTTCATGCTCGCATCGCCGAGCTCGAGGAGACGCTCGCGGACCACGTCATGGCGCCACCGGCGACGACGAGGACGCGCCTTCCGAGGCGCCGCCGGTCGAACACCTTCGCCTTTCGCGTCGCGGACTGCGAAGGCTACGTGACGGTCGGCGAGTACGAGGACGGTCGTCCGGGCGAGGTCTTCATGAAGGTCTCGAAGCAGGGATCGACGCTCTCAGGCGTGATGGATGCCTTCGCAATCGCGGTGAGCCTCGGCCTCCAGCACGGGGTGCCGCTCGCGACCTTCGTGCGCAAGTACACGAACCTCCGGTTCGAACCGGCA
>DAHXNN010000127.1 GCA_027365385.1 Acidimicrobiaceae bacterium | reverse complement strand
CTGCTCGGACTCCTCGCGATGATCGCCCTGCTCGGCCGGCTCGCCGGGCCGAAGGGCGACCCCGGCGAGACTCCGGTGTTCCAGGCGGTCAGCTACTACTGGCACTTCGTCGACATCGTCTGGATCGGGCTTTTCAGTGCGCTCTTCCTGCTCTCTTAGCCGCTGGCGGCGCGCGGCGGCGCCAGTCGGGGTCGTGGTGCTGGCCCTCGCGCTCGCCGCGGTCTTCTACGCGCCCCGGCATTCCGCCCAGCCGAGCCCGTCGCGCCGGCTCGGCTCGGCCGTGCTCGTGGACGCCCGGGTGCCCAACACCTCGGCGGCGCTCGCGCAAGGACGCACGTTGTACGACGAGAGCTGCTCGAGCTGCCACGGCACCCAGGCACAGGGGAGCTCTCTCGCCCCGAACCTGCGGGGCCTCGGGTCCGCGACGGTCGACCTCTGGGTGTCGAGTGGCTGGATGCCGCTGGCGAACCCCGGAGTGCAACCGGCACGCAAGCCGTCGCACTTCACGCCGAGCCAGACGTCGGCGATCGCTCGGTACGTAGCGTCCCTCGTCCCCGGAGGGCTCGCGATCCCGACCGTCGACCTCAAAGGGGCGAGCTCGGCGGAAGGCTTCAGCGTCTTCGCTCTCAACTGCGCTCCGTGCCACACGATCACCGGTGCCGGGGACGCGCTTTCGAACGGCATCGTGGCCCCGCCGCTCCACGGCGTCACGGGCACCCAGATCGAGGAGGCGGTGCGCACCGGACCGGGGAACATGCCGCGGTTCAGCACGTTCACCGTGTCGAAGCAGCAGCTCGCCGACGTCGTCGACTACGTGACTCGCTACGTGGAGCACCCCGACAGCCCTGGCGGTGGCCTCACGCTCGGTGGTGTGGGCCCGGTAGCCGAGGGCTTCGTCGGTCTCTTCGCCGGCGTCGGGCTCTGCGTGCTCATCGCGCTCTGGATCGGCGACCGCAACGAGAGTGGCGGTGAGAGCGAGCCCGGTCACGGTGACGGGGGTCACGGTGACGGGGGTCACGACGAGGGACCGCGCGCGGAGACCCCTGAGCGAGAGGTGGCGCATGCCTGAGGCTCCCGGGACGGACGGGGCAGGGACGGACGGGGCAGGGACGGAGGGGGCAGGGACGGAGGGGGCAGGGCGCTCCGGCCACGCGGGAGCTTCCGTGTCGACCGGCGCGCCCCAGTTCCAGGTCGCCGCGAAGAACCCCCGCAGGGTCGAGGGGGCGGTCGCGGTGGCGTTCCTCGCCTCTCTCCTCGCCTTCGCCGCGTTCGGGGCGGCCTTCTGGGTGGCGGCGTCGAGCTGGGTGCTCGGCGTCACGCTCGGCGTCGCACTCTCAGCATTCGGCTTCGGCCTTGTCGCCTGGGGCAAGTACCTCATGCCCCAGGGCCCCTTCGAGGAGCCCCGGCCGCAGATGGCGACGACGCCGGCGGAGAAGCAGGAGTTCGTCGCCGACTTCGCCACCCGTGGGAAGATCGCAGTCGAGCGCCGCGGCGTCCTCGTCAAGCTGATGGGTGCCGCGGGAGCCGTGCTCGGCGTCGTCTTGGCCTTCCCGTTGATCCGCTCGCTCGGTCCCCGGCCCAACCAGGAGCAGTCGCTTTACCACACGAAGTGGCGCAAGGGCGCGAAGCTCACATCGATCGAGGGACGAGCAGTGAGAGTCGACGACATCGAGGTCGGGGGGATCATCACGGTCTTCCCGCCGGACGATCTCGGCGGCGCCTTCTCCCAGACCGTCCTCATCCGTGTCCAACAGACGGGCGACATCGTCACCGAGCCGGGTCGCGAGACCTGGGGCCCGCACGGATACCTCGCCTATTCGAAGGTCTGCACGCACGCCGGCTGTCCGGTCGGGCTGTACGAGGAGCTCACCCAGCAGCTGCTCTGTCCCTGCCACCAGTCGCTGTTCGACATCGGCACCGGCGCCATGCCGGTCTTCGGGCCCGCACCACGACCGCTCCCGCAGCTGCCGCTGTACGTCGACTCGAAGGGGTATCTGCGCGCCCAGGCGGACTACGACGAGCCGATCGGTCCGGGGTTCTGGTACAGGGGCGGGTCGAACGGGGGACCGCAGTGATCGATTCGCTCTTCAGCTGGATCGACGACCGCGTCGCGCTCTCACGCTCGGGGCGCCACCTGCTCGACAAGATCTTCCCCGACCACTGGTCGTTCATGATCGGCGAGATCGCCCTCTACTCGTTCATCGTGCTCATGCTCACAGGCGTGTTCTTGACGCTCTACTTCGTGCCGTCGAGCACGCCTGTCATCTACCACGGCGTCTACGCCCCACTCCGGGGTCAGACGGTCTCCGCTGCGTTCGACTCGACCGTCAACTTGAGCTTCCAGGTGCGCGGCGGGCTGCTCATGCGCCAGATGCACCACTGGGCAGCGAACATCTTCGTCGGGGCGATCGTCGTCCACATGTTGCGCGTCTTCTTCACCGGTGCGTTCCGCCGGCCCCGCGAAGCGAACTGGATGCTCGGCACCACGTTGTTGATCCTCGCGATCTTCAACGGCTTCCTCGGCTATTCGCTGCCCGACGACCTCATCTCAGGCACAGGCATCCGCATCGCCTTCTCGATCATGGAGTCGGTCCCCTTCGTCGGGACGTATCTCGCCTACTTCCTGTTCGGTGGGAGCTTCCCGGGGACTGCGATCATCCCGAGGTTCTTCATCCTCCACGTGCTCGTCCTCCCCTTGCTCATCATCGGCTTGCTCGCGGGCCATCTCGGGATGCTCGTCAAGCACAAGCACGCGCAGTTCCCCGGCAAGGGGGCGAGGGATGACAACGTCGTCGGCTCGCCGCTCTGGCCGACCTACGCGGCCAAGGCGGGTGGCTTCTTCTTCTTGACGACAGGGGTCACAGCGCTGCTCGGGGCGATCGTCCAGATCAACCCCATCTGGCAGTACGGCCAGTACTATGCCTACAAGGTGAGCTACGCGGTCCAGCCCGACTGGTACATGGGCTGGCTCGACGGAGCCTTGCGCGTCATGCCGAGCTGGGAGCTGAACCTCCCGGGACACATGATCCCCACCGTCTTCTTCCCGGCGGTCCTGCTCCCGGGCCTCACCTTCAACCTCATCTACGCGTGGCCGTTCATCGAGGCCAAGCTGACCGGCGATACCGCCGAGCACCACCTGCTCGAGCGGCCGCGGGACAAACCGCTCCGGACGGCGATCGGTGCAGCGGTGTTCGCGTTCTACTTCGTCCTGTTCGGCGCGAGTGCGACCGACGTGCTTGCGAACTACCTCTCGCTGTCGTTGAACGTCGTGCTCTGGGCATTCCGGGTCCTTTGCATCGTCGTGCCGATCGTCGTCTTCCCCGTCACGTACAAGATCTGCCTGGAGCTGCGCGCGACCCCTGGGGCCGGCCAGCGCAAGCGTCACAACCTCGTCGTACGGACGGCGGACGGTGGTTACACGACGATCGCCGCCGAGGAGTACCCGGGCTACGTGAAGGCGGAGCTCGAGCCGGTCGCCCTCGACGAGGTCGATCTCGTCTCGGCGATGGCCGCGGAGGGCGACCAGGGGACCGAGGGCGTCTACCAGATCCCCCGCGACTACCGGTAGGGGCGGGTCAGGCGGACTATCGCCCCGGGGACCGCTCGGGCCGCGCGCTGCCCGCTCCGCCAGGTCATCCGCTCGCACCGGTCGGATGGTCGGCTCGCGTCGCATCGCTCTTCGCGGCACTCCCCCCAGCAGTGGTGCCGGCGCGTGTGGTCGGTGTGGAGCGACGGTCGTGCAACGTCGTCGAGCCAGCGGGCCTCCGGGCGCTCCCGCTGTTTGGCGTGGCGGTGGGTGACTGGATCGCGCTGGAGCAAGGCCCGAGCTGCACCGCGGACCGTTCGAGCGGCACTCTGGGCGGCCCGAGCGGAGCTCTCCGCCTCCGGGAGGTGCTGCCACGCTGGTCGGCACTCGAGCGTCTCGGACCCGGGGGTCGCCGTCAAGTGCTCGCCGCCAATGTCGACGTGGTGCTCGTCGTCGTGCCCGCCGACCGGCTCTCGTTTGCACGTGTCGAGCGCGAGATCGCGGTCGCGTGGGACAGTGGTGCCCGGCCGGTGGTCGTGCTCACGAAGCTCGACCTCGCCCCCGCGGATGCCGCCGCGCAGCTCGGCGAGCGGATCGGTCAGGTGGAGGTCGTCGCGACGTGCGCTCCAACTGGCGACGGACTCGAGGCGATCAGACGGATCCTCGTCGCCCCGGTGACTGCCGTCCTCCTCGGCCCGTCTGGTGCCGGCAAGTCGACCCTTGCCAACGCACTGCTCGGAGAGGAGCGCCTCGCCGTCGGAGACGTCCGCGCGGACGGGCGCGGACGGCACACCACGAGCTCCCGCCAGCTCGTCTCCGTGCCGTCGGGAGGCTCGCTCGTCGACATGCCCGGGCTGCGCACCCTCGCCACCGACGCGAGCGACGCAGCCGTCGCCACGGCCTTCGCCGACGTCGATGAGCTGGCGGGGCAGTGCCGCTTCGCCGACTGCGCCCACGAGAACGAGCCGGACTGCGCCGTGCTGGCCGCCGTAGCGGCCGGCACGCTCGACCCCGAGAGGCTGGCGAGCTACCGCAGGCTCACCGACGAGATCGTCTCCGGTCCGCGCAGGTCGCGCCAGCGCCCGCGAGCTGGAGACACACAGACCACGTCAGGTCGGGGCGGGACCGGTCGGAGCGGGCCCGGTCCGCAGGTGCCCGACGAGGGCGAGTCGTGACGAGGGGAGCGCCCATTCCGGGGTTCGATCCACGCAGGCACGTCCGCCGGTGCGGTGGACGTCGTCACCCCCCCGTCGGGCGACGCCAGAGCGAGCGGCAGGGGATCTTCTCGAGGTCGCATCGGTGCGCGTACTTGTGCGCGATCTCGGTGATCTCTTGGAGCAGCCCGTCCTCGAGGGTGATCGGGTCGAGCCCGAGGCCGAGGAGCTGGCGGTTCTCTACGTAGAGCTCGTTCTCGGCGTCCTCGTTGCGCGGGTTCGGGACATGGTCGACCGGTGCGCCCGTGAGCTTCGACACGAGCGCCGCGAGGTCGCGGACCCGGTGCGTCTCTGTCATCTGGTTGAGTATCCGCACCCGCTGCCCGCGCTCGGGCGGGGTGGCGATCGCGAGCTCGATACAGCGCACAGTGTCCTGGATGTTGATGAACGCGCGGGTCTGGCCGCCGGTGCCGTGCACGGTGAGCGGGTAGTCCACTGCCGCCTGCATGAGGAAGCGGTTGAGGACGGTGCCATAGTCGCCGTCGTAGTCGAATCGGTTGATGAGGCGATCGTCCAGCTTGGTCTGCTCGGTCTGGGTTCCCCAGACGATCCCCTGGTGCAAGTCGGTGATCCGCAGCCGGTCGTTCTTCGCGTAGTAGGCGAAGAGCAGCTGGTCCTGCGTCTTCGTCATGTGGTAGATCGAACCGGGGTTGGGCGGGTAGAGGATCTCCTGCTCGATCGTCTCGCCTGCGTCGGTCTCGAGCTTCACGCGCAGGTAGCCCTCCGGGATCTTCATCCCGGCGGTGCCGTAGCCGTAGACGCCCATCGTCCCGAGGTGGACGATCGCGATGTCCTGCTGCGATTCGACGACGGCGGCGAGTAGGTTGTTCGTCGCGTTCAGGTTGTTCGAGACTGTGTAGCGCTTGTGCCACGAGCTCTTCATCGAGTACGGTGCCGCCCGCTGCTCGGCGAAGTGGACGACGACCTCGGGCTTCCAGCTCGTGATGAGCGAGTACAGACGGTGGTACTGCTCGGCGACGTTGAACCGCTCGAAGGCGATCTCCTTGCCGGACACCTCGTGCCAAGCCCGCAGGCGTGTTCCCATCGGCGTGATCGGCGTCAGGGAGGTGACCTCGAGCTCGTTGTCGATGTTGCGACGGGAGAGGTTGTCGACGATCACGACCTCGTGGCCCTTGTCGGACAGGTGGAGGGATGTGGGCCAACCACAGAACCCGTCACCGCCGAGGACCAGTACGCGCATGATCAGCTCCTTCACGCCAAGCTCGCAGCCGTGGACCAGTGCGAGGCAGGGCCGTAGGACGGCCCGGGGCTGCACTCTATAATGTCGCCGCCCTGTGTGTCCTCTCAGGTAGGTCCGCGCGCAGCAGCCAGGCGGCCGCTGCAACGGTCGGATGGTCGTCACGGGTCCGACCGAAGAGCGGTGGCCTCGACCAGCGGATCCAAGCTGATCTAGGACAAGAGCGAGGCTTCGCCGACCGATCTCCGCGAAGTCCTTCCGGACGGTCGTAGGGGGGAAGCACAGAGCTTCTATTCGGCGATATCGTCGTATCCGACATTGCTGATATCGCGGGGGCTCGTATGCCACTCTCCGCGAGTGCCACGAGGAGCCCGAGAGCCATGTGGTCGTTCGCGACGAAGATCGCTGTGACTTCGGCGATCCCCACAAATGTCCCGCCCGCATCGAGCCCAGATCGAGCACTCCAGTCGCCGAAGACCAGTCGCCGAAGAGCACCGGTGGCTCGTCCGCCTCGACCGTCGCAAGTGCCGCTTACCAGCCTGTAACTCGGTTGCGGGTCTCCAGCCACTCCGGTGGGCCTGCCAGGCGGTAGTCGGTCTCGTGCCCCGCATCGAGGAGATGCTCGGTCGCCCGGAAGGCGCCGTCTCTTGAAATCCCTCCGCCCGATGTGTACAGTCCGCTCGGGCGATGGCGTTGGTGCCCACATACGAATGACCTACGGGGCCAGCGACTCGCCGGTAGAGAGCGAGCGTTGGTGTCGCAGGCAGGGTGGTGCCCTGGGCAAGGCAGCCGGAGTGGGGTCGATGCCCAGGTGGGATGTGCTAGTGGTGCATGTGAAGTGCAAAGGTACAGCGTCGCACCTGGGCAAGCAGCTGCAAGTTCCACCTGCACACACGTAGAGCTGAGTTCGGTTAAGTCCTTTCATTGCTAGCAATTCCCGAGACACAATCTCGGGGAGCCTACGAATCCGTAGCGCGCCGGCAGGCTGCTCTGTGCGTCGGCGAGATCCCAATCCTGCTTGAGGTGCAACAGATCGATTGAGTAAAGCAGCATATGTGTCTCAAAATGTTAGCGCTATCATCAGGCTTGACCTGACAGCCAGACGAGTGAGCTGCGGTGATGGACATCCGCTTGGTCGGTCTCTTGGGCCGCTGAGATCCTCACGTCGCAACAAAGGTGATCCGGTACACCGGAGTGTGGCCGAATGGTCACACGAGACCGTAAGGGGGAAATAATATGGCAACTGTCCGTATGCCGTCGCGCTGGAAGCGCACTGCCATGGCTGGCGCAATGGCAGTGATCGGCTCAGGCGCCGCGACCGCGATGCTCGCGGAAGGATCTGCGACCGCTGCCAGCGCACC
>DAHXNN010000124.1 GCA_027365385.1 Acidimicrobiaceae bacterium | reverse complement strand
GCACCTGCGCGAGGCGCGCAAGGCCGTCGCCTGCCTGCGGGAGGGCGGTGACGACCTCGCGACGGCGAACCTCGTGCTCGCCGGGAGCGGGACGTTGCTCGCGCGCTCGGGGGAGGAGATCGTCGACCTTCTCCGCGGCGGGCAAGGCGTGTTCAACATCGTCCCCCTCGCCGGCGTCGTGGGCGAGCTCGACGCCGCGATCGTCGCGTTCGGGTCGGCATCAGGAGACGGACCTACCCGCCGGCAAGCGGCGTCCGGGGCCACCGCAGGCCAGACCCTTGGCGCGGCCCTGCCACGCGCCGCGGGCGAGAGCTAGGGGTCGAGGCGCCTCGTCGGCCACGTGCCGGCCGTACGCGGTCGGTGCGCTTCGCGCACGAGTCGGAGGCAAGGCTCGCTGCCCTGCTCGACTTCTACGGAGTCGCCTGGGAGTACGAGCCGGTGGAGTTCGTGCTCGAGTGGGATGCGACCGGTCGACCGGTCTCCGCGTTCCGTCCGGACTTCTACCTCGTCGACCACGGCGTGTTCGTCGAGCTGACCACGTTGCGCCAGGACCTCGTGACCCGCAAGCACGCAAAGCTGCGCCGTCTCGGCGAGCTGCATCCCGGGGTGCGCGTCACTCTCCTCCACCGGCGGGACTACGTCAACCTGCTCGTGCGTGAACGGCTCGGCCTCCTCGCCCTGCAGCCGGCGCTGCGCTCGGCATGAACCTCCGGCGGAGCCCGCTGCATGCGGCTCACGTCGAGCTCGGAGCGACGCTCGTGGAGTTCGGCGGGTGGGAGATGCCACTCAGCTATCCGTCTGGCACGCTCGCAGAGCATCTCGCGTGTCGCCACGACGCGGTCGTCTTCGACGTCAGCCACCTCGGCACGGTCCGGCTCGAGGGGCCGGGCAGCTTCGTTCTGCTGCAGGCGACGCTCACGAACGACCTCGGCCGCATCGCTCCCGGTGGTGCCCAGTACAGCCACCTGCTGGCCGAGCAGGACGCGTCGGTCGTCGACGACATGATCGTCTGGTGGCTCGGCGAGGAGCGCTTCGACGTCATGCCGAACGCGTCGAACACCGCACGTGTCCGCGCTGCCATCGGAGGTGTCGACGTCACCGCCGGTCGTGTCGTGCTAGCGGTCCAAGGCCCGCGCGCGCGCGAGGTCCTCGCTGCGGTGAGCCCGGAGGCTGCAGGAGTCGGCAGGTTCCGCACCGTCGCGTTCGAGCTCCGCGGCGCCGCGTGCGTCGCAGCGGGGACCGGCTACACCGGAGAGGACGGCGTGGAGTGCGCAGTGCCGGCCGAGGTCGCGGGGAAGGTGTTCGCCGACATCCTCGCGGCGGGGGCGGCGCCGGCGGGCCTCGGCGCGCGCGACACGCTCCGGCTGGAGGCGGGCCTGCCGCTCCACGGCCACGAGCTCGGCCCAGGTATCACCCCGTTGCAGGCGGGTCTCGGCTGGGTCGTCGCCTGGTCCAAGCCCGCCTTCGCGGGGCGCGACGTGCTCGCGGCGGAGCGGGCGCGCGGTCCCGGTCGCTTGCTCCGCGGCCTTCTCGGTGACGGTCGCCGGCCGCTGCGCGCCGGCATGACGTGCGCTCGCACGGACAGCCCGCTCGGCACCGGGCAGCGAGGCACGGGACCCCGGACCGCGATGCACGATCTCGCAGGCGAGGCGGTGGGCCAGGTGACGAGCGGCAACTTCTCGCCCGTGCTCGGACGAGGGATCGGGCTCGCCTTCCTGGCACCGGACACCCCCGACGGTGCGGAGCTCCTCGTCACGGGCCGCGGTGCCGGGCTGCCGGCGACCGTCGTCCGACCCCCCTTCCACCGCCTGGCCCATCCCGCTCGCTCCTAGCAGGGCTCCTCGGGCCACCCGGAGCTGGGCCACCCGGAGCTGGGCCACCGGGAGCTGGGCCACCGGGGGCTATGTCTCCGAGGCTGACCCCGCAGCTCCGGCGAGCGCGGGGGCCCGCTCGTCAGGGGTGGTGTCGGCTTGGCTGAGCTTCGCAGGCCACCAGTTCCACCGGCCGAGCAGGGCGACGACCGAGGGGACGATCAGCGTCCGGACGAGGAAGGTGTCCATCAGTATCCCGATCGCGAGGCCGAAGCCGATGTCCCGGATCTGGCTGCCACTCGACCCGCTGCCGCCTGTGATCGCGAGGACGCCGAAGGTCCCCGCGAGGACGAGGCCGGCCGAGGTCACCGTCGGTCCCGTCCTCGCCACGGCGCGCACCACCGCCTCGTGGAGCGGGAGGTCGTGCGCCTCCTCGCGAATCCGGGTCATGACGAGGATGTTGTAGTCCTCGCCCAGCGCGAGGAGGAACAAGAACATGAGGAACGGGAGGATGAAGGTGATACCGCTGCTGCCACCGATGTCGATGAACGCGATCGTCGACACGCCGAGCGCCGCGAGGTAGGAGAGGGCGACGCTCACGATCAGGTAGAGCGGGGCGATCGCGCTGCGCAGCACGAGAGCGAGCAGGATCGCGATCGCGAGGATCGCGACGGGGACGATGTGGGTGAGGTCGTGGTTCGACGTGCTGCTGACGTCGAAGAGGGCAGCGGCCTCGCCGGCGAGGCCGCTACGGACGGCACCAGATGCTCCAGCCGCCCGCTCGACGACCGCCCGGATCTGCGGCGTGGCGTCCATCGCGGCGGTCGACTGCTGGCCGCCGGCGCGAAGTGTGGCCTCGAACTGGATCGTCCTGCCGTCCGGCGAGACGAACTGGCTCGTCGAGCGGAACGCGTTGTAGGCGGCGAGCGGGATCCTCGCGGGGTACGGGTCGACGGCAGAGAGCTTCGTCGGGACGCCGAGCAGCTCGCGCAAGCGGGTATAGGTCGCCGGCGAGAGCGCGTGACCGTTGGGGTCGAGGGGTCCGGAGATCTGGGTGAACCGACCCGAGCCGATGAGCGACCTCTCGGCTGCGACCGCAGCGGCGGGGTCCTGCCAGAGCGGGCGGGTATAGACGAGAGCGATGTTCGCGGGGTTCTCGCTGGCACCGGGGAAGTACCTGGTGAGCGCGGCGTTGCCTGCTGCGGCGTCGGTACCTGCGGGGGCGTTGAGCGATCCGCCGAAGCCCCCCGAGTGGTAGCCGAGGGCGGCAGCCGCGAGCGCGCCGAAGATCACGACGCCGGTGACGAGCGTGATTCCGGGCCGCGCCACGAGACGCGTCGCGATGCTCGACCACGCGCCCACCTTGGTCGGTGCCCTGTCCACCTGTGACGGCCAGAACACGGCCTTGCCGAAGATCGCCAGGAGCGCGGGCAGCAAGGTCAGCCCCGCGAGGAGCATGACCGCGATGCCGAGAGCGAGAGGGATCCCGAGGTCCTTGTAGATCCCGAAGCTCGCGAGGAGCAGGCTCAATAGGGCAAAGATCACCGTGCCGGCGGAGGCGCTGATCGACTCGCCGACGCGCACGAGCGCGTGGATGACGGCCTCGTGCGGCTCGAGCCCATGGCGCAGCTCCTCGCGGACCCGGAAGACGAGGAAGAGCCCGTAGTCGGTGCCCGCCCCGAGGATCAAGACGATGAGGAGCAGCTCGGTGATCTCCGAGATCTTCAGGCCGTCCGCGCCGAGACCGCCGATGAAGCGCGTCGAGACGAGGAGCGCGAACGCCGCGGGGAGCAGCGTGACGAGTGGTGCGAGGAGGCTGCGGAAGATGATGAGAAGGAGGACGACGATCAGCAGCAGCGAGAGCGACTGCGTCTTGCTGCCCGTCGAGTTCGAGCTCTTCTGGTTGGCCACGTTCGTCGCGATCGCCCCGGCGAGATCGAGCTTGAGCCCCGCCGGCGCCCCGACACGCGAGAACGTCGCCTGGATCCCGCCGAGGACCGTCTTCTGGGTGGCGACGTCCGAGCTGTTCACGCCGAGCTTGACGACGATCTCCGTCGCCCTGCCGTCGGGCGAGGCACCGAGCTCACGGGCACCGGTGACGCGGGTGACACCGTCGACAGCGTGCACCTCACGCGCGATCGCCGCCTGGTCGGCGCTCGTCAGCGGGCCGGCCGGCCGGGATGCGACGATCGTCGTCTCGCTCGTGGTGGTCGAGCTCCCGAGGATGGGTGCGAGCAGGCTCGCAGCCTGCGAGCTCGGAGCACTCGACGGCAGGAACTGCGAGTTGTCGTTGTTGACCTGGCTTCCGAGCGACGGGAGCGAGTGCGACGACACGACGATTGCGACGATCCACGCGAGCACGACGAGGTAGCGGAAGCGGACGACGAAGCGACCGAGGCCGCCGAAGAACGTGTTCATGGATGTCTCCTGTCAGAGGTGCGCGTCTCAGAGATGCGCGTCGAGAGCCAGCGTGTGCGCGTCGGTCGCCGGCGGGTGGCCGTCGCTTGCCACGCGGGCGGGGCCGGCGCGCCGGAGCTCGACGTGGGGGATGACGAGCGAGCCGAGGAAGGCGAGGAAGCCGATCGGGATCGCGATGAGGAACACCGTGCGGATCGAGTCTGCGTAACCAGCCACGAAGGCGTCCCTGATCGGTCGCGCGAGATGGTCGAGCAGCTGTGGCGTCATGCTCGCACCGCTCACGCCACGCGGGAGGGTCGCGCCGTGGAGGTGGCGCGCGAGGTTGCCGACGAGGACGTTCGAGAAGATCGCGCCGAACACAGCGGTCCCGAACGAGCCGCCGATCGAGCGGAAGAAGGTGGCACCCGAGGTCGCGACCCCGAGCTCGCTCTGGGGCAGCGAGTTCTGCACGATGAGGACGAGCACCTGCATCACGCCACCGAGGCCCATCCCGAGCACGACCATGTAGAGCGAGGACGATGCGGTCCCGCTGCCGACGCCGAGCCGCGAGAGCAGCACGAGGCCGAGCGTCATGGCGGCGGTACCGGCGATGGGGAAGATCCGGTAGCGACCGGTCCTGCTGATGATCTGGCCGGAGGCGATCGACACGACGAGGAGGCCGGCCATGAGCGGGAGCAGGTCGACGCCGGAGATCGTGGGTGATGCGCCGCGCACGATCTGGAAGTACGCGGGGAGGTACGTGATCGCCCCGAACATCGCGAAGCCGACGATGAAGCCGACGACGCTCGTCGTCGAGAATGCCCGGCTCGTGAACAGGTGCAGCGGCAGCACCGGCTCCGCGGCGCGCCGCTCGACCACGATGAACGCGACGGTGAACACCGCGCCGGCGACTCCCATCGCATAGATGGGAGCCGAGCTCCACCGGTAGGTCGTGCCACCGAGGCTGGTGAGCAGGACGAAGCTCGTCGCTGCGAGCGCGAGGAGCGAGGTGCCGAGGTAGTCGATCACGTGGTGGATCCGGGCGCCGTGGCCGGGCACGGTCGTCGCGACGACGAAGAGCGCGACCGCCCCGATCGGGAGGTTGACGTAGAAGATCCACCGCCACGACAGCTGCTCGACGAAGACCCCCCCGAGAAGGGGCCCGACGACGCTCGCCACGCCGAAGACCGCGCCGAACAGTCCCTGGTAGCGACCACGATCACGCGGCGGGACGACGTCGCCGACGATCGACTGGGCACCCACCATGAGGCCACCGCCCCCGAGGCCCTGCACCGCACGGAACGCGATCAGCTCGAGCATCGAGTGGCTGACGCCAGAGAGGACCGAGCCGGCGAGGAAGATCACGATCGATGCCTGGAAGAAGACCTTCCGGCCGTAGAGGTCGCCTAGCTTGCCCCACAGCGGTGTCGACGCGGTCGAGGCGAGCAGGTAGGCGACCACGACCCAGGAGAGATGCGAGGCGCCGTGCAGGTCCGCGACGATCGTCGGCAGCGCGGTCGAGACGATCGTCTGGTCGAGCGCGGCGAGCAGCATGCCGAGCATGAGCGCGCCGATGATCAGCAGGATCCGACGGCGGGCGAGGGCGGGGATCTCCGGGTCGGCAGGGCCGAGCTGGGCCGTGTCGGTCATGGGGCTCCTTTGGTGAGTGCCTCGGTGAGGCTCGAGCTGTCGGCGAAGCCGCTCGACAGTGCCCGGAAGCCCGCGCGGACGACATCCTCGGCCGGGTTGGCGCCGCCGCCTCGTGCCCAGTAGAGGAGCGCGACGCGTGCGACGGCCATCGCGGCCGAGGCGAGGAGGGCAGGGTAGGGATCGCTCGCGGTGTCGGCGTCCGTGCGCTCGGCGACCGCCTCCGCTACGACCCGCTCGAACGCAGCCATGTGCGCGACGAGCGCGACGCGTAGGTGCGGGTCGTCCTGCGCTGCTCGCATGCGGCGGTACAGCTCCCCCGGGTCTCGCCACGTGCTGTCGGGGTGTCGACTCCGCGCGGCGATGTGCGAGCACACGACCTGCTCGACGGCCTGGAAGGCGGTCTCCTCCGGCGGGCGTCCGAGGATCTCCGTGCGGAGCTCGCCGAGGAGCTCGTCGTCGCCGAGGACCGCCGCCTCTTTCGAGGGGAAGTAGTTGAAGAACGTCCTCGGCGAGACGTCCGCCGCTTCGGCGATGTCCTCGACCGTCACGTGCGCGTAGCCTCGTGTGGCGACGAGGTCAAGGGCTGCGCAGCGCAGCGCCTGGCGCGTCGCGAGCTTCTTGCGGTCTCGCCTAGTGGTGTCGTGCTGGGTGGTGTCGTGCTGGGTGGTGTCGTGCTCGCCCGTCTTCGGCGCGGCAGCGTCACTCGGGAGATGCTCGCTCTGGCTGGTCATGTTGCAGCCACTATAACGTTGCAGTCAGCGCACCCGCGGACGGCCCGGCTCGCAGTCGTACAACCCGGTGAGCGCCCGGGTGCGCTGTGTCAGGCGGGGCGGGCGGTGGCGG
>DAHXNN010000118.1 GCA_027365385.1 Acidimicrobiaceae bacterium | reverse complement strand
GTGCTCGTAAGGACCTCCACCGGGGAGCTCGTCGGTGCGGTAGGTGTCTCGGGCGACTCGTCGGACAACGACGAGCGTGCCGCGGTCGCGGGCATCGTGGCTGCCGGCCTTGTGCCAGAGACTGGCTGAATGGGGGAGCGGCCGACGGCTATCGCGCAGCGATGTCGCTCGGAGCGAGCAGGGGCCTGGGCACGGCGTTGCGCGCCCGGGTCGTACGGACAAGGATGACGACTGCGATCGGTAGCAGCACGACGTTCGGTAGGTAGACCGGTACCTTGTGGATCAACAAGCCGTAGGCACCCCAACTGATGGACGACAGGCATGCGAGCGCCCAGGTCGCTGGAGCTACCCCGTCGAGGTCGCGCTCGCGTAGGACCTTCGCGAACTGGGGGAGGTAGATCGCGAGCGAGCCGGCTACCGCGACGTCAGCCTCGAGGCTCTCGTGATGGAGGGCGACGCATGCACCACCGAACACCGCGACAGCGATCGTGAGCAGCGCTGCTGTCGTAAGCGCCTCCCGCAGTCGTGCGCGTCGTCGGGCGACAAGCACGACCACTGCGAGGGCGAGAAGCGCGGTCGGGACGTTTGTCACGACCTCCGCGGGCACGGACGCGACGACTCCATAGATCGCCCACAGCTCGGCGAGCACGACGAGCAGCATCCAGGTGGGTGCCGAGACGCCTTTGGCGCCCGAGCGCACGACCCTCACCACCTGAGGCAACGCCCGGCTGATCGTGAGCAGGGGTGACGTGACGGCGAGCACCGTCGTGAGCGACGGGCCAAGCACGAGACCGAGGAGCATGGGCTAGCGACCGGCTGGGTCTGTGGTGTCACGGACGGCATTTTCGTCGAGTGCCGTCTCTACGCATGCCTGGCGTCGTGACGGGGTCGCTGGCATCGCGTCAAGCATAGGTGGAGGCCACCAATCCTCGCCGAGGAGGTGGCTGGCCTACGCGGCATCCGGTGGGCGGCGCACGGACACGCGATCGGCACCGACCGGGGCGATGAGCGTGGAGTTCGTCAGCGGTGTCATCATCGCCACTCGCTCACGTGGCGCTGCGGCAGTCAGCCTCGACACAGCGAGCCTTGACACAGCGAAGGACCGAGTTTAAAGTCAGCTTGGGTTGTTGTATTGATAGCCAGAAATATCAACGGGTTGTGTTTGATTTAACTGTGGTAGCGCTATCATCCCCCGGTGACGGTGTTCTGATAGCGCTACCAGCAAAGCCGACCAAGTCATAGGTCCACGTAATCGGGTAAGGAACCGACTTCTGCAAGGGGGTGTCCAAGTGCACGCGTGATAGCGCAATCATTCCAAGGCTTCGTGTCGGCGCCAGGCGCGCGGGGTGCCGTGAGGCAGCCCTCAGGATCACGAAAGCCTGCTCTGCTCACCACACGGCAAGCCTCATCGCGAGGTACCGATGACCAAGGGGGAAACGATATGTCTGTAGGGATTCGCACTCGCGGCGCATGGCTGCGATTCACGGCGGCGGCAAGTGTCGCTGCACTTGCCGTGACGCTGACGGCCACCGCGTCCAGCTCGGCAGCGACGCACTCGGCGCCGCTGATCAAAGTGGCGATGGTGCCGAAGCTCCTCGGCTTGCCGGTGTTCGAGGCCAACGTCAAGGGGGCCGAGGAGGTTGCACCTTCGCTCGGTATCAGCGTCAAGTACACCGCACCGGCCACGGCCTCGGCGGAAGGTCAGGTGCAGATCTTCAACAGCCTCATCGCGCAGAAGTACAACGTGATAACCCTGTCCTCGGATGACCCGACCGTGCCCGCTCCGGTGCTCGAGAAGGCGATGAAGGCAGGGATCAAGGTGATCACGTGGGACTCCGACGTGATTCCCGCCGCCCGCGACTTCTTCATCCAGGACACTGCCTACAACACGATCGCCCAGGGCGTGATCAACGCCGCGGTCAAGTTCGGCGGGCCGCATGCGCAGGTTGCCATCATGTCCTCCACGCCCGACGCCACGATCCAGCTGGCATGGATCGCCGCGATGAAGGCCTACATCAAGACCAAGTACCCCAAGGTCTCGATCGTGACGATCGGGTACGGGCAGTCGGTGGTTTCGACGTCGCTTACCCAGGCTGAGGACATCATCCACTCGTATCCGAACGTCAAGGCCATCCTTCCGATCGACGGCGCCGCAGTCGTGGGCACCGCCGAGGCCGTGTCTGCCCTTGGCGACGCCGGGAAGATCGGTGTGATCGGCATCGGCGACCCACTACCCAACCAGAAGTACTTCGCGAACGGCTCACTCCAGGGTCTCTTCCTCTGGAACGAGGTCAACCAAGGCAAGTTGATCATGTACGTGGCCAAGCTCGCCTACGAGAACAAGTTGAAGGCAGGCGGCACGTTCTCCGCTGGCCCGCTCGGCAAGTTCACCGTCGCTGCCAAGGCGAATGCCGTCACCGGTGCGACACGCAACACGATCATCTTCTCGACACCCCTCGAGTTCACGAAAGCGAACTACAAGCGGTACGACTTCTAGATCCGCGGAAGGAGCCGGTGGTGGGCGGGAGCGACCTGTGAAACGCGCCCCGACGCGACTGCCCACCACCGGGCCTGCATGGCAGGTAAGGCCGCTAGACGCTAGCCCCCACTCGTGCCGGTACCGACGCCCTCGTGCCAGCAACTCAGGAAGGTTTGTGAGCCCTGTGAGTCCTGTGAGCAAGCCCAGGAGCGCATCTTGGAGCGCGGGCGATCCGGCCCTCCTGCCGTGACCAGTGCCGCCGTCGACCCCGAGGCGGAGCGACACCCGAGCACACTCGCACCAGCGTCGGCCCGGTACGCGGCTTTGCACGTCTCCAAGGCGTTCAACGGCGCCCCTGTCCTGCGCGACGTCTCGATCCTGCTCGAACCGGGTCAGGTGCATGCGCTTGTCGGCGAGAACGGGGCTGGGAAGTCGACGCTTTTCAAGATCATGAGCGGGATGTACCAACCCGACACAGGTGAGCTCGTCCTCGGAGGCGAGCGCTTGACCGACCTGACGCCGCGGATGGCGCTGCACGAGGGTATCTATCTCGTGCCTCAGGAGCCGACCCTCATGCAGCACCTCTCTGCGGCGGAGAACCTCTACGTGGGTGCCTTGCCCCGGCGACGCGTACCCGGTCTCGTCGACTGGGCTCGGGTGCGCGGCGAAGCTGCGACGTTCTTTGGGCGGGTCGGGCTCGACATCGACGTCCAGACCCCGGCGCGGCTCCTGAGCATCGCGCAGCAGCAGCTGCTCGAGTGTGCACGAGCGCTCGTCCACAACTGCCGTGTCATCCTCTTCGACGAGCCCACGTCGCCGTTGACCTCGCACGAGACCGAGATCCTCTTCAGGCTCATGGACGCGCTGCGTGACGACGGCCTCGCCCTCGGCTTCATCAGCCACCGTCTCGACGAGATCATCGAAGTGGGAGATCGCGTCACCGTCTTGCGCGACGGTGCCATGGTCACGACGGCCGAGCGCGGTGACTACTCGCGCAACGACATAGTCACAGCGATGATCGGCCGGCCGATCGGCGTGCGCACCCGGGTCCGCCGCAGTTCCGACGTCACCGACCGTAGCGAGGTGCTGAAGGTGGAGCGACTCTCCGCTGCGCCGGTGTTCGAGGACGTCTCGTTCACCCTGACCGAGCACGAGGTCGCAGGACTCGCGGGCCTCGTCGGCAGTGGCCGGACCGAGATCGCCGAGACGATCTTCGGATTGCGTAGAGCCGATGCGGGGGAGGTGTGGCTCGAGGGAGCGCCGCTCCTCCATCGTAGCCCGAGGGAGTGCATCGACGCGGGACTCATCTACCTCCCCGAAGATCGAGCCCGCAACGGCATATTCGCGGAGGTCGACGTAGCGAGGAATGTGACGGCAGGCATCATCCCTCACCTCCCGCGGACGTGGCATCTGATCCGGGCAAAGCGAGAAGAGTCCCTGGCGCGGGAAGTGATCGGGCGCACGTCGGTGCGCACCCGATCGCTCGGTGCGGCAATCAACACTCTCTCGGGCGGCAATCAGCAGCGCGCGATGTTCTCCCGCTGGATCCTCGCCGAACCGAAGGTGGCGATCTTCGACGAGCCGACACGCGGCGTCGACGTCGGCGCCAAGGACGACATCTACGACATCATCTCGGACCTCGCCACCTCCGGTCTCGCGTGCCTGATCATCTCGTCGGATCTCGAAGAGCTCGCGCTCATCTGCGATCGCGTCCTCGTGATCTACGAGGGCAGGATCGTGGGAGAGGTGGGCCACGGCGAGGTCACGACGGCCCGGCTCGGCGAGCTCGTCGTCGGTGGTGCCCAGTGAACGTGGCTCTGGAGGTGGACAGGACGCGGGCGACGCGTCGAACCGTGCGCCACGCCCTTGGCCGGGCGATCCGCCTACGTGAGGTGCAGCTGCTCGTCGCGATTGGCGTCGTCGTGGCAGCGAGCACAGCGGCGCAGCCGGCCTTCATCCAGCCGGGCAACATCTCGTTCATGCTCGCGGACGCCTCCGCGACGGCCATCCTCTCGATCGGCCAGACGGTCGTCGTTCTCGCGCGGGGCATCGACTTGTCGGTCGCGCCCATCCTCGGGATCGCCGCGGTGCTCGTCGCCTTCCCCGCCCAGGACCTGAACATGCCGATCATCGCGGGACTTGGCATCGTGCTCGCCGTCGGCCTCGTCCTCGGCGCGGCGAACGGGCTCCTCGTCAGTGTGGCCAGGATTCCTCCGATAATCGCCACCCTTGCCACGCTCAGCGTCTACGGCGGATTGCAGTTCATCCTTGCCAAAGGAGAGGAGATCTCGAACATCCCGAACGCCTACGGCAATCTCGGGAACAACGACATCGTGAGTGGGATCCCGTGGGTGTTGCTCATCACCGCTGTCCTTGCAATCGTCGTGGCATTCCTCCTCCGCAGCACCAACGTCGGCCGCTCGATCTACGCGGTCGG
The DNA here is from genome assembly GCA_027365385.1 of Acidimicrobiaceae bacterium. Classification (GTDB taxonomy): domain Bacteria; phylum Actinomycetota; class Acidimicrobiia; order Acidimicrobiales; family Bog-793; genus JAJZCK01. The sequence goes on along the minus strand of DAHXNN010000118.1, from coordinate 4,299 downwards.
CAACGACGCCGCCGCGGCCCACCGATCGGGCATCCCTGTGCAGCGGATCATATTCCTCACCTACGTCATCTCCGGCGTCCTTGCAGGGATCGGCGGCTTCATCTACCTGTGCCACGTGGGCTCCGTCGACTCGACGACGGGCTCGGACTCGAACGTCAACCTGCTGTCCATAGCGGCGACCCTCATCGGCGGGACGGCGCTCACGGGCGGCAGGGGTGGTGTGTTCGGAAGCGTGCTCGGCGCGGTCTTCCTCTCGGTGGCGCTGACGGCCATGGTCTTCGCGCGGATCCCGTCGATCTGGGAGCCGGCAGGCGTCGGTGTGCTCATGCTGCTCGCGATGCTGAGCGATCGGCGCGCCGGCGCGCCAGTACGACGCGCGCGACGTCGAACCGCCGGGAGCGCGTGATGACGACGGCTGCCGCACCTCCTGCTCGTACACACATACCTCCGCAGAGCGATGCGCGCGGCGGAAGTCGTGCCCGCGAGCGCAACTGGATCTTGGCGCTTGTCGTGCTCCTCGTGGCGGAGATCCTCTACTTCTCGGCAACGGTCACGGGGTTCTTTGGCGGTGGCACCGGCATGCTGGCGCTCACCGAGCAGTTCGTCGACATCGGCATGCTGGCGCTCGGCCTGTCCGTCGTGATCCTCGCCGGGGAGATCGACCTCTCCGCCGGGACGATGTCGAGCTTCTCCGGTATCTTGATGGCGGTCCTGTGGCGAGACGGGATCGAGATCTGGCTGGCGGTCGTCATAGCGCTCGTCGCCTCGACGCTCGTCGGCGCTCTCAATGGGCTCATCATCACGATCTTCCGGGTCGACTCGTTGCTCGTGACGCTCGCGATGCAGTTCATCCTCGGCAGTGTCGCCACAGCCCTCAGCGGGGGATCTCCTCCCTACGGTTTCCCGAGCTCCTTCGTCACGATTGCCGGTACCGGGTCCGTCGGCCCGATCCCGTACCAGCTGGTCGTGTTCGGTGTCTTCGCCTTCGCGATAGCGCTCCTCGTCGGACGAACACGCACTGGCCGTTCTATCGCCTTGATCGGCTTCAATCGCCCGGCGGCCAGGTGGTCGGGCATCCGGGTAGACCGCACCATCGTCGGTGCCTTCATGATCAGCGCGTTCATGGCCGGCGTCGGCGGGATCCTCGTGTCGGGCTTCTACAACGCGGCCCGGGACGACCTCGGCGACTCCCTTCTGCTGCCGGCGATCACGATCGTCGTCCTCGGGGGCGTGGACATCTTCGGTGGAAAGGGACGGATCGCTGGTGTCATCGTCGCCACCTTCGTCCTCGGCTTCCTCACCGAAGGCATGCTCGTGGACGGCCAGAGCTCTCTTTCGGCCACGATGGTGACCGGAATGCTGCTCATAGTCAGCCTCGCGCTGAAGATCACCGTCGATCGGCGCGGCGGGTTCGACGTGCGGGCCGCGCTCCGTCAACGCGTTCAACGGTCCGCTCGGACCGAGGGCGCTCAGTGACGAACGACCTGCTTTCGCTGCGAGCCCACTGCTTGCTGCCCCGCCGAGGACGCCACCGGTTGCCGGAGCGCTCCGGTCGGGCTGTGCCGGCCGGTGGAGTCCGGCAAGCCGAGCAGCACGCCCCTTCGCCGGCTCGGCGCTCGTGCGATGCTGTGGTAGCTCGATGGTACCGTGATCGCGCTATCAGAGGCCGAGGGCCAGATGTCCGCATTCGGAGGCTCGACGTGGGCGATGACGACACGGCGACGGACGGCACTGCGACGGACGACTCCGCAAGGCCGGGCAACGTCGGGGAGCAGATAGAGCCGCTCCCGCCACGACCACTTCCCGTCATGGCGGACGTGGCGCGTGCTGCCGGCGTCTCGCCGATGACCGTGTCCCGGGTGCTGAACGACCACCCGTCCGTGCGACCGGAGACCCGAGAGCGCGTGCTCGCCGCCGTCGCCGAGCTCGAGTACCGGCGTAATCCCGCTGCGCGCGCTCTCGTGACCCGTCGCTCGCAGACCGTTGGCGTCGTCGCGTTCGATGCGACGCTCTACGGTCAGTCGGCGTTGGTGAGCGGCGTGGAGCAAGCGGCGCGTGACGCCGGCTACTTCGTCAGCATCGGCATCGTCAAGGAGATGAACGCGCGTGCCATCCGCGAGGTGGCGGACTCACTCGTCGCGCAGTCCGTCGAGGGCTTGGTGGTGCTCGCGGCCCGGGTCTCCGCGCTCCAGGAGCTCCGGGATCGAACGGTCGGGGTGCCGATGGTGGTGGCAGGTGGTGCGCACCGCAGCGGCTTGCCGTCCGCGTCCGTGGACCAGGCGGCAGGGGGTCGCCGGGCGACGCGGCACCTGCTGTTCCGCGGCCACCGGACGGTGTGGCACGTCGCGGGGCCCGAGGACTGGGACGACGCGCGCGGTCGCCTCGCCGGCTGGCAGGCGGCGCTCGCCGAGGCTGGCGCCGTCGAGCCGCGTGTGCTGCGGGGCGACTGGAGCACCGCATCGGGATGGCGTGCCGGAGTCGAGCTCGCGCGCCACCGCGAACTCACGGCGGTCTTCGTCGCGAACGACCAGATGGCACTCGGTCTCATGCTCGCCATGAAGCAGGCCGGTCGACGGGTACCCGAGGACGTAAGCATCGTCGGCTACGACGACGTCCCCGAGGCAGCCTTCTACGACCCGCCGCTCACGACGATACGCCAGGACTTCGAAGAGCTCGGCCGCCGCAGCATGCAGCTCCTGCTCGACGCCATCGACACGGGGAGCGCCTCGTCGAGCCCACCGATCATCCCCGAGTTCGTCGGACGGCTCAGCACCGCGGATGCCTTCGACCTCACGGCGGGAGGGCGTCGATGAGCGTTTGCGGAGACGGGCCGGGACGGCGCGAGGCGTCCGGGTAGCCGGGAAGCAGCGGAAGGACGCGAGTGTCGGTGATTCTCAGCTTTCACGGGAACTACGTGGTCGAACAGGTGACCTTCGCGAGCTCGCGGCTGCAGCTGGAGGGCACGCTGCACGTCCCGAGCTCGATCGCCGGGCCGCGAGCCGCGGTGGTCGTGGTGGGCCCGTATGCGTCGGTGAAGGAGCATGCGCCGGTACAGTACGCGACGCGCCTCGCGGACGAAGGGCACCTGGCTCTCGCCTTCGACTGCGCGCATCACGGAGAGAGCGCAGGCGAGCCGCGCGGCCTCGACGAGCCGCTGCGCAAGGTGGCCGATATCCGGGCGGCAGTCGACTTCCTCGCGTCACGTCCGGAGGTCGATCCCGCGAAGCTCGCGGTGGTGGGTATCTGCGACGGCGCGCCGGAGGCCCTGAGGGCCGGGGCAGACGATCCGCGCGTCCGGGCGGTGGCAGCGGTGGCGGGCCATTACCGGGACCACGCGAACGACCTCGGCCGCGTCGGTGGCGACGAGCTTGCGTCCGGTCGACTCTCGGTCGCCGACGCCGAGCGGCGCCTGGCTGACCGGTTGGCGCGCGGGCGCGCGGCGCTCGCCAAGTTCGACGAGAGCGGCGAGGTCGACTACCTTCCCGTCGTCGACCCGGTGCGCAGCGATGTAGCGCTTCCGGGAAGTGCGGCGTGGGAGTGGTACAGCAGCCACGCCGGTCGTGGCCTCTGGCGGAACCGCTACGCGGTGATGGGCGACGTCGCATACCTCGGCTTCGAGTCGCTCTCCGCGGCGAAAGCGCTCCAGGCGCCGCTGCTGATGGTCCATGGCGACCACTCGAGCGGGGCGGACTCGGCGCGGCGCCACTTCGACTGCGTGCCCCACGTAGACAAGCGACTGCTCATCGAGGAAGGCACCTCGCACTACCAGTACTACGACGACCCTGCCGTCGTCGACCGGGCGGTGGCGAGCATCTCGCGTTGGTTCAGCACGCACTGGTGACGAGGGCCTGCCAGCCTGCCCACGCACCCCTGGTGATCGGAGCTGTTGGTCGCACGACAGACAGGCTTACCCGTCTACCGGGCCTTCGCAGGGGCGGGGATCTTGCGCGTCGAGGCGTCTCCAGATTTCCTGGTCGCCGCGGGCGGATGGTCCTGCGCGGCCTTCAATCCACGGGCTCCACCTCGGGCAGGCTCTCAGCGCCCCTCGCTGCCGTCCTGCGAGGTCGAAGAACAGGAAATGCATCGGTGACCTCCAGCTCGTGGTGCCGGAATCGGTAGCGCGCGGCTGGTCGCCCTCCTGCGGTGCCCGGTGCGGCGCGACGACCCGTCGTCTCGAGCACGCCGCGACGCAAGAGCACTCGCTGGAGGTTCGTCACCGAGACAGGCCGACCGAGGGCAGCGCAGTAGAGGCGGTTCAGCGCCGCCATCGTGAACTCCTCGGGCGCGAGCGCGAAGCCG
>DAHXNN010000036.1 GCA_027365385.1 Acidimicrobiaceae bacterium | reverse complement strand
GACCCTTCAAGGTCGGGCCCCAACGCCAGACTCTTTTACGGTCTTGATGGCCAGGTGGGAATGACGGCGTTACGGGGCTGCCCGACCCCCATTTTCACGTCCTCGCGACGTCACCGCCAGGGGACATGGGGACTCTTTTGTACGTGCCTCTCTGGCTCGCTGGCCGACCCCTGCTCCCCGGCGACGACCTCACCCAGAACTTCCCGCTACGCGTCCTCGTCGGCGAAGCGCTCCGTTCGGGCCACCTCCCTGGCTGGGACCCGTTCATCTGGAGCGGGACACCGCTCCTAGCCGGGTGGAATGCGGGCGCGCTCTTCCCAGGCACCTGGTTGTTCGCGGTCATGCCTGCGACCGCCGCCTGGACGGCCGACCTCGTCGTCACCGGTGCGGTCGCCGGCGCCGGCATGTACGCGCTCACCCGCCGCCTCGGCTGCCGCCCGCTCGCGTCGTGCCTCGCGGGTCTCGCGTTCGCGGACACAGGCTTCATGAGCGGCCAGGTCGTCCACGTCGGTCTCGTCGAGGGCACGTCGCTGACGCCGTGGATGCTCTTCGCCGTCGACGTCCTCGCCCGGCCCGGGACCACCGGAGCGCGCACGAGGCGCGCGACGACGACCCTCCTCGGCGTAGCCGGAGCGCTCACCGTCCTCGCGGGCGACCCCCGCGCGGTCTCGAGCGCTGCCATCGCCACGGGGATCTACGCGCTCGCCTGCTGCTGGCGCTCGGCGCGCTCGGCGCGCTCGCTGCTCGCCTCGATCGTCGCGGCCATCGCTCTCGGTGCCGCGCTGTCCGCGATCCAGTGGCTGCCGGGGCTCGGCTTCCTCCACGTCTCGCAGCGAGGCGTCAGCGCGTACAGCTTCTTCGGCGCGGGCTCGCTGCACCTCGGCGAGATCGCAGCGCTGCTCGTGCTGCCGTTCGTGCTCGGCACGAACGGCAACCTCGGCCAGCCGTTGTATTCGGGCAACTACAACCTGGCCGAGATCACGATCGGCGTCGGCCTCGTCGCGCTGATCGCGGCCTTCGCCTTCCTGCCCGAGCTCGTCGCGCCCGCGTTGCGGTGGCGCGGTGGCTCACGTGCCAGCAGCGCTCACGCCGCGCCACCACCCCGCCGCCCGCTCGCCGTCTGGTACGCGACAGCCACTGTCGGCGTGCTCCTCACCCTCGGCTCGAACACCCCATTCGGCCGTGTCCTCGTCGACGTCCCGCTCTTCGGCGGCCAGCGGCTGCAGAACCGCAACGTGGCGATCCTCGACATCGCCCTCGTCGTCCTGCTCGCGTTCTTCCTCGACGACATTCTCGGAGCGCGTCAGCGGCGACCCACGCCACGTCGAGCGGGCGCTGTCACGGCGACGCGGGTTTGCCCGCTCGACCGCCGGGTGGCCCGGGCGCTCGCCCTCGTGCCGGTCGGGTGGCTCGTCGCCCTCGTCGTCTGGGCGTGGACGGCGCCCACCTCGCTCGAGCAGATGGTCGGCGTCACCCAGACCTCGTCCACTCTCATGGGCGCTCTCACCCCGTACCTCGCCACCGCTCTCGTGCTCGGGATCGGTGCCGGCGTGCTCGTGGTCGCCAGTGGCCCGGCCGCGGACAGGCGGCGGGCCGTCGGCCTCGTCGCGCTCACACTCTGCGATATCGCCATGTACCTCGTCAACGGCACGTTCGCCACGGCACCGGTCAGCCTTCTCGCCGCGAGCACACCGTCGAGCGTCGCGCTCGCCGCGCTGACGGGCCCGGACGGGCGCTTCGCTCTGTACGACCCGACGAGCAGCGCCGTCGCCGGCCCGTCTCCGGCCGACCTCATCGCCGTCGGCGAGACGGACGTCAACATCTTGCGCCACCTTCCGAGCGTCCAGGGCTACGGATCGATCGTCGAGGCCGCCTACGACGCCGCCACCGGCACGCACACCGTCGCCGGTCTCGACGCGAACCAGCTCGACGGACCGACGTTCGACGCGCTCGACCTGCACACCCTCTTGTGCCCGGCGGGCTACCTCGTCCAGACACTGGCCGCGCACGAGACGGTCTCGGTCGCGGGCGGCCCGACGGTCACCGCCACCGGAGCCATCGTGCACGGACCGTCTCCACACGTGCGCGCCGCGGGCGCCCGCGTCCTCGCGCCGGGCAGCTCCGCTACCTGGATGCTCGCCGCGCCGGCGTCCGCGTCGCGGGTGACCGTCGTGCTCGGCGCAGGCAGCGACTCCCGGACGACCGTTGTCGAGATCGCTGTCGCGACGCCGGGAGCACGGGCCATCGCGTTCCGACGAGTCGTACGGGACGGCGTCGCGACGCTGCCGTTGCGCGGCGCGCCCCGGACCGAGGAGGTCCGGGTATCCGACCTCGGCCGTCGTCCCGTGACCGTCGGCGCCGTGGTCGTCTCCGTCGAGCGCCGGGCGCCAGCGCGATCTGCCAAGCCGAGCACGTCCGCTCTGTTGCTCGACGGTGAGCTGCAGGCGGACCTGCAACCGCCCCGATGGGTGTGGTCCGGCACCGTCGACTCGCTTTCGGCGTTCGACGACACCGGCACCCGAGGGCTGGCATGGCTCGAGCCGGCCCATAGCACGTCTCCAACCGCTGCGATGTCACGCGACGGGCAGGTGTCGACCGGTGCCGCCCTCGAGACCGGATCCCAGACCATGCACGTGGTGAGCAGCGTGCCGGCGCTGCTCGTGCGGAGCGAGACGTACTCTCCCGGATGGACCGCACGACTGACCCCGAGCTCGGGCGGGCCGACGCTGGTCGAGCGCGTCCACGCGCTCGGCCTGGTCCAGGCCGTGCCGGTACCCGCGGGCGACTACATCGTCACATGGAGGTATGCGCCCACGGAGATCCTCGACGGTCTCGTCGCGAGCGCCGCCGGTCTCGTCGCGCTCCTGGGAGCACTCCTGCTCGTGCTCGTCCGGCCCGGACCACGCGCGCGCCGGCGAAGACGAGGCGGGAAGGCGCCGCCGCGAGCGCCAGGGACAGATTCAGGCAATCGCTAGAACATTCCGGGACGCGCGCCGGAGCAGTTGCACAAGATGTATAGTTACAACATGGCGCGCACGACGACCCGAGCGAACGCATCTACCGGCACCACCGAGGGCGAAGAGGTGGTGCACACCGACGGGCGTCGTGCCCGCGGCGAGCGGACACGTCTCGCCGTGCTCGAGGCACTGCTCCACCTCGTCGAGGACGGCGAGCTGCGCCCGACGGCCCAGGCCGTCGCTGCCGAGGCAGGCGTCGCCCTGCGCACCGTGTACCACCACTTCGAGGACGTGGAGGCGCTGCGCCGCATGGCGCTCGACCTCCAGCTCCGGCGTCATAGCGAGCTGCTGGTGACCGTCGACCCGAAGTCAGAGCTCGACGAGCGTATCCACGTGGTCGCGCGGCAGTGCCGCAAGCTCTTCGAGGCAGTCACCCCGATCCGGCGTGCCGCGATGTTCGACGAGCAGAGCTCGCCCGAGATGGCTGAAGGGCTGCGCCGCGCTCGTCTCGTGCGCCGGAACTTCGTCACGAGCGCGTTCGCCGGCGAGCTCGCGAAGCGCTCGGGCGAGGGCCGCACGCTCCACGACGCAATCGACGCCGCGACGTCGTGGGAATCCTGGTACTACACCCGCTCGAGCCTCGACCGGTCGGCGGTGGCGGCCGAGAAGATCCTCGCGCTCACACTCCACGACCTGCTCACAGGTCGGTCGGCACCGGCGCGCCGCTGATCCCCAGGGACACTCCATGCGCTACGCGTGCAGCGCGCTCGCGGCGCTGGCGTGCGTACGCCCGACCGCGGCGTCAGTCGGGCCGGCGCGGTAGGACGGTAAGGCCGCCGGTAGCACAACACCTTCGTAGCGTGCGGCAACGTGCGAGGGGACGAGCGACACCACAGCGTCGGCGACCGGCCGTGCGCTGTATGCCTGGCGCGCACGCCGCCGGGCTTTCGCCACTGCCACAGCTGCGAGGTCGTACGACGCCAGCTCGGCGGCGATCTCGTCCCGGTGCACCCGGTGCGCCTCGCACCGCGGGGCGGCGAGGTCCACCGTCATCTCGTCGCCTACAAGGCGGCGCCGAGCCAGTTCGTCCGCGCGGCCGCCAGCGAGCGGCTCGGGGGGCTCCTCGCCGAGTTCTTGGTAGAGCTCCTGGCTACCGAGCTCGACGAGATGCACTGCTCCGGCCCGAGTGTCACCGTGCTCGCCACCGTACCCTCGTCTGGCACAGGGCGGGCCTCGTGGCACGGCGTGCATCCTCTGACGAGCGTCGTCCGCGACGCCTGCAGCAGCGCGGGTCGGTCGGGATCGCCGGCACGTCCCACGTTGCACGTCGACCCCGCACTTCTCCACCGAGGTCCTGGGTATCTCGGCCACCTGCTCGCGTCCCCGGACGGCTTCCTCGCCACACCGCAGAGCCCGTGCGTGCAGGGCCGGGCGCGGATCCTCGTCGTCGACGACCTGTACACCTCCGGCGCACGGGCCCAGAGCGCTGCCCGAGCATGCGCTAGCGCCGGGCTCACGGTCGCGGCGATCGTCCCCCTCGGCCGCCTCGTCGACGCGCGTGACCTTGGGCTCGTCGCGCAAGCACGTGCCCCACGTGGCGCTCCGCGTTGCGCTACGCACCCGTCAACCGCCGAGATGCCGGAGGCCAGACGGGCCACTAGCCTGGCCGTGAAGGCCTGCTAGCCAGCCGATCCCTGCGCCCGCCGCAGCCAAGCAGCCGGCTAGGACCGCGACGCCGAGGAACACCGACGAACGGAGCATCGATGAACGACGACGAACGCACAGCTGCAGCCGACCTCGCGCGTCAGCTGCGCGTCGACTCCATTCGCTGCAGCACCTCCGCCGGCTCGGGTCACCCGACATCCTCGCTCTCCGCGGCCGACATCCTCGCCGTCCTGGCTACGCGGCACATGCACTACGACTGGGAGCACCCCGCGCTCCCGACCAACGACCATCTCGTCTTCTCGAAAGGCCACGCCTCCCCCCTCATCTACTCGCTCTACCGTGCCGTCGGCGTGGTCAGCGAGGACGAGCTCGTCGACACCTACCGGCGCTTCGGTGCCCGCCTCCAGGGTCATCCCACCCCGATCCTGCCGTGGATCGACCTTGCGACCGGCTCTCTCGGCCTCGGGATCGCTGCGGCGGTCGGGATCGCTCTCGCTGGCAGCCGACTCGACAAGCTCCCCTACCGCACCTGGGTGATCTGCGGCGACAGCGAGCTCGCGGAAGGCTCGGTGTGGGAGGCGCTCGACAAGGCCTCGTACTACGACCTCGCGAACTTCACGGCGATCGTCGACGTCAACCGGCTCGGCCAACGCGGGCCGACCGAGCTCGGCTGGGACCTCGACGCGTACGCCGCGCGAGTCGAGTCCTTCGGCTGCGTCCCGATCATCGTCGACGGGCACGACGTCGAGGCGATCGACGCGGCGCTCGGGCGGGCGGCGGGCGAGGGCCGGCCGACCGTCGTCCTCGCTCGTACGCTGAAGGGCAAGGGCGTCGCCGAGATCGAGGACAAGGAGGGCTGGCACGGGACCGCCCTCAAGCCCGACCTCGCGGAGCGCGCCATCGCCGAGCTCGGAGGCACGAGCTCGCTCCACGTGACCTCGCTACGCCCGCCGGAGGGCCGGCCGGCGATCACGCCGGATCCCGAGATACGGATCGAGCTCCCGCGCTACGAGCTCGGAGCCAAGGTCGCGACCCGCAAGGCCTACGGGGACGCCCTCGCTGCGCTCGCCGCCCGGCCCGAGGTCGTCGTCCTCGACGCCGAGGTCGGTAACTCGACGGGCTCGGAGTCGTTCCTGAAGGTCGCCCCAGAGCGCTACTTCGAGACCTTCATCGCCGAGCAGCTCATGGTGGCGGCGGCCGGCGGGCTCGCGGCTCGCGGCTACGTGCCGTTCGCCGCCACCTTCGGGGCGTTCTTCTCACGCGCCTTCGACTTCGTCCGGATGTCCGGCATCTCCGGCCTGCGCATCCGCCTGGCGGGCTCGCACGCAGGCGTCGAGATCGGCGCCGACGGTCCGTCCCAGATGGCACTCGAGGACCTCGCCTCGATGCGCGCCGTGCACGGCTCGGTCGTCCTCTACCCGTGCGACGCCGCCTCCGCTGTCGCCCTCGTCGTCGCGATGGCGGACGCGCCGAGCCTCGCCTACATCCGCACGACGCGTGGCACCTACCCCGTGCTCTACGGACCGGACGAGCAGTTCCCGATCGGCGGGGCGAAGGTCGTCCGCTCGTCGGACGAAGACACCGTGACCCTCGTGGGCGCCGGCGTCACCGTCCACGAATGCCTGGCTGCTGCCGACCTGCTCGCTGCCGACGGGATCGTCGCCCGGGTCGTCGACTGCTACTCGGTCAAGCCAATCGACGCCGAGACGTTGAGCGCAGCGTGCGCGGCGACCGGCGGACACGTGGTCGTGGCCGAGGACCACTACCCCGAGGGCGGCCTCGGCGAGGCGGTGCTGTCGGCACTCGTCGGTACCGGCACCGCAGTGCGCTTCGCGCACTGCGCGGTGCGGGGGCTGTCGAGCTCCGGCACGCCCGAGGAGCTCCTCGACGCCGCAGGGATCTCGGCTGTCCATGTCGCCGACGCGGCGCGAGGGCTCCTACGCCACTGACGTTCGCGTGACCGGGAGACCGGATCACCACTGCGCGCGTGCGGGGAGCGCGCGTGCGGGAGGACGCGACGCGGCCCGGGCGGGGGGTGCCCGGGCCACGCGCTCTACGACCTCGCGACCACGTTCCTGGGGGGGTCGGAACAGTCAGCGGAAAGGTCTGAGATGAGCATACGGCGCTGCAACGGCGAGATCGCGTGATTCCGCGAAGAGCAACACAGCCGTAACAGCAGCTCTACCGGACTCTGTGCAACCATTCACCGATTCGTCATCTACGGCGATCCGGGACGGCGCGAAGGTCGCGCAGGAGATCTCCGGCAGGCACGGGCAGCGCGGCAGCACGCCGGGTCAGCGGAAGACGACGGTCGTCGCCCCGTTGAGCATGATCCGGTGCTCGACATGCCAGCCGACAGCGCGTGCCAGGGCGGCGCACTCGATGTCCCGGCCGATGGCGACGAGGTCCTCCGGCGAGTGCGAGTGGTCGACCCGGGCCACCTCCTGCTCGATGATCGGGCCCTCGTCGAGAGCGGCGGTCACGTAGTGCGCCGTCGCGCCGATGAGCTTCACCCCTCGCTCGTAGGCCTGGTGGTAGGGCCGCGCACCTTTGAAGCTCGGCAGGAAAGAGTGGTGGATGTTGATCGCCCGGCCGGCCACCTCGCCGGCCATCCGCGGTCCGAGTATCTGCATGTAGCGAGCGAGCACGACGAGGTCGACGTCGAGGGAGCGGACGAGCTCGAGGATGCGACCCTCCTGCTCCCCGCGGGTGTCCGGGGTGACGGGAAGGTAGTGGAACGGTACGCCGAGGGAGGTGACGAGCTCGCCGAAGTCGGGATGGTTCGACGCGACGGCAGCCGCCTCGGCGTGCAGCGCGCCCACGCGAACCCGGTACAGGAGGTCGTTCAGGCAGTGCCCGAGGCGGCTGACGAGCAGAAGCAAGCGTGGCTTGCGCCCCGCGTCGTGCACCTCGTAGGCCATCTCGAGCCGGGTCGCCAGCGAGCTGACCTCGTCGCGCAGGGCAGGGACCGTGCAGCCCGCCGGGAGCGTCGCCTGGACTCGCATGAAGAAGCGGCCTCCCGGCGACACGAACTGCTGGCTCTCCTCGATGTTCACGTCGCGCGCGGCAAGGAACCCCGAGACCGCGTGGATGATGCCGACCCGGTCCGGGCAGGACAGGCTGAGCACCGCCCCCCCGTCGGGCCTCCGGGGCCGTGCTGAGGCCGCATGCGGCTCGGGCGCCTCCGGTGGCAACGTCTCAGTAGCGGTACTGGTCGGACTTGTACGGACCGTCGGCCGGTACGCCGATGTACGCGGCCTGCTCGTCGGTGAGCTGCGTGAGGTGCACACCGAGGGCGTCGAGATGGAGACGTGCCACCTTCTCGTCGAGGTGCTTCGGCAGGACGTGGACCCCGAGCGGGAACGCATCCGGCTTGGTGAACAGCTCGACTTGTGCGATCGTCTGGTTGGCGAACGAGCTCGACATGACGAAGCTCGGATGCCCGGTCGCGTTCCCGAGGTTCATCAGCCGGCCCTCGGACAGCACGATGACCGAGTGGCCGTCGGCGAAGCGCCACTCGTCCACCTGGGGCTTGACGTTGACCCGCTCGACACCAGGTAGGCCTGCGAGTCCTGCCATGTCGATCTCGTTGTCGAAGTGGCCGATGTTCGCCACGATCGCGAGATGCTTCATCGCGGCCATGTGCGCGGCGGTGACGACGTGGCGGTTACCCGTCGCTGTCACCACGATGTCCGCCACCGACACGACCTCTCCGAGGGTCGCGACCTGGAAGCCTTCCATCGCAGCCTGGAGCGCGCATATCGGGTCGATCTCGGTGACGACCACGCGCGCGCCCTGCCCTCGGAGAGACTCGGCGCAGCCCTTGCCGACGTCGCCGAAGCCACAGACGACCGCCACCTTGCCGCCGATGAGGACGTCGGTCGCGCGGTTGAGCCCGTCGATCAGCGAGTGCCGGCAGCCGTAGGTGTTGTCGAACTTCGACTTGGTGACCGAGTCGTTGACGTTGATCGCGGGGAACAAGAGCGCGCCCGACCGCGACATCTCGTAGAGCCGATGGACTCCTGTGGTCGTCTCCTCGGTCACGCCCCGGATCTCTGCAGCTGCCCGTGTCCAGCGGCTCGCGTCCTGCTCGAGCGCGCGCCTCATCACCTCGAGCAGCTGGACGTACTCTTCGGAGTCGTCGACGGAGGCATCGGGCACCTTGCCCGACGCCTCGAACTCCACCCCCTTGTGGACGACGAGGGTCGCGTCCCCTCCATCGTCGAGGAGCATGTTGGGACTGCCGTCGGGCCATGTGAGAGCCCGCACCGTGCACTGCCAGTACTCGGCGAGCGTCTCGCCTTTCCATGCGAAGACGGGGACGCCTCTCGGCTCCTCCGGCGTGCCTCCCGGCCCGACGACGACCGCGGCGGCCGCGTGGTCCTGAGTCGAGAAGATGTTGCACGACGCCCAGCGGACCGACGCGCCAAGGGCGACGAGCGTCTCGATGAGCACGGCGGTCTGCACCGTCATGTGGAGCGATCCGCTGATACGGGCGCCGGCGAGCGGCTGTGATGGGCCGAGCTCGTTGCGCAGCGCCATCAGACCCGGCATCTCGTGCTCCGCGAGCCCGATCTCCCGCCTGCCGAAGGCCGCGAGGTCGAGATCCGCCACAGCGAAGTCACCCGCCTCGAGCACGGCCGCGTCCTGTCCCATCGCTGCGTCCTCCCTCGGGCCCGTGGCATACGGGCACGTGCTGAGTCTACGACGCGACCGCGTGCGCCCCCGCGCCGGCCCCGAGACGGACGTGGTCCGGCACGACGAACACGAGCGGAGTCGTCACGAGAAGGAGCACCGCGAACACGTCGAACGCTCGAGCGAGCGCGAGCGCCTCGTCACCGCTGCGAGCGACGTAGGAGGTCACGAGGGCCACGGTGATGATCGCCCCTGCCTGGCGCACGGCCCCACGCAAGCCCGAGATCGCCCCGACGTCGTCGGGCGACAGCTCGAGCGACGCGTTGTTCGCCGCAGGTGCCGACGCTCCCGTCCCGAGACCGGTGACCGCGGTCGCGAGCGCGAGCCATCCGTACGGGCCTAGCACCGGCGGGTGGAGCGCGGCGAGGACGAAGCC
>DAHXNN010000235.1 GCA_027365385.1 Acidimicrobiaceae bacterium | reverse complement strand
CCCACCTGGGCGCGCGGCAGACTGTCGTCCATATGGCCCGGCGACCGCACGCTCTCTACGTCCTCGACGAACGCGCCCAGACGCTCGTCTACGGCCCGGAGCAACGAGCCGCGATCGGGGAGCTCGTCGAGGTCGCGTCGGGACCCGTCACGGCGACGGAGCTCGCGGGACGCCTCGAGCTCCTCGCGGACGTGGAGATCCTCCTCTCGGGATGGGGGGCTCCCGTGATGGACGCCGCGTTCCTCGGCAGCGCGCCCCGTCTCGAGGCTGTCTTCTACGGCGCGGGAGCGGTCCGGGGCTTCGTGACGGATGCCTTCTTCGCGCGGGGCATCCGGCTGTCGAGCGCGAACGCCGCGAACGCCGCCCCTGTCGCGGAGCTCGCGTTCGCGCTCGTCGTCCTCTCGCTGAAGAACGTGTGGGGCTTCGTCTCCTGTCCCGCCGGTCCTCGCGACCCTCGCCGGGACGAGGTTCTCGGGGCCTACCGGGAGGTCGTCGGCCTGCTCGGTCTCGGTGCGATCGGACGACTCGTGAGCGAGCGCCTCTCGACGCTGTCGGTGGACGTCCTCGCCTTCGACCCCTTCTGCGATCCGGCGAAGGCAGCCGCTCTCGGCGTGAAGCTCGTCGCCCTCGACGAGCTGTTCGCGCGCTCCGGGGTCGTGTCCGTGCACGCGCCCCTCTACGCGCAGACTCGGGGGATCGTGACCGGAGGTCTCGTCGGCTCGATGCGCAGGGGGGCGACGCTTCTCAACACCGCACGGGGCGGCCTCGTGCGCCACGACGAGCTCGCGGCCGTGCTGACCGCGCGACCAGACCTCCACGCGGTCCTCGACGTCACCGAGCCCGAGCCGCTGCCCCCCGGGCACGAGCTCCTCGGGCTCGCGAACGTCGTCGTCCTGCCGCACATCGCCGGGTCGCTCGGTCCGGAGTGCCGCCGGCTCGGGGACACTGTCGTCGCAGAGCTCCGCCGCTACTGCGCCGGGGAGCCGCTCGAGCACGAGGTCGATCCGCAGACGCTGGCGATCGCGGCCGAGCCGTGATCCGCGTCGCCGTCGAGGTGCCTGGTGTCACGATGCTCGCCGGTCCTGTGCGCGACAGCCCACCTGCGTTATAGGAGCTGTTCGCATCAGGGATAGGATCTCGATACCATGACGCCGAGAGCCGGAGCACGTCCGTGACGCACGTCACGCCGGCCGGAGGCGTGACGCCGAGCCGATCGGCGGCACCAGAGGAGGACGGGGATGGCGGGGCGCGCCTCGCTCAAGCGTTCCGCCTGCGTGACCTCGTGCCCCTCTCGGTATCGAGCGTCGGTCCTATGTTCTCCGTCGCCGCGACCGGAGGCGTCATGGCCGCCCAAGCCGGGTGGTGGACGCTGCCGGCGATCGCACTCCTTGCCGTGCCGTTCATCGTCTCGAGCTTCGTCTTCCGACTGTTGAACAGGCACTTTCCCCATTCCGGAGCGTCGTACCACTGGTCGGCCCGCATCATCGGACGTGGGGTGTCGCGTTACCAGGCGTGGATCTTGATCCTCGCCTACTTCTTCTCGATACCCCCCATTGCGATCCCTGCTGGCTCCTACACCCTCGCGCTGGTGGCGCCCCACTATGACGCGCCACCGGTCGTGAGGATGGCGGTAGCGCTGTTCTGGATCCTGTTCGCCGCCGTCCCTCTCCTGCTCGGCAGCCGCCCTACCGCCCGCATCACCCAGGTCTTCTTCGCCGTCGAGATGGTGTCGCTCGCAGCCTTCGGCATCTTCGGTGCGTTGAGCTGGCACCGGCTCGCCGTCCCGATCCATTTCGGCGCACCACCGATCGGCGGGATCCTCGTCGTCGCGGTCGTCGCGGCGACGATCCTCGATGGCTGGGAGATCGACAGCTACGCGGCGGAGGAGTCCGTCAAGCCGCGCGACGACCCGGGCATCGGCGGCATCGTCGGCGCGATCGGGGCGCTGCTGTTCTACGCGATCCTCTATCCGCTGATGCTCGGCGAGACGCCACTCGCCTCCCTCGCGGGCTCCGTCGACCCGCTCGCAGTGTGGTCCCACCGCCTCGTGCCCGGCGCGCCATGGCTGATGCTCGTGCCGATCCTGCTCTCCACCGCCGGCGGGCTGTGGTTGACGAGCTACATCCTCACCCGGGCGCTCTACGCGATGGGCCGGGAGGGCCTCATCCCGGAGAGCTTCGCCAGGCTCAACCGCCACCGTGTCCCTCACGTCGCCATCGTGGTCACCCTCGCCAGCGCGACGGTCGTCGTCGTCCTGCAGCTCTTCGTCTCCTCCCTGTCCTCGTTCTTCGACATCGTCCTCTCCGCAGCCGGGTTCTTCCTTCTCGCGGAGTTCTTCCTCGACTCGTTGACCGCAGCGGTCTTCCTCACCGTCGGCCACCGCCGTCTACCCGACGTCCAGCTCAACAGCCACTCGCACCGCCTCCTGCTCGTCGGCTCGATCTTCTCGAGCGTGGTGATGGCAGCCCTGCTCGTCACCTTCTTCGTCTACGGCCCGGTGGCGATCGGTCATGGTGTCGACGAGACGCTCGCCGCCCTGCTCGGGCTCGGGCTCGCGTTCGCGTGGTGGACCAAGCACCGGACCGCCACGCCCTTCGTCTTCGAAGGGGACGAAGGGATCGTCGGTGGACGGGGCGAGGATCTGGCGAGCGGGCCCGCGGCGGCGGTCGAGACCCAGACCGCCCGCTGAGGGGCCGCCCGGGCCGGGACACGCCGTGCTGGTACGATGAGTAGGTCAGCGCGACGCTCGTGATCGCCTCGTCGGGACCGTTTGCGCGGTCGAGAGGCGAGGAGCAGGGGAGTCCTGGCGTTGGACGCACCGACCTTGTGGACGGGTCCCGTGCGCCGTGCATGTCACGGCGACTGCGGGCAACCAGCCCTTTGGCCGTCGCGGCAGTTGCAGCCGTCGCCGGCGGCTGGGCCCGAGCCTGGAGGTCGTTCCGTGCCGACGTCGTTCGGTTTCCTCAGCAGCTACCCACCGACCCAGTGCGGTCTCGCGACCTTCACCGCCGCTCTGCGGTCGGAGCTCGTCGCCGCGGGCGAGCGGACGGGCGTCGTCCGTGTCCTGCCGAGGAGCGAGCCGTCACTCGACCCCGCTGTGGTCGCCCAGATGGTGCACGGCGAGCCGGGCGCGATCATCCGGGCCGCGGCGGCTCTCGGCGTCTTCGACGTGGCAGTCGTCCAGCACGAGTTCGGCATCTACGACGGTCCCGACGGCGACAGCGTCGTGGGGGTGCTAGCGCTCCTCGACGTGCCGAGCATCGTCGTCGCGCACACGGTCCTCGCGGACCCTACGCCCCACCAGCGGGAGGTGCTCGAGCGAGTCGCCGACCACGCGTCGATCCTCGTCACGATGAGCGAGACGGCACGCCGGCGCCTCGTCGAGCGCTACGACGTCGACGCCTCGAGAGTCGTCGTGATACCGCACGGTGCGCCTGCCCCGACGGCACTGGCCTCGACGGCACTGGCCCGCCCGACACTGGCTCCGATGGCACTGGCCCGCCCGGCCGAGCGTGCCGACCATGCCGCCTCGCCCCGCTTCCTGACCTGGGGCCTGCTAGGGCCCGGCAAGGGCATCGAGCGCGTGGTCGACGTGCTGCCGTCGCTACGGGACCTCGCGCCGCGCCCGCACTACCTCGTCGTCGGGGAGACGCATCCCAGGGTGCTCGAGAGCGAGGGCGAGCGCTACCGCGACGCGTTGTGGGAGCGAGCCGAGCACCTCGGGGTCGCAGACATGATGACGCTCCAGGCCGGCTATCTCGACGTGGCCTCGTTGCGGCGGGTCGTCGCCACGGCCGACGTCGTCGTCCTGCCGTACGACTCCCACGAACAGGTCACCTCCGGCGTGCTCATCGAAGCGGTCGCCGCCCGAAAGCCCGTCGTGGCGACGGCGTTCGCCCACGCCTGCGAGCTGCTCGGCTCCGGTGCCGGTCTCGTCGTCGACCACGACGACCCGGGGGCGATGGCGTCCGCCCTGCGGCGTGTGCTGTGCGAGCCGGGTCTGGCCGCGGCGATGGCGTCGAGAGCCGGAGATCTCGCGAGCGAGCTCCTCTGGCCTGCCGTCGCCGCTCGTTACCACGCACTCGGTGCGAGGCTCGCGAGGGACCGATCGGTGGCCGTCGCATGAGGACCGTCGAGGCACCCTTCGAGCACGTCCTGCGCATGAGCGACGACGTCGGCATCTTCGAGCACGCGAGCGGCTCGACACCGGAGCGCCACCACGGGTATTGCGTCGACGACGTCGCGCGGGCTCTCGTCGTCGTCGAGCGCGAGCCCCGACCGACGCAGGCCCTGCTCGAGGTCGCCGATCGCTACCTCGACTTCGTCGTGAGCGCCCAGGGGCCCGACGGGCGCTGCCGGAACCGCCTCGGGCTGGATCGCCGTTGGCACGACGAGCCAGGCGTCGAGGACTGCTGGGGACGGGCGCTCTGGGCGCTCGGCACGGCAGCTGCTCGTGGGCGGGACGAGGTGCAGCGCGACCGAGCGGCTGCCCGGTTCGCTCTCGGAGCGTCACGGCGCTCGCCCCACCTGCGGTCGATGGTGTTCGCCGCGCTCGGTGCCGCCGAGGTCCTTGCCGTCGTCCCCGGAGACAAAGTCGCGCGGGCGCTCCTCGCGGCGGCTGTCAGGGCCGTGGGTCGCCCGGTGCGCGACGCTGCGTGGCCCTGGCCCGAGCCCCGCCTTGCCTACGCGAACGCCGCGCTGGCCGAGGTGCTCGTCGCCGCGGGCGAGCTGCTCGGCGACGTCCGCGCTCTTGACGACGGCCTCCATCTGCTCGGCTGGCTGCTCGAGGTGCAGACACGCGACGGGCACCTCTCTGTCGTCCCCGTGGGCGGCTGGGCGCGAGGCGAGGAGCGACGCTGTTTCGACCAGCAGCCGATCGAGGTTGCTGCGCTCGCGGACGCCTGCGCGCGAGCGTGGCGAGTCGCCGGCGACGACCGGTTCTCGCGTGGGGTCGATCTCGCGGTCGGGTGGTTCCTCGGCGAGAACGACACGAGGTGCGCTCTTCTCGACCCGTCGACGGGCGGCGGCTTCGACGGGCTCACGCCGGACGGTTGCAACGCGAACCAAGGCGCCGAATCGACCCTCGCGATGGTCGCGACCCTGCAGCATGCAAGCGACCTCGTGCGCCGGTGACGGCTCCGATCCCAGTCACGCGGACGCCGATCCGCCTGCGACCCGACGCCAGCCGCGTCGTGGCAAGGCTCTTCGTGCCCGGCCAGGAAGGGCTCCTCGAGGGGGAGTCCCGGGCCGGACCGGTCGTGGAGCGCATCCTCGCGCTCGACGACGCGGCCGCCGACGCAGCGCTCGCAGGGGTGTTGAACGGCTTCGCTGGCCGCCATAGGGACCTCCGGGCGCTCCTCGACGAGCACTTCGAGCTCGTCGCCCACCGCTTCGCCCGGCCGCTCGAGCTGTCCGCGACTCGTCGGAGCCTCGTCGGCTCCTATTTCACGCAGGAGTTTGCCGTCGAGGCGGCGGCGCTCTGCAACCCGTCGCTCGTGGCGCACCCGGACCAGAGCGGGACGGGTCCGGGCGAGGCCCGCTTCGTCATGAGCGTCAGGGCGATCGGAGAGGGGCACATCTCCTCGGTCGAGTTCAGGACCGGAGTCGTCGGCGCCGGGGGGGCGGTCGAGCTCGACGAGCCGGGTCGCTACGTCGCTGCCGGGCGGCTCGGCAGGCGCCATTACGACCGTGAGCATTTCCGTCGTGCGCTGCATGCGAGCGGCGACTGGGGATCGAGTGCCGGGTACGTGCTGGACTCCCTGCCGGCCACGTTCGACGGTGACGAGCTCGAAGTGGCGCTGCGGTCGCTCCACGACCAGATCGTGACGCGCTGGGACGCCGAGCGGACCATCGAGCGCTTCCGGCTCGCTGCCGCGTCGAACTACGAGGTGAGCTTCCCTGCAGCCTCGTCGATCTCCGAGCGCGTCCTGCTCCCGTCGACGCCGGTGGAGAGCCGGGGGATGGAGGACGCGCGCTTCGTCCGGTTCGTGGACGACGACGGTTCCCAGACCTACTTCGCGACCTACACTGCCTACGACGGCGTGCACGTCGCTCCGCACCTGCTCGAGACGGACGACTTCCGTAGCTTCAGGAGCACCCAGCTCACTGGCGAGGCCGCGAGCAACAAGGGCATGGCGCTGTTTCCCCGACGGATCGCTGGCCGCTTCGTCGCCCTTTCGCGCTGGGACCGGGAGAGCAACTCACTCGTGACGTCCGACGATCCGACCGTCTGGGAGGACCCGGTACCGCTCGAGCAGCGCAACGGGGCATGGGACCTCGTCCAGCGAGGCAACTGCGGCTCGCCGATCGAGACCGAGGCCGGCTGGGTGGTGCTGACCCACGGCGTGGGGCCGATGCGGAGCTACGCGATCGGAGCGGCCCTGCTCGACCTCGAGGATCCGCGCCGGGTGATCGGCTCGTTGAGCGACCCACTCGTCGCGCCGCTCGACGACGAGCGCGACGGCTACGTGCCGAACGTCGTCTACTCCTGCGGGGCGATGCTCCACGGCGACCGTCTCGTCGTGCCGTACGGCATCTCGGACGTCAACGTCGGCGTGTTCACCGTCCCGCTCGACCAGCTCCTCGACCGGCTCACGAGCAGCTGAGCCCCAGGGCTGCTCCATGCCTTGGCGAAACGACCGGAGCGAAACGACTGGACCGCTCCGTCAGGCCACGACGACCTCGGTGCCCCTCGCGCGAAGCGCGTCCAGAGTCGGCTCGTCCGCACCGTCGCTCGTGACGAGGACGTCGATCCGTGACATGGGGCACACGCGGGCGAATGCCCGACGGCCGAGCTTGGAGCTGTCTGCGACGACGACGACGGTCCGGGCGCGCTCGACCATCGACGCGCTGACGGCAGCCTCGCCCTCGTGGTGCGCGCTCGCGCCGTCGTGCGCGTCGACGGCGTCGGCCCCGAGGATCGCGTAGTCGAGCGCGAGCCCGTGGAGCAGGGGGAGGGCGAGCGGGCCGATCAGCTCGTAGGACTGTGGCCGGACGACTCCGCCGGTGACGACGATCTTCACTTGTTCGCGCACGGCCAGCTCGCTCGCGATGTTGAGAGCGTTCGTGACGACCGTGACGGCGGGCGTGCCAGCGTCGCCGTGCAGGTCGGTCCGGCGCGAGAG
>DAHXNN010000016.1 GCA_027365385.1 Acidimicrobiaceae bacterium | reverse complement strand
ACGGCTGCGGCCATGTCGGTTCCTGCGTAATACGGGTCACCGCCGTTGAAGCCGTTCCAGCCGAGCCACAAGATGCCCGCACCGACCGCTGCCATCACGAGGTTGTTGGGCAGGAAGTGCTGTCGATCACGAGCGAGGCGTGGTCCCAGCACCCACGCCGCCACGAATCCCGAGACTCCGGCCGACATGTGGATGACGAAGCCTCCGGAGTAGTCGATGGCACCCTCTTGGGCGAAGTAGCCGCCACCCCACAACAGGAAGGCGTCGATGCCGTAGACGAAGGTCGACCAGAGCGGCACGAGGAGGCACCAAGCGCTGAACTTGATCCGCCCGAGGACGCTCCCGAGGAACAGCAGTGGGGTGATGGCTGCGAAGACGAACTGGAAATAGGCCAGCGTGTCCGTGGGGAAGTGGAATGGGATGGCGGTGTTGGCCGCGGACACCGCTTGCCCGAGCTCACCCTGACTGTTGAGGATCTGCCCCGGCTTGCCCACGAAGTTCTCGAAGAAGTGCTTCACCCAGCCCACGCCGTGGAGCTGGGTCTGTATTCCGTTCCTTACGCCACCGCCGATCGAGGTCGCACCGAATCCCATCTTGTAGGTCCAGAGCACCCAGCAGATGAGGACCAGTGAGAACCCGGCGAACATCATGGCCAACACGTTCACTGCCCACTTCTTCGGGACAATTGACGCGTAGAGCACGGCCAATGCAGGGAGGCTCATCAGCCCGACGAACGTGGCAGCTGTGATCTGCCACGTGTTGTCGCCTGTGTTCAGCCAGCTGGGATAGGGAACCTGTACTGCGCCTAGTAGCAGGTGCACGGCTCTAGCACTCCTCTCGTTGGGCCAGCGCGTCGTCAAGCGACCCGCGCCATGGACCCGACAACCCACGCCACTGGGTGCGTGAGTACCATGGCAGGGGTTGGTTCGACCGCCAAAGGATGCAGGTCCTGAGTTTCGGCACTGTCACGCTGGTGTTACCAGTGTGTTAACTGGAGCTAGAGGGGCGCGACGGCCGTGCTCGCACCGTGTGTCCACGCTCTGTAGCTGCTGGATCGCGCCTCCCGGATCCCTACCAACCGCGCCGGTCGCTATGATTGGGCTATCTCCAGGGGCGAGCCGAGCGGCGACGGCACGGCATCGACCGGGCAGCACACGTCTGCTATTCCAGTGACGACTGCGCCAGTGACGACCCTGCGCGGTGCCGCAGTCGACGTGGACGCTCGCCGGGTCGCCCGTGTCCTCGTCGGGGCATGCCTGCTCGCTCTGGCCGCCCTGTCCGCCACCTTTTTCGTGGTGGGGGCGAGCAAGAACGCGCAGATCACCGATCTGCGGGAGCACGGCGTCCCGGTCGAGGTCACGGTGACGAGGTGCCTCGGCCTGCTGGGCGGGAGCGGGAGCAACGACGCAGGGTATGCGTGCCGAGGATCCTTCACGATCGGCGGTCACCGGATCGAGCGGGCCATCCCCGGCGATACGTTCCTTCCGCCCGGAGCGACGCTCCGGGCTATCGCCGCACCGGACGATCCAGGGCTCTTCTCGACGGCAGCCGCCCTGGCGAGCGAGCACGCATCGTGGAAGGTGTTCATCCTCCCGACGACCCTTCTCGTCCTGCTCCTGGTCGCCCTCGGGGCGCTGGTGGCCAGGAGCAGGCGAGGCGGGCCCCTACGGCCCGACGGCTACGAGCGGCGCGGCGAGGCTGGCGGCGTATAGCGCTTGCTGGCTCGCGGCCGGCCGGCGTAGGAGACCCCGGCCCTGCGCCTCGCACCGCGCTCGTCGGCCCCGAGGCGTCGGGGCGAACCGCCGGTCGCCTCGCGCAGGCTGCGCTGCAGCCGGTACGACCGCACCAGGTACCACGCGCCGACCATGACGAAGGGGACACCGAAGCCCCAGTAGTGGAGGTTGAACACCGTCAATCCGTAGAGCGCCATCACTATGCCGAGGTAGAGGCGCTTGCGGAGCATCGCCGTCACGAGCATGACGACCGACAGCACCACGAGCGCTGCGAGGACCTCGTGGTAGAGCCCCACGTTGACGTGGAGGGGGTTGACCAGTCCGTCGCTGAGCCGGGCTGGTGGGTCGTGGGCGATGAGCTCGCTGCCTACAAGGATGCCGATACCGGCAGCCCACGGCGCTGCGATGAGCCCGATGAGTCGTTCCTTGTCGTCGGCCGACCTGACCGCGGCCTGGAGCTGCTCCACCGACTGCGGCTCTCCGGGGTCTCCCGGGGTCTCGCTGTCTGCCGGCTTGAGGAAGGCGCTTCGCATGCGCTCGCCGAGCGGCTCTTTACTGCTGCCGCGAGCACTACGCACCCGGCAAGCCTAGCATTTCGTGCCCCAGCAAGCCGTGCGAGCCACGTCGGTCATGGATGCCCTCCGAATCCGGGAGAGAAGCGTAGATAGAGAAAAGTGCGGAACATAGGCGCGCGCCCGAGCGCGCGCCTATCTAGGCGGGACGTCGCCGGACCGCGCGTCGCCGGCCTCCGGTGCTGCCGGGAGCATTGGACCGGCACCACCTGGAGGTCGACCACGCGCTGGCAAGCCCTATACGGCGTCGGCGCCGCGCTCTCCGGTCCGGATGCGGACGACATCCTCGACTGGGACGATCCAGACCTTCCCGTCACCGATCTTGCCGGTGCGACCCGTCGACACGATGGATTCGACGACCTCGGCCGCTTGGGCGTCGTCCACGAGGATCTCGAGCCGGACCTTCGGCACGAGGTCGATCGTGTACTCCGCTCCCCGGTAGGTCTCCGTGTGGCCACCCTGACGTCCGAAGCCCTGGACCTCGGTGAGGGTGAGCCCTTGGACCCCGATGGCCTTCAAGGCATCCTTCACCTCGTCGAGCTTGAAGGGCTTGATGACTGCGACGACGACCTTCACCTATATGCCTCCCTCGCGTGCGAGCGTCTCTATGATCCCCGATGTCCGGACGAGCTGTGACGGCTCGGCCTCTTCCTCGCGAATCGCCCGGGCCTCGAGCCGGCTCGGATAGGGGCAGAACATCCATTCTCCTTCTCTCGGGCCACACGAGGCGGCATCGGTCGACAGAGGGAGGGTAGGCAGGCCGCGTTTCCAGGCTGTGGCGCCGACGAGAATGGCGTGTTACACGCGTGTGAATGCCATGTAAAGGCCCAGGTGGCAGCCGTGGGCGGAGGGACGGAGCAGCCTGGCAGGCCGATGCGTCGGAGGTCCTCCTCGGTGCGAGGCGGCTCAGCCGGCTTGGCGCGCGACCGCCTCTGCGGCGGCCCGCACCGCGTCGGCGTCGCCCAGGTAGTACGCCTCGCGTACGGTGAGAGCGTCGTCGAGCTCGTAGACACGCGGCATTCCCGTCGGGATGTCGAGGTCGACGATCGCCTCGTCGGTGATCTGCTCGAGGTGCTTCTCGAGGGCGCGCAGGCTGTTGCCGTGCGCGACGACGAGCACGGTGAGCCCCGAGAGAAGCTCCGGGGCTATCGCGTCCTCGTAGTACGGGAGCAGGCGGTTGACGACGTCCTCGAGGCACTCCGCCGCAGGGAGGGCGCTAGGCGGCACGAGACGGTAGCGGGAGTCGTTCGCCGGGTGGTGCGGGCTGTCGGCCGTGACCTCGGGGGGACGTGTCGAGTAGCTCCTCCGCCAAGCGAGGACCTGCTCCGCTCCGTGGCGTGCGGCGGTCTCCTTCTTGTCCAGACCCTGGAGGGCGCCGTAGTGCCGCTCGTTCAGCCGCCAGTGCCGGCGGACGGGCACGAAGCTCCGGCCTGCTGCCGTGAGTGCGAGGTTCGCGCTTACCACGGCGCGGGTGAGCACCGAGGTGTGGACGACGTCGACGACGAGCCCTTCTGCGCTGGCGAGCAGCTCGCCGGCTGCGCGCGCCTCGTCCTCGCCGAACGGGGTGAGGTCGACGTCGACCCATCCGGTGAAGCGGTTCTCTGCGTTCCAGGTGCTCTGGCCGTGTCGGAGGAGGACGAGCTTGGGCATGCCCCGAGGCTATCTCGCCGCTTGCGTAGGACACCCAACACCCACATCCACACCCACGGCCGGAGCCGGGGCCGGAGCCGACGATCGTGCCTCTCGGACACGCGCCCGTCGCAGGGAGGCAACCTGGCGTTCACACGTGGTGCCTAGGCTGTCTGCATGTCCAGCTTTGTCCTGCGCGTGTGGCTCGCTGACCGGCCGGGCGCGCTCGGCGCAGTCGCGAGCCGTATCGGCGCGGTGGGCGGCGACCTCGTCGGCATCGACATCCTCGAGCGCGGGGACGGGCGTGTGATCGACGAGCTCACGGTCGACCTCCCGAGCGAGGACCTCATCCCCCTCATGCTCGCGAAGGTCGGCGAGCTCGACGCCGTCGACGTGGAGGACGTCCGGAGTGTCGCTCCGGCGCTCTCCCACCCGCTCGTCGAGGCGCTCGAGGTCGGGGCGGACCTGCTCGGGGAGCAGACGGTCGGGAGCCTGTTCGACGCGCTCGTCGCCGGCGTCGGGATCGCGTACGCCGCCGAGTGGTCCGCGGTCGTCGACCCCGACGGCCCGCTCGTGCTCAGCGCGTCGGCTGGGGCGCCACCTGGACCGTGGCTGGAGGCGTTCGTGACCGGCACTCGCTCCGCGGCCAAGGACACTGGTGCAGCGGCCTCCGCGAGCGACGTCGCGTGGGCCGGCCTGGAGGTGTCCGGCCTCGCGCTCCTCGTCGGGCGGTCCGGCCGGCCGTTCCGCGCTCGCGAGCGCCGGCAGCTCGCGACGCTCACGCGCATAGCGGACCACCGCTGGCGCGAGCTCGTCACTCGTGACGGCATGCGGGCGCACCCTGCGCACCCGGCGCGCTCGACCTGATCCTACCGGCTCCTCCGGCTCAGGAGAGCCCTGTCGTCTCTGTTGGATCCCTGGTGGCAGCAGTCTGCCCGCCTACTTGACAACCGACGGCTCAACTTCGTTATACTTCCGTTGACAGAGATCAGGCGACGGGTCAGGCGACAGGTCGGGCTATAGCGCCCAGATGACTCGGGTGCCCGGCGCGAGCAGCGAGCACGAAGGAATCGGAGGCACCACCAATGCCAAAGGCGGTCGGCATCGACCTCGGTACGACCAACTCGGTCGTCAGCGTCCTCGAGGGAGGCGAGCCCACGGTCATCCCAAATGCCGAGGGCGGCAGGACGACCCCGTCGGTCGTCGGCTTCACGAAGTCCGGCGAGGTGCTCGTCGGCGAGGTGGCGAAGCGGCAGGCGATCACGAACCCCGAGCGGACGATCCGCTCGGTCAAGAGGCACGTCGGCACGAGCTGGACCGTCGACATCGACGGAAAGGCCTACACGCCGCAGGAGATCTCGGCACGTATCCTCCAGAAGCTGAAGAGGGACGCCGAGGCGTTCCTCGGTGACACGGTCTCCCAGGCGGTCATCACCGTCCCCGCGTACTTCGACGACAGCCAGCGGACGGCGACGAAAGAAGCCGGGCAGATCGCAGGGCTCGAGGTGCTCCGGATCATCAACGAGCCGACCGCGGCAGCGCTGGCCTACGGGCTCGACAGGGAGGGCGCGGACGAGACGGTGCTCGTCTTCGACCTCGGTGGTGGCACGTTCGATGTCTCCATCCTCGACATCGGCGACGGTGTGTTCGAGGTGAAGTCGACGTCGGGCAACGCCCATCTCGGTGGTGACGACTGGGATCAGCGGGTCATGGACTGGCTCGTCAAGACGTTCAAGGACACCGAGGGCGTGGACCTGTCCGGTGACAAGATGGCGATACAGCGCCTCAAGGAGGCGTCGGAGAAGGCGAAGATCGAGCTCTCGGCCGTCCAGGAGACGACGGTCAACCTCCCCTTCATCACAGCCACCTCCGAGGGCCCGAAGCACCTCGACGTCAAGCTCACCCGCGCGAAGTTCCAGGAGCTCACGGAGGACCTCACCGAGGCGTGCCGCGGGCCGTTCGAGCAGGCGATCACCGACGCCGGGCTCGCGAAGTCCGATATCGACCACGTAGTTCTCGTAGGCGGCTCGACCCGTATGCCTGCGATCCAGGACCTCGTGCAGAGCCTGGCGGGCAAGGAGCCCCACAAGGGCGTCAACCCGGACGAGGTCGTCGCGGTCGGCGCGGCGATCCAGGCTGGCGTATTGAAGGGCGACGTGAAAGACGTCCTCTTGCTCGACGTCACGCCGCTCAGCCTCGGCATCGAGACCAAGGGTGGCATCATGCACCGCCTCATCGAGAGGAACACGACGATCCCGACGAAGCGCTCCGAGGTCTTCACGACTGCGGAGGACAACCAGCCGTCGGTGGAGATCCATGTGCTCCAGGGCGAGCGTGAGATGGCGATGTACAACAAGACGCTCGGCAAGTTCCAGCTCGTCGACCTGCCTCCTGCGGCGCAGGGCACCCCGCAGATCGAGGTCACGTTCGACATCGACGCGAACGGCATCGTGCACGTCTCCGCGAAGGACCGGGCGACGAGCAAGGAGCAGTCGATGACGATCACCGGCCAGTCGTCGCTACCGAAGGACGACATCGAGCGGATGGTGCGTGACGCGGAGGCCCACGCGGCGGACGACCGGCGCCGCAAGGAGGAGGCCGAGACACGCAACGGTGCGGACTCGCTCGTCCATCGGACCGAGAAGCTCCTGAAGGACGAGGGTGACAAGTTCACCGGCGACGAGAAGGAGAAGGTCGAGTCCGCGCTCGCCGCGCTGAAGACCGCGCTCGCCGGCACGGACCTCGAGGCCATCCGGACGGCGAACGAAGCGCTCGTGACGGCGTCCCAGGCGTTCGCCCAGCGGCTCTACCAGCAGGCGGGTTCGTCCGGTCCGTCGTCGGGAGCCGGTGCTTCCTCGACCCCGCCGAACGACGATGAGGTCGTCGACGCGGAGATCGTCGACGAGCCCGGCGCGGCCGAGGCATGAGCCCGGTGGCGACCGGTGCCGGCGGCGCCGAGGGCCCAGCGACCGAGGGCCCAGCGACCGGAGCGACGCCTCCCGACAGCACCGTCGGTGCGGTGGAGGCGCCTATCGGTCCAGAGGCAGACGGGGTGGTCCCCGGCGAGCCTGTCCCCGGCGAGGCTGTGGCTGGGGCGGAGGTCGAGGCGCTCGTGGCGGAGCGCGACGAGTACCTCGACACTCTCCGCCGCCTGCAGGCGGAGTTCGACAACTTCCGCAAGCGCACCGCTCGGCAGCAGGCCGAGACGTTCGACCGGGCGGTGGAGGCCGTCGTCGAGCGGCTCCTTCCGGCCCTCGACGCCCTCGACCTCGCGCTCGCGCACGTGGGTGGCTCGGGCGGGAGCGAGCTCGAGTCGGCCTTCGTGCGCATCGGGACCCTGCTGCGGGACATCCTCGCGAAGGAGGGACTCGAGCGGATCGACGCCGACGGGGTTGCGTTCGACCCGACGGTGCACGACGCGGTCGCGCACGTCTCGGCCGACGACGAGAGTGCCGTCGCAGGAGGTCCCGGCGGGGGCGAGGGCGCTCCGGAGCCGGCGGTCGTCGAGACGTTGCGTGCGGGCTACCGCCTGAAGGGGCGCGTGCTCCGGCCGGCGATGGTGAAGGTGCGAGCGTAGGGAGCACGAGACGTGGAGCGGCCCGATACCCGTGACGACGAGCGCCGGAGGGAGCGTCGTGGCAGGTGCCGCAAGATGGCTGCCGTCGTGCATGTCGTAGCAGGGAGCCGATGAGTGGCACCGCAGCGTGAGTGGTTCGAGACGGACTACTACAAGGTCTTGGGCGTCGCCCATGACGCGAGCGAGAAGGAGCTCACTCGCGCCTACCGCAAGCTCGCGAAGCAGTTCCACCCCGACGCGAACCCCGGTGCCGAGGAGCGCTTCAAGGAGATCAGCGCCGCCTACGACGTCCTCGGCGACGTGCAGAAGCGTAAGGAGTACGACGAGGTGCGCCGGTCCGGAGCCGCGGCTGCCGGCTTCGGCCAGGGCGGTGCCGGCGGCTTCAACTTCAAGGTGGACGACATCTCGGACCTCTTCGGGGGACTGTTCCGCCAGCCGTCGGGCGGCACGAGGCGGCGTGCCGGCGCCGCTGCGGGCGGCCCGCGTCGCGGGGGGGATCTCGAGGCCGAGCTGCATCTGTCCTTCGAGGAGGCGATCGAAGGGGTCGTCACCTTGGTCAACGTGCGGAGCAACGTAGCGTGCTCGACCTGCGGTGGAAGCGGCGCCAAGCCCGGGACGACGCCGGTGGTCTGCCCGCGCTGTGGCGGGCGCGGTGTGCTCGACGACAACCAGGGGCTCTTCTCGCTCTCGGCCCCCTGTCCCGAGTGCCACGGACGTGGCACGAAGATCACGGACCCGTGCCCGACGTGCTTCGGCACCGGCATACAGCGGCGAGAGCGCCAGGTGAAGGTGCGGATCCCTGCGGGTGTAGACGACGGCCAGCGGATCAAGGTGAAGGGGCGGGGTGAGCCTGGCGCGAACGGCGGTCCAGCGGGGGACCTGTTCGTCGTCGTGCGCGTCGCAGCCCACCCGATCTTTGGCCGTCGCGGCAGGGACCTCACGCTCACCGTGCCGGTCACCTTCCCCGAGGCCGCGCTCGGCGCGACGATCACCGTGCCCTCGCTCACCAAGCCGGTTCACCTGAAGGTGCCATCGGGCACAAAGACAGGAAAGACGCTGCGCGTCCGCGGCCGCGGCGTGCACCAGGGCGACGAGAGCGGTGACCTTCTCGTGACGGTCGACGTCGTGGTGCCGAGCAAGCTCACCGACGCCGAGCGCAAGGCGGTCGAGGCGCTCGCGAAGGCCTCACCTGGCTCGCCCCGGGCGCACTTCGAGGTGTGACGTCGGTGCCCCCCGACCGCCAACAGCCGCTGCCGCCGACGCGCGCGCTCTACGTCATATCCGTCGCGGCGGAGCTCGCCGGAGTGCACCCGCAGACGCTGCGGATCTACGAGCGCAAGGGGCTCCTCGACCCCGCGAGGACGATCGGTGGCAGCAGGCGCTACTCCGACGCGGACATCGCCCAGCTGCAGCGCATCCAGGACCTGACCAACGCGGGGGTGAACCTCGAGGGGGTGCGCCGGCTCCTCAGGCTCGAGGCCGAGCTCGCGGCGATGCGGGAGGAGCTGGCCCGGGTCCGGGCCGAGGCGCTCGAGGCCGTCGAGCGGACGCACCGCCATTACCGCAGGGACCTCGTGCCGCTCAGGGCCGAACGGCTCCCGGCGCGCTGGCGAGGCTGAGGGACGCCGGGAGGCGCCGGAGGAGAGGACGACGATGGCACTGACACCGGACCGCTGGACGCTGAAGACCCAGGAGGCGCTGCAAGAGGCGTCCCGTGCGGCCGAGGCGGCGCGCCACGCCGAGGTGACGCCCGCGCACTTCCTGCTCGCCGCGCTCGGACAAGAGGGCGGTGTCGCCGTCCCCGTGCTCGACCGGATGGGCGTCGCCCCGCTCGGCGTGCGCAACCGCCTCCAGGACGCCATCGCGAAGCTCCCCCGTGCCTACGGGGGCGGAAGCCCGCAGCTCGGCCGGGACCTCGCGACCGCGTTCGAGCGGGCGGGCCGCGTCCAGCTCGACATGGGCGACGAGTACCTGTCGGTCGAGCACATGATGCTCGCCCTCGCGGACGAGCTCGGCGTGGACCGGGACGCGCTGCTCGCCGCGCTGAAGGAGGTCCGGGGGAGTCACAGGATCACCTCCCCAGAGCCCGAGAAGGCCTACCAGGCGCTCGAGAAGTACGGGCGCGACCTCACCGAGCTCGCCCGCCGCGGGCGGCTCGACCCGGTCATCGGACGGGACGAGGAGATCCGCCGGGTCATCCAGGTCCTCTCCCGCCGCACGAAGAACAACCCGGTCCTCATCGGCGAGCCGGGGGTCGGCAAGACGGCGATCGTCGAGGGGCTCGCGACGCGCATCGTCGAGGGCGACGTCCCCGAGAGCCTGCGCGACAAGCGTGTCGTCGCGCTCGACCTCTCGGCGATGGTCGCTGGCGCGAAGTACCGGGGCGAGTTCGAGGAGCGGCTCCGCGCGGTGCTCAAGGAGATCACCGACTCCGAAGGCGAGGTCGTGACCTTCGTCGACGAGCTCCACACCATCGTCGGGGCGGGAGCGGCCGAGGGTGCGATGGACGCGGGCAACATCATCAAGCCGATGCTCGCGCGCGGCGAGCTTCGCCTCGTCGGCGCGACGACGCTCGACGAGTACGCGAAGCACATCGAGAAGGACGCAGCTCTCGAGCGCCGCTTCCAGCCCGTCTACGTCGGCCCGCCGTCGGTCGAGGACACCGTTGCGATCTTGCGTGGCCTGAAGGAGCGCTACGAGGTGCACCACGGCGTCCGGATCCAGGACGCGGCGCTCGTCGCCGCGGCCGTGCTGTCCGACCGCTACATCACCGGCCGGTTCCTGCCCGACAAGGCGATCGATCTCGTCGACGAGGCGGCGAGCCGGCTCCGGATCGAGATCGACTCGATGCCGACCGAGATCGACGTCGTCGCCCGGCGGATCCGCCAGCTCGAGATCGAGCGGGTGGCGCTCGCCGCAGAGAGCGACGCCGCGTCGGCTGAGCGCCTCCAGCGCATCGACGAGGAGCTCGCGAACCTGCGCGAGCAGGAGAGCGCGATGACCGCGCACTGGCACGCGGAGCGCGACGCGATCGCGCGCATCCGCGAGCTGAAGGGCACGCTCGAGGCGCGCCGCGGGGAGGCGGAGCGCTTCGAGCGCGACGGGGACCTCGGTGCTGCGGCACAGATCCGCTACGGCGAGCTTCCCGCCATCGACGCCCAGATCGCCGAGGCGACCGAGCGCCTCTCCGAGCTCCAGAGCCACGAGCGCATGCTGAAGGAGGAGGTCGACGCCGAGGACGTCGCCGAGGTCGTCGCCCGCTCGACCGGTGTCCCCGTCAGCCGGCTCATGGAGGGCGAGATGCAAAAGCTCGTCCGCATGGAGTCCGTGCTCCACGGGCGTGTCGTCGGCCAGGACGAGGCCGTCTCCGCGGTCGCGAACGCGATCCGTCGCAGCCGCGCCGGGCTCGCGGACCCGCACCGTCCGATCGGCTCCTTCCTCTTCCTCGGCCCGACCGGCGTGGGCAAGACCGAGCTCGCCCGTGCGCTCGCGGAGTTCCTCTTCGACGACGAGCGGGCGATGGTCCGCATCGACATGGGCGAGTACCAGGAGAAGCACTCGGTCGCCCGCCTCGTCGGAGCCCCTCCCGGCTACGTCGGCTACGAGGAAGGCGGCCAGCTCACCGAAGCGGTTCGCCGCCGTCCCTACTGCGTCGTGCTCCTCGACGAGGTCGAGAAGGCGCATCCGGACGTGTTCAACCTGCTGCTCCAGGTCCTCGACGACGGTCGGCTGACCGACGGCCAGGGGCGGACGGTCGACTTCACGAACGTCGTGCTCGTCATGACCTCGAACCTGAAGGGCGACCCGCTCGACTTCTTCAAGCCCGAGCTCGTCAACCGGATCGACGAGATCGTGCGCTTCCGTCCGCTCGGCCGCGACGACCTCGCGGTCATCGTCGACATCCAGATCGCCGTCCTTGCCCGCCGGGTCGCAGATCGCCACCTCACGCTCGACGTCACGCCCGAGGCGCGTGCGCTGCTGGTCGAGCTCGGCTACGACCCCGTGTTCGGGGCGCGCCCGCTGCGGCGTGTCATCCAGCGCGAGATCGGTGATCCGCTCGCGATCGCCCTGCTCGAGGGCAGTGTCGCCGAAGGCGACACGGTGCGCGTCGGCAGCGACGGCGGCAAGCTCGTGCTGTCGTGACGAGGATCGGCTGTCCCGAGGGCGGCTAGACTGCCCGCCGTTCGAGCCGGAGGGAGTGCTGGTGCCTGCGACCGTCGTGGTCGGAACCCAGTGGGGCGATGAGGGCAAAGGTAAGCTCACCGACCTCCTCGCGAAGGACATGCGCCTCGTCGTGCGCTACCAGGGCGGCCACAACGCCGGTCACACGATCGTGGTCGGGGGCGAGAGCTTCGCGCTCCAGCTCGTGCCAAGCGGTGTCCTCTATCCCTCCACCGTCCCGGTCATCGGCAACGGTGTCGTCGTCGACCCGGCGGTGCTCCTCGCCGAGTGCGACGCGCTCGAGGCGCGTGGCGTGGACACCAGCCGGCTCGTCGTCTCGGGCAACGCGCACCTGATCATGCCCTACCACTACGAGCTCGACCGGGCGACCGAGCGCTCCCTCGGCCGCAACAAGCTCGGCACCACCAAGCGCGGCATCGGGCCCGCGTACGCGGACAAGGCCGCTCGCATCGGGCTGAGGGTCCAGGACCTTCTCGACCCGAAGATCTTCCGCCAGAAGCTCGAGGTGGTCGTGCGGGAGAAGAACGCCGTCCTCGCGAAGGTCTACAACCGTCTCGCGCTCGACGAGGACGAGATCGCCCGTCGCTACCTCGACGAGCTCGCACCGCGCATCGCGCCGTTGATCGGCGACAGCGTCGGCATCGTCCACGACGCGCTCGACGCCGGGGAGAACGTCATGCTCGAGGGCGCGCAGGCGACGTTCCTCGACCTCGACCACGGCACCTATCCCTATGTCACGTCGTCGAACCCGACCGCTGGCGGCGCATGCGTCGGCACGGGCGTCGGGCCTCGCGACGTCGACCGGGTCGTCGGGATCGCCAAGGCGTACATCACGCGCGTCGGCGCGGGACCGTTCCCGACCGAGCTCGACGGCGAGCTCGCCGACCTCCTCGTCGAGCGTGGCCACGAGTACGGGACGAACACCGGCCGCCGGCGCCGGCCGGGCTGGCTGGACCTCGTGATGCTCCGTCACGCCGTGCGCATCAACTCGGTCTCGGAGATCGCGCTCACGAAGCTCGACGTGCTGTCGAAGCTGGAGGTCGTGAAGGTGTGCGTCGCCTACGACGACGGCGGCCAACGCCTCGACCGCGTCCCCTACCACCAGTCGGTGCTCCACCGGGTCGTGCCGGTCTACGAGGAGCTGCCGGGATGGGAGGAGGACCTCTCCGCGGCGACGTCGATCGGTGAGCTGCCTCGGGCGGCGCGTGACTACATCGCGTGCATCGCGGACCACGCGGGAGCGCCGGTGTCGCTCGCCGGTGTCGGTCCGGGGCGCGAGCAGTACGTCCACGTCGCCAGCTGACCGGGCGACGGCGTGAGCAACGGGCGGTTGTCGTGAAGGTCTGTGTCGTCGGCTCGGGCGCACGCGAGCACGCGCTCGCGTGCGCGCTCGCACCGGGCGCCCGCGTCGTCGTCGCCCCTGGCAACCCGGGGATCGAGGACGAGGTGGGTGTCGAGGTCACGGCGATGCCTCCCGAGCAGGTCGACGCCGACCTGTTCGTCGTCGGACCGGAGGCTCCGCTCGTCGATGGGCTCGCGGACAGGCTGCGCGCCTCCGGTCGCGCCGTGCTCGGTCCCGGAGCCGACGGCGCGCGGCTCGAGGGCTCGAAGGCGTTCATGAAGGAGCTCGCCGGAGCGGCCGGCGTGCCGACCGCCGCGTGGGCGAGCGTCGACCGGTTGGACGACGCGCGGGCGTTCCTCCGGCGGATGCCCGGTCCGTACGTCGTGAAGACCGACGGCCTCGCGGCAGGGAAGGGCGTGCTCGTCACCGGGGACCTCGCGGAGGCGGAGGCGGACGCGGCAGCCAAGCTCGCAGGGAGCTCGTTCGGCGACGCGGGTCGCCGCGTCGTGCTCGAGGAGGGTCTGGTGGGCGAGGAGCTCTCCCTCCTCGTGCTCTGCGACGGCCGCGGCGGTCTCGCGTTGCCTGCCGCGCAGGACCACAAGCGCCTCCTCGACGGCGACGCCGGGCCCAACACCGGCGGCATGGGCGCCTTCTCCCCAGTACCTGCCGCGTCGCCGGCACTCGTCGACGAGGCGATGGAGCGGATCGTGCTGCCGACGCTCGCCGAGATGCGACGTCGTGGCATCGACTACCGGGGCGTGCTCTACGCCGGGCTCATGCTCACCGCCGAGGGTCCGAAGCTCATCGAGTACAACGTCCGCTTCGGCGACCCCGAGGCGGAGGTGGTCCTGCCACGTTGCGGCGGGGACCTCGCCGAGCTGTTCCTCTCGGCGGCTACGGGGCGCCTCGGTACGCCGCCCACCGTCGACGGCGACGCAGCCGTCGCCGTCGTGCTCGCGGCGCGCGGCTACCCGCACGCGCCCGAGCGCGGCGCAGCGATCGAGGGCCTCGACCACGCCCGTGCCGTCGAAGGCGTCACTGTCCTGCACGCGGGGACCCGCCGGGACCCCGACGGGACGGTGCGCGTCGCCGGTGGCCGAGTCGTCGTCGTGCGTGCGCTCGGCGAGACGCTAGGACGTGCGCGCGAGCGCGCCTACGCGGCCGTCGGCGCGATCGCCTTCGACGGCATGCAGCACCGCAGCGACATCGCCGCCACAGTGCGCGAGGTCGCCACGGTGCCCGTGTCCGTTTCGGTGCCCGAGGCGGCGCTGCGGTGATCCCCAGGTACTCCGCGCCTCAGATGGCGTCGCTGTTCACCGACGAGGCGCGCCTCGGCCGTTGGCTCGAGGTCGAGCTGCTCGCCCTCGACGCGTGGTCGGATCTCGGTGTCGTCCCGCCCGGGTACGCCGCCGCCGCGCGCCAGCGGGCGCCGCGGGCCGATGCCGCGCTCGTCGAGAAGGTCGCTGCCCGTGAGGCCGTCACGGACCACGACGTCGCGGCGTTCGTCGACGTCGTCCAGGCCGAGATCGGTGCACCGGAGGGCTCGTGGGTCCACCACGGCCTCACCTCGTCGGACGTCGTCGACACGGCGCTGTCCGCCACCCTCGCTGCAGCCGCGGACCTGCTCGTCGAGGCCTCCTCCGCGCTCGTGGCGACGCTCAAGCGGCGCGCCATCGAGCACGCGGCGACACCGATGCTCGGCAGGACCCACGGGATGCACGCGGAGCCGACGACGTTCGGGGCGAAGCTCGCCCTGTACTGCCTGCAGGCGGACCGCGACCGCGAGCGCCTGCGCAGGGCGCGCGACGCGATCGCCGTCGGCAAGCTCTCCGGTGCCGTCGGCACGTACTCGAACATCGACCCTTCGGTGGAGGAGCGGGTGTGTGCGGCTCTCGGCCTGCGGCCCGTGCCCGCCACGCAGGTCATCGCCCGGGATCGTCATGCCGAGTACCTCTACGCGTGCGCGTCGGCCGGCACGACCGTCGAGGCGATCGCGACGGAGCTGCGCCATCTCCAGCGGAGCGAGGTCGCCGAGACCGAGGAGGCGTTCCGCTCGGGTCAGAAGGGCTCGTCCGCCATGCCTCACAAGCGCAACCCGATCACGAGCGAGCGCCTCGTCGGGCTGGCCCGTGTGCTGCGCGGCTACCTCGTCGCCGGCCTCGAGGATGTCGCGCTCTGGCACGAGCGCGACATCTCGCACAGCTCCGTGGAGCGCATCGTCCTCCCGGACGCGAGCCTCCTCGCGTACTACAGCCTGCGCCGAGCCGAGCGACTCGTCGACGGCCTGGTGGTGCGTGACGAGCGGATGCGCGAGAACCTCCTCGTCGGCTCCTACGGGCTCGTGTTCTCCCAGCCGGTCCTGCTCGCCCTCGTCGCGGCGGGCTGCACCCGTGATGCCGCCTACCGCATGGTCCAGTCGGCGGCGCGCACCGCCTTCGAGCAGCGGCGGCCGTTTCGCGCGGTGCTCGAGTCGGACGCAGGGCTCGTGGAGGCACTCGGGCCGGGCCGGGTCGGGCCCGTGCTCGACGAGGCCTTCGACCTCGACCGGGCGCTCCGCCATGCTCACCGTACGATCGACGCACTCGAGGAGGTCCGCACGTGACAGCCACTCCGATCTACTCAGGCAAGGTCCGTGACGTCTACGACGTCGGAGACGGCCTGCTGCTCATGGTCGCGTCCGACAGGATCTCGGCCTTCGATCGGGTCTTCGCCGAGCCTGTGCCGGACAAGGGGCGTGTGCTCACGGCGATGACGGCGTACTTCGCCGGCCAGCTCGCCGAGATCGCGCCGACGCACCTGGTGGCGACGGATCCGGCGGAGCTGCCGCCCGTCGCGGCAGAGATCGAGGACGTCGCGGGCCGGGCGATGCTCGTGCGGCGTGCCGACATGCTCCCGATCGAGTGCATCGTCCGCGGCTACCTCACGGGGTCTGCCTGGAAGGAGTACCGCTCGTCGGGCACGATGCACGGCACCGCGCTCCCTCCCGGCCTCGAGGAGTCCGCCCGGCTCCCCGAGCCGGTGTTCACCCCGTCGACCAAGGCGGTAGAGGGCCACGACGTCAACATCTCCTTCGAGGAGGCGGCCGACCTCGTCGGGGACAAGCGCGCCGCGCTCGCTCGCGACGTCGCTCTCGCGGCCTACGCCCGGGGCGCCGATCTCGCCCTCGAGCGGGGGATCGTCATCGCGGACACGAAGTTCGAGCTCGGCGTCGTCGACGGCGAGCTCGTCATCTGTGACGAGATCCTCACGCCGGACTCCTCGCGCTTCTGGTCCGCGGCGGCGTGGCGACCGGGCACGACTCCCCCGTCGTTCGACAAGCAGCCCGTGCGGGACTGGGCGGAGAGCACGGGCTGGGACAAGGACTCCGACCCGCCCGCGGTCCCCGACGAGGTCGTCGCCGCTACCCGGGAACGCTACGTCTCGGCCTACGAGACGATCTCCGGCCTGTCCTTCTCGAGCTGGTGGGGTGCCGGCGGCTCGCGAGACGGTGCCGTGCGCGCGCCCGGCGCTCTGGGCTCGTGAGGTTCGCCGTCGCCGTCGAGGTGCGCGGGCTCGAGGGCATCGCGGATCCGCAGGGCCAGACCATCGAGCGTGCGTTGCCCGCCCTCGGGTTCACGGGGGCGAGTGGCGTCCACGTCGGCAAGGTCGTCCGCTTCGAGCTCGAGGCGGCCGACGAGCCGGCCGCGCGGGCGACCGCGCAGCAGATGTGTGACCGCCTGCTAGCCAATCCTGTCATCGAGCGCGCCGAGGTCGTCGTGAGCCCAGCGGAGCGCGGGGAATGAGCCCAGCGGTCGGTGTGGTCTGCTTTCCCGGGTCGAACTGCGAGCACGACGTCGTCCGGGCGCTCGCGAGCCTCGGCGCGTCGGCGCGAATCGTCTGGCATGGCGACGACGACCTCGGCGACGTCGACGCGGTCGTCCTTCCCGGCGGCTTCGCCCACGGCGACTACCTCCGGCCGGGTGCCATCGCCCGCTTCTCTCCCGTGATGGGACCGCTGCGCCGTTTCGCCCTCGACGGTGGTCCCGTGCTCGGGATCTGCAACGGTTTCCAGGTCCTCACCGAGGCGGGCCTGCTCCCCGGCGCCCTACGACGGAACTCCGGGTTGCGCTTCGTCTGCACCACGGTGCCATGCGTGGTCGGGTCCTCGTCGTCCGTCCTCACCGCGGCGACTCCCGCAGGGACCGTGCTCGCGTTGCCGGTCAACCACGGCGAGGGCAGCTTCATCTGTGACGAGGCGACGCTCGGGAGCCTCGAGGACAACGGCCAGGTGGTATTACGCTACGCGCACAACCCCAACGGCTCGGTGGGCGACGTGGCCGGCATCGCGAACCGGGCGGGCAACGTCGTCGGGCTCATGCCGCATCCCGAGCGGGCGAGCAGCGACCTGATCGGCTCGTCGGACGGGATCGCGCTCCTCGAGTCGTTCCTCGCAGCGGCATCCGCGCCCGTCCCGTCCTAGGCAGAGGGGCTCCGGTGCACGCCAGCGCGTCGCAGGACCTCCACGGGCACGCCGATCTCGCGCCAGGTCGAGTAGTCGATCCCCTTGCGCGCGCCGTACTCGGCGGCAGCGTCGACGAAGCCCTGCTCGAGGTCCGAGAGGTCCTCCGCCCCCTCGCCGCTCGCGAGGCGCTGCTCGAGGAGCTTGCGCTGCTGGACGAGATGGAGCCGCTTCAACGGGTCGGCGTCGCGAAGTCCCGCCTCGACTTCGGCGAGCTGCTCTTTGAGCGAGTCGCGCGACGGCCGCCGCCCTCGCCGGGGACGGTTGCGCTCGAGAGCCTCGAGGTAGCGGCGCACGGCGAGGCCCTGGGCTCGGCCGGAGGCGAGCGCTGCCTTGTGCTCTGTCGACATGCCGGTCCGTTTGCGTGACGTCGCCATGCGACAACTATGGCGCAAATAGCGCCGCTTTGCACGGCGGTATGAAGTGGTATGGAGCGCCTCTAGGCGATGTGCTGGAGCGACTGTAGATCTCGAAGGATTTGATACTTATGCTGCCCAAAAATTACGGCCCGATGACGCATCGCTCACTTGGCCTCACCGACGACGAGCTCGACGAGATCGTGCGTATGATCGGTCGTGCGCCGAGCGATGTCGAGCTCGCGATGTACGCTGTCATGTGGAGCGAGCACTGCTCGTACAAGTCGTCCCGCGTCCACCTCGGGAGGCTCCCGACGACGGGCGAGCGCGTCATCGTCGGACCCGGGGAGAACGCGGGCGTCGTCGATGTCGGCGACGGGATCGCGATCGCGGTGCGGATCGAGAGCCACAACCACCCCTCGGCGATCGAGCCCTACCAGGGCGCGGCCACCGGAGTCGGTGGGATCATCCGTGACATCTTCACGATGGGGGCGCGGCCGATAGCGCTGATGGACCCGCTCTTTATTGGTCCTGCCGACGACCCACGGAGCCGCTATATCCTGGACGGCGTGGTGCGTGGCATCTCCGGCTACGGCAACTCCGTCGGGGTGCCCACTGTCGGTGGCCAGACCACCCTCGACCCGACCTATAGAGGAAACCCTCTCGTCAACGTCTTCTGCCTGGGGATCATGCGCGTGGAGAACCTCGTGCTCGGAAGTGCGACCGGTGTCGGCAACCTCGCGGTCCTGCTCGGGTCGCGGACCGGGCGGGATGGCATCGGTGGTGTGAGCGTGCTCGCGTCGTCGTCGTTCGGCGAGCCCGGCTCGGGCGACGACGCCGCGAAGCGGCCGAGCGTGCAGGTCGGGGACCCCTACGAGGAGAAGCGGCTCATCGAGGCGTGCCTCCAGCTCCTCGACGAGCAGCTCGTCGTCGGCATCCAGGACCTCGGCGGAGCGGGCCTCGCGTGCGCGACGAGCGAGACCGCGGCGCGTGGCGGGCTGTCGATGGACGTCGACGTCGCAGTCGTGCCGCGCCGGGAGGCAGGCATGAGCGCGGTCGAGGTGATGACGAGCGAGAGCCAGGAGCGGATGCTCGCGATCGTCATGCCCGAGGCGCTCGAGCGCGTCGCCGAGGTCTGCCGCCGCTGGGAGGTCGAGGCGACGGTCGTCGGCGAGGTGCGCCAGTGCGATCCCGACGGGATCGGCCGGCTCCGGGTCCGCGACGGCGCGAGCGGCGAGCTGCTCGCCGAGGTGCCCGCGGCGTCACTCGCAGAGGATGCTCCCCGCTACCGCCGCCCCCTCGCCGCGCCGCTCGATGCCGCCGAGCGTCGGGCGGACGACCCTGGAGCGCTCGCACCGCCGGACGACTGCGGTGCCGACCTGCTCGCGCTCGTCGGCGATCCCTCGCCCATCTACCGCCAGTACGACCACCAGCTCTTCTTGAACACCGTGCTCGCACCAGGTGCCGGCGACGCGGCGCTGCTCGAGTGCGCGGCACCCGGGATCACATGGACCGGCAAGGCACTCGCGCTCAGCGCGGACGGCAACCCGGGCTGGTGCCGGCTCGACCCCCGCGCCGGGACCGCCGCCACGGTGGCGGAGTCCGTGCTCAACGTCGCATGCACCGGTGCGCGACCGATCGCTCTCGTCAACTGCCTCAACTTCGGCAACCCGGAGCATCCCGAGGTGATGTGGCAGCTCTCGGAGGCGATCGACGGGATGACCGAGGCGTGTACCGCCCTCGGGCTGCCGGTCGTCGGTGGCAACGTCTCGCTCTACAACTCGTCCGAGGGGACCGACATCGACCCGACGCCTGTCGTCGCCGTCGTGGGCTTGCTCGAGGGGCTGGTCCGCCGCCCACCGGCGATCGGGTGGTGCGACGGGGACGCGGTCGTCCTGCTGGGCCGGACCCACCCCGCGCTCGGCGGCTCACGCTGGGCACGCGCACGTCGCGGGCACCGCGACGGCAAGCTCCCACCGCTGGACCTCGCCGCGCACGCGCGAGTGAGCGGTCTCGTCGCCGGTCTCGTCGCCGCGGAGGCGTCGGCAGAGGTGGCACCCGGTCTCGTGACCGGCGTCCACGACGTCTCCGACGGCGGGCTTGGCGTCGCCCTCGCCGAGTGTGCCATGGCCGCTGGCGTCGGCTGCGTGGTCGGCGGCAGCGGCAGTGGCAGCGGCAGCGGCAGCGGCAGCGGCAGCGGCAGCGGCATAGCGTCGCACCGAGAGCTGTTCTCCGAGTCGGCGTCTCGCGTGCTCGTCGCGACCTCGCATCCGGACCGCGTCGTGGCGCTCGCCGTGGCTGCAGGTGTCCCGGCGGTGGTCATCGGCACTGCTGGAGGCAGCAGGCTCGTCGTCGAAGGGCTCGTCGACCTCGAGCTCGTGGAGCTCCGCCGCTCGGCCGCGGCCTACTTCGGCGAGGTGCTCGCGTAGCTCGGGACACGGCTCGGGACACGGCGCGGGACACCGCCGGAGCAGGGCGGAACCGGTTGTCCACAGCTGTGGACAACCCTGGGGGTAGTTACACCCCTGTCGTACCGGCAGGTCGGGCAGGTGCCGGTCGCCAGCTTCGTCTCGCTACCCTCCGCGTCGGCCGACCCCACTGTCCGTGGTCGCCCTGCCGGACGGATCGGCGCTCCGGTCAGCGGTAGCTCGTCGCCATGAGCGCGGCAGCGAGGATCGCGGCAAGCCCGCCGACGACGTACCAGTTCGTCGGGCTCGCGGGGAGCACCTGGATGTAGTTCAAGATGACGCAGAGCGCCCCGACGAGGAGCAGCCCGAGCAGCACCCACGGGTACCAGCGGGGGCTGCGCTTGACGCTCCTCGGGATCGGCGCCGTGTAGCGACCGTTCGTGCGCGCCCGGTCCTTGGCCGACGGCGTGGTGCGGCCGTTACGCGCGCCGCGGGACCTGCCGAGCAGGCGGCGCGCGTTCGCTGCCTTCGGTCCCTTCCCCGCTCTGGAGTCCTTCCCCGCTCTGGAGTCCTTCGAGGTCTTCGCGTCCCTCGCGTCCCTGGTCGACAGCGTCGCGGGGCCGGTGTCCGGCTCGGGCTTCCCGACAGGTGCGCGCCGCGGTCTCGTCTTGCCTGCCATGGCCACCGAGGATACCCGCAGCCGCCCGGTACGATGAGGTGGTGGCCGCCAGAGTTGTCGTCGTCGACAACTACGACAGCTTCGTCTACAACCTCGTCCAGTATCTCGGGGAGCTCGGCGCAGAGCCCGTTGTCGTCCGCAACGACGACGTCGACGTCGAAGGGCTGAGAGCCCTCGAGCCCGACGCGCTGCTCGTCTCGCCCGGACCCGGTCGGCCGGTCGACGCGGGGATCTCCTCGCAGGCGATCGCCGTGCTCGGCGGCGAGGGATTGTCCGTGCTCGGTGTCTGCCTCGGCCACCAGTGCATCGGCGAGGTCTTCGGCGGGGAGGTCGTGCGTGCGCCCGAGCTCATGCACGGCAAGACCTCCCTCGTCCACCACGACGGGATGGGCGTGCTCGCCGGTCTGGCCGACCCGTTCGAGGCGACCCGCTACCACTCGCTTGTCGTCGACCCGGCGTCGGTCCCCGCGTGCCTCGAGGTCACGGCGCGCACGGCAGACGGCGTGATCATGGGCCTCCGGCACCGCAGCCTCCCGATCGAGGGAGTCCAGTTCCACCCCGAGTCGATCCTCACCCGCGTCGGGCACGAGCTGCTCGGCAACTTCCTCCGCACGGCGGGCGCCCACCATCGCTAGCCCGGAGCGGCGCGGCCGCGCTCTCGCCCGGCGCTACGACCCGTCGTGCGGCACTAGCCTCGCGCCATGATCGATCCCACCGTGAAAGAGCTGGCGCAGGGCAAGAACTTCGCGGCCCTCACGACGCTGTTCGCTGACGGCCAGCCGCAGACCCAGATCATGTGGGTCGACGCCGACGACGAGCACGTCCTGATCAACACCGAGGTCCACCGTCAGAAGTTCGCCAACGTCGAGCAGGACCCGCGGGTGACGGTGGCGATCTTCGACGCGGACAACCCCTACCACTACGCGGAGGTCCGGGGTCGGGTCGCCGAGGTGGTGCGTGGAGACGAGGCCCGCGCT
Source organism: Acidimicrobiaceae bacterium (assembly GCA_027365385.1). Classification (GTDB taxonomy): domain Bacteria; phylum Actinomycetota; class Acidimicrobiia; order Acidimicrobiales; family Bog-793; genus JAJZCK01. Next base: position 4,333 of record DAHXNN010000016.1, on the reverse strand, counting down.
CACATCGACGCGCTCAGCGCCAAGTACACGGGCGGTCCCTACGCGGGACCGATCCAGAGCGAGCGCGTCATCTTGAAGATCACGCCGGACCGCCAGCGCTCGCAGTAGCGACCGGCGGGCCCTCCGGAAGCTAGCCCTGCACCGGGCTGGCCGAGCCGGGGAACGTCGTGGTCGTGCTGCCCCCGGGAAGAGTCGTGGTGGTCGGGGTCGTCGAGCCGTTCTCCGCGCCGATGTAGATGACGATCTGGCGCCCCGACGCGACGGTCGTGCCCGCTGTCGGCCCGGTCTGCACGACGAGGCCGACCTCGCTCGGGGGTGCGTTCTCCTGGAGGGCCGTCCGGAACGTGAGGCCGTTTTGCGTCATCGCCTCGCCTGCGGCGGCAGGCGTGTAGCCGATCACATAGGGGACGGACACCGAGCCCTTCGACACGACGAGCGTCACCGTCGTGCCGGGGGTGTCGCGCTGGCCGGCCGCGGGGCTGGTGCCGATGACGTCGCCGACGGTGACCGTGGCGGAGAGCTCAGAGTGCTGCTTGTCGCTCACCTTGAAGCCGGCGTTGATGAGCGCGACCGTCGCCGCCGAGACCGAGTCTCCCGAGACGGGCGGGACGATAGCGAAGACGCTGCCGGACACCGCGTAGAGGGTCACCGTCGTCCCCACCGGGCGCAACGACGCGGCGCCGGGCGACTGCCGGTAGACGAAGCCCTGGCGCTCGCTCGCGTTCGTGGCTTTCACGTAGCGCACCGTGGGGACGAAGCTCGCGTTCGTGAGCTCGGACTCTGCGCTCGACAGCGAGACGCCCGTCACCTTCGGCACCGTCGCTCGCGGCGGGTTCCCCCAGACGACGATGTGGACGACGTCGCCCGTGTGGAGCTCCGTCGCAGGAGCGGGGCTCTGGGACTTGACGGTCCCGACCTTCGCAAGCTGCGCGATGCCCGCCTGGACCGTCGTCGGCGAGACGCGCAGCCCCTGCTGGTCGAGTGCGCTCGTGGCGGCTGCCTCGCTCTGGCCCACGACGCGCGCGACGGCGACGGAGCTCTTGCCGCCGAAGTAGCCGAGCGAGCGGCCGCCGAAGTACGCGACGAGCCCGATCGCGGCGAGGAGCATGAGGCCTCCAGCGAGCCACCAGGGTGTGGTGCTGCGCTCCCTGCGCTCCCGGTCCCGCTCGCCGCGCCCGCGACCACCCGGTGCGGCGACGGCGACGGCCGTCGTGTCGGGTCCGTCGCTCGCCGCGAGCATCGTCGTGACGGGGCCGGTGTCGTCCGCACCCCGCGGCGGGTTGGCGAGCACGGTCTGTCCGTGCACGAAGCGGTCGAGGTCGGACTTCATCTCGTCCGCGCTCACGTAGCGCTCGGCCGGCAGCTTCGCCATCGCCTGGAGCACGATCGCCTCGAGGGCGGCAGGCACGGCGGGGTTGAGCGAGCGGAGCGAGGGGGGCTGCTCGCGCACGTGCTGGTAGGCGATCGCCACCGGCGTCTCGCCGCTGAACGGCGGGCGGCCCGTAAGCATCTCGAACAGCACGACACCGAGCGCGTAGACGTCGCTACGGGCGTCGACGGCGAGCCCTTGGGCCTGCTCGGGGGAGAAGTAGGTTGCCGTCCCCATCACGAGGCCGGTCTGGGTGACCTGCTCGTCGACGCCGATCGCACGAGCGATGCCGAAGTCGGTCACCTTCACCTGGCCGTCCGCGGTGATGAGCACGTTGCCCGGCTTGATGTCGCGATGGACGACCCCGTGGCGGTGCGCGTAGGAGAGCGCCTTCGCGATGTCGGAGGCGACGGAGGCCGCCTGACGGTCGCCGAGCGGCGCCTCGGTGCGGATGATCGACGAGAGTGGCTCGCCGTCGACGTACTCCATCACGATGAAGTACGTGCGGTCCGACTCGCCCCAGTCGAAGACCTGGACGATGTTGGGGTGCATGAGGTTCGCTGCGGCCTGTGCCTCGCGACGGAATCGTTCGACGAAGGAGTGGTCGCTCGAGAGCTCGGGGAACAGGACCTTGAGCGCGACCGGACGGTCGAGGAGGAGGTCCCGGGCGAGGTAGACCTGGGCGGTCCCGCCACGCGCGATCTGGTTCCGAAGCTCGTAGCGGCCGCCGTAGACCGGGGACGGGGTCGTCGTCATGCGGCGACGAGCCTATGCGCCGTGGCCCGCGTGCACCGGGGGGCACGGACAGTGCCGTGACGGCGGGTCACGACCCGTACCCGAGGGCTGCGTCGAGCACCTTCGCGACCACCGGCCCTGCGATGCCCGCTCCGGTGCCGTCGCATATCAGGCCTGCCTGGAACGGGACGACGGCTGCGACGGCGACCTTCGGCACCTGTCCCGCAGCGGCGGGGCCGGTGGCGACGAGCCAGTTCGACGAGCAGTTGAGCTGGCCGACCTGGGCGGTGCCGGTCTTCGCCGCGACGTCGAGCGTGGCAGGGAACAGCCCTGCAGCGGTCCCGTACTCGGCGACGCCGCGCATGAGCTGGCGCACCTTGTCCGCGGTCGCGATCGACGTGGCCTGGCGCCACGGGTGGGGCCGGTACGTCGCGATGACGCGCCCCTCGCCGTCGAGCACGTGTGCCATGAGATGCGGGGTCATCATCGTCCCGCCGTCGGCGATCGCGGCGGTGTTGAGGGCGTCTTGCAGCACGGTCTCCGAGACGTTCTCCTGGCCGATCGCCGAGTAGGCGAGGCCCGGTTGGTTCTGCGCGAAGCTCCCGGCCGGCGGGAAGTTCGACGCTGCGACCTCCGCTGGCGGGAGGTCGATCGGAGGGCGCTTGTCGAACCCGAACGCGTTCGCCTCTTCCGCGAGGTTCTGCCCGCCGAGCTGGAGGCCGTAGTGGCCGTACGCCGTGTCGCAGGAGACGGCGAGGTTGCTCGCGAGGCCCCCGCCGCAGGACTCGTTCGCGTAGTTGTGGAGAAGCTGGTTCGACTGCGGCAGCGTGAGCGCCGTGAGCACCGGGACGGTCTCGAGCGCAAGAGCGGGGTCGTGGTCGAAGATCGCCGAGGTCGTGACGATCTTGAACGTCGAGCCGGGCGCGGTGAGCAGGTCGGTCGCGCGGTTGACGAGAGGCGAGCTGCCGCTCGAGGGGTCGAGCGACGCGTAGTACTTGTCGATCGCGGTGGCGTTCGCGGAGGAGAGCTTGTTGGGGTCGTAGCTCGGCTTCGAGTACATCGCGAGGATCGCTCCCGTCGTCGGGTCGATTGCGACGACCGCTCCCGTGGCGTAGGGGGCGAGAGCGGCAGCCGCGACGGCCTGTAGCTTCGTCGAGATCGTCACCTCGACCGTGTCTGTGCCCGTCGTCTCGGTGAGCAGCCCGCTCAGGCCGTGGGCCGCCGACTGGTGCTGGACGAGGTAGCCGTTGTACTCGGCCTCCACGCCGTACTGGAGCGCCTGCTGGACCCAGTCGTCGTAGCCGGTCACGGCAGCGAAGAGCGGTCCCTCGGGATAGCGCCGGAGGTAGCCGGGTCCGTCGGGGTTCTTCGTCGAGTAGGCGAGCACCTTGCCGTTCGCCGAGATGATGTCGCCCCTCGGGAGGAGCCAGCTCGACACGGCGGTCGTCGGCTCGTAGGGCGAGCGTCGTAGCGCGGTGGCCTGGCGGACCTGCAGGTTGTTGAGCTGGACGAACAGCACTCCGAAGCAGAGCAGGAAGAACACGGCGAGCACACGGATGCGGCGGTCCATCTCAGGTCACCGGAGGCGCGAGCGCCGTCGCCGTGGTCTTGCTGCTGGTCTTGCTGCTGGTGGTCTTGCTGCTGGTGGTTTTGCTGGTGCTGGTCTTGCTGCTGGTCTTGCTGGTGGTGGTGGTCCGTGCCGGCGGCGCTGTCGTCGTGGTCGGCGGGGGGAGCGTGGTCGTCGTCGTGCCGACGACACCGAGCGCACTGGAGGTGTTCACGGAGGGGAGCGCGAGATCACGCTGGGTGTTCGCGAGGCCCGCGACGACGGCCTCTGCCGTGGCGAAGGACGGTTGGAGCATGCCGGCGCGCACGGCGGCGACGTCTGGCGCGAACACTGCCGAGATCGGGATGGCGGTGCGGTCGAGCACGGTCGGCTTGAACCAGAGGAAGCCGCCCGGCCGGCCCTGGAAGACCGCTACGTGGCCCTGGTCGACCCCGACGAAGTACGAGGCGCGCACGTACCAGCCGACGAAGCCGGCGGCGCCACCGAGCACGCCGACGAAGACGACGACGAAGACGGCGACGCGGAACGTGACGATCCGGTCCCCGTGACCGTGTCCCACGGTCGTGCCGGACGGACGGGCGCCCGAGGTGTCACGCCTGGCGGGCGGCCGTGCGGGTCCCGGGGCGGGCCCCCTGGTCGCTCGGCTCGTGACGAGCCCCGCC